>JAGCYV010000033.1 GCA_017960605.1 Bacteroidales bacterium | reverse complement strand
GTGCTGCAGGACAACGCTGACCTGCAAAAGAAGATGTCCGACTACGGCACCAGCCACAAGCAGTTCGGCACCTTCACCACCTCAACCGGCACCGAGCTGAACTACTACACCATCAAGCCTGCCGACGTCAACGCCAACAAGCGCTACCCCGTGCTTATCTACGTCTATGGCGGACCCGGCAACCAGCAGGTGAGCAACAGCTACGGCTACTCGGATTATTACTGGTACCACATGCTGGCGGAGAAGGGCTATGTGGTGATGTGCTTCGACGGACGCGGTACCGGTGGACGTGGTGCACAGTTTAAGAAACAGACCTACAAGGACCTCGGCCGCATGGAATGCGAGGACGCCATCGAGGCCGCCCGCTGGCTGGGAGAGCAGAGCTGGGTGGATAAAGAGCGCATCGGCATCTGGGGTTGGAGCTTCGGCGGCTACCTCTCGACGCTGAGCCTGCTGAAAGGCAACGATGTGTTCAAGATGGCCATCGCGGTGGCTCCGGTGATGAACTGGCGCTACTACGACAACATCTATACCGAGCGCTTCCTGGGGTTGCCGAAAGACAACGCCAAGGGTTACGACGAGAACTCGCCGCTGAACTTCGCTGACCGCCTGAAAGGCAACTACCTGCTCATTCACGGCACCGGCGACGACAACGTGCACTTCCAGAACTCGGCCGAGATGGTGGAGAAGCTGGAGAATGCCGGCAAACAGTTCGAGTTCAGGATTTATCCCAACAAGAACCACTCGATTTACGACGCCACAGGCAATACGCGGCTGAACCTCTACCAGCTGATGACGGACTTCATTATGAGGAAGCTGTAGATTGGGAGATAAGGAGTTGAGGAGATAAGGAGTATAGGAGGTAAGGAGATAAGACAAATGAAAAATAAGAAATATATGAAAAAGATAGTTTTATTGGGCTTGATGGGCCTGATGGGTTTGATGGGCACTAAGGCTCAGGCGCAGTTCAGCGACTACGGCGTGAAGCTGGGAGTCGGTGTGGCCACCATTGAAGACGACCTGGCCACCAAGGCGCCCGTGTTGGGCCTCAATGTCGGCGGTTACGTCAATTACGTATTTGGCCAGAGTGAGAGCATGCTGGCCGAGATCTTCTACCTGCAGACAGGCCTGAACATCGTCCGTCGCGGCAGCAACTTCGAGGAGATGAGGGAGCACGAGAACGACCTGATGATCCGCACCGGATACTATCATGCCTGGTACGCCCAGATCCCCATTCTGGCGGGCGTACACATGGAATTGCCTATCCGTCAGGCCGGTCACGTGGTGGGCTTCTACCTGGGACCGACCTTCAATGTGGGCCTTTTCGGCAGCTATGCCGACAGGAAAGTGACGCCCGGCAATCCGGCCGCCAGCGCCAACTATGACGTCAGCCTCAACGGAACGCCGACCGACCGCGATGTGTTCAGCCACATCAACCGTCTGGACATCGGCGCCATCGTGGGACTCAGCTATGAGTACCGCCAATTCACCTTCTCGCTGTTCCTCGACCACGGATTCATGGCCACCTCGGAAGGCGTGGATGTGTTGCAGCTGATTGAGAACAGCCAGTCGGGCAATGTGGATGAAGCCAAGGTGAGAATCCCCAACGGCCACAACAGCGCCGTGATGTTCTCGGTGGCCTATCGTTTAGGAAACTTCAGTAAATAAGACAGATAAATGGTAAGAGTCAGATTCGCCCCCAGCCCTACGGGGCCGCTCCACATCGGCGGTGTGCGTACCGCCCTCTACAACTACCTCTTCGCCCGTCAGAACGGCGGCAAGATGATCCTCCGTATCGAAGACACCGACCAGACCCGTTTCGTGCCGGGAGCCGAACAGTATATTATCGAAGCCCTCGACTGGCTGGGCATCCAGTTTGACGAAGGCGTGCATCTGGGGGGCCCCTTCGGCCCCTATCGCCAGAGCGACCGCAAGCCCCTCTACCGCCAGTATGCCGACCAGCTGCTGCGTGACGGGTGGGCCTACTATGCCTTCGACAAGCCCGAAGCCCTCGACGCCAAACGTAAGGAATACGAGGCTCAGAAGAAAACATTCCAGTACGACTGCAATACGCGCAACGGGATGGAGAACAGCCTCAGCCTCAGTGCAGAGGAGGTGCAGCGCCGTCTGGATGCCGGCGCCCCCTATGTGGTGCGCTTCAAGTTTCCCGAGAACATCGACATCACGGTGCACGACCTCATCCGCGGCGACGTCACGATGAACAGCCGTCTGCTGGACGACAAAGTGCTTTTCAAAAGTGACGGCATGCCCACCTACCATCTGGCCAATATCGTCGATGACCACCTGATGGAGGTCACCCATGTCATCCGCGGCGAAGAGTGGCTGCCGAGTGCGCCGCTGCACGTGATACTGTACAAGGCCTTCGGCTGGGAGGAGACCATGCCCCAGTTCGCCCATCTGCCTCTGCTGCTCAAGCCCGAAGGCAACGGAAAACTCAGCAAGCGCGACGGCGACCGGTTGGGCTTCCCTGTTTTCCCGCTCGAGTGGCACGACCCCAAGAGCGGCGAAATCTCCAGCGGCTACCGCGAGCAGGGCTACCTGCCTCAGGCTGTGGTCAATATGCTAGCGTTGATGGGTTGGAATCCAGGCACCGAGCAAGAGATTATGTCGATGGAGGAGTTGATCAAGCTCTTCAACATCGAGCACATCAGCAAGAACGGCGCCAAATTCAACCTCGACAAAGCCAAGTGGTTCCAGCACGAATACTTCCAGATGCTCAGCGACGAACAGGTGGCCGCATACCTCGAGAAGCAGCTCGAGGAACACGGCGTAAAGGCCGAGCAGGACTATGTGGTCAAGGTGGCCACCCTGATGAAGGAGCGCATCACCTTCCCCAAGGAGCTGTGGGACACCTGCTGCTACTTCTTTGTGGCTCCGACGGAGTACGACCCCGCCGCCGTGAAGAAACGCTGGAAAGCCGGCATGACGGTCCATATGGCCAAGGTCATCGAGATACTGAACAGCGTGCCCTTCGAGTATGACGCCATCCATCAAGCGTTGCTCGAGGACTATATCAAAGGCAACGAGCTCAATATGGGCTCGGTGATGAACTCGCTGCGCCTTGCCGTAGTGGGCAAGACCGTAGGTCCCGACATGCTGACACTCGTCATGATGCTGGGCAAAGAAGAGACCATCGCCCGTGTGCAACGTGCGATAGACACCATTGGGGAAGTTGAAAATTGAAAGTTGAAAGTTGAAAATTGAAAATTGAAAATTAAGAATTATAAATCACTATGGAGAACAAGACTAACAAAATCCTGATTATCTGCAATGCCGTGCTGCTGCTCGGCCTCATCGGAATCTATGTGCTGCATTTCACCAGCGCACCCAAGAGCAAAGTGAACACCGAAGCCACCGCCCCTCTACAGAAAGAAGGCGGCTTGACTGTAGCCTATGTCAATACCGACACCCTGCTGGCCAAGTACCAGTATGCCATCGATATGGAACAGGAGCTCCTCGCCTACAAAGACCAGATGGAGCGGAGCGGCCGTCAGCAGATGGAGCAGTTCCAGAAAGACTATGAGAACTACCTGAAGACCGGTTCCACGATGACCCTCACCCAGCAGCAGGCCAAGGAAGAAGAGCTGAAAAAGCGTGCCGAGAAGATGCAAACCCTCGAGCAGGAGCTGACCGCCAAAATCATGGAGCGTCAGATGAGCGAGAACACCAAGCTGCTCAACGCCATCTTCGCCTTCGTGCGCGAGTACAACGCCGCCAACCAGCAGTTCGACATCATCCTGCGCCAGACCTTCAACGACTCCCCCACCCTCTACCTCAATCCCGGCATGGACATCACGCAGGAGATTATCGATGGCCTCAACGAGGAGTACAAGAACGTCAAAGGGAAATAATTGAGCCTCGTCATCATCGCCGTCTGCTTCTTCACGCCGCTGCTCATCCTGTGGCTCACTTGGCGGTTTCCGGTGCTCAACAAAGTAGGCACCATCATCATCGCCTATGTCATTGGCTGCGCGTTGGGACTCACGGGGTTGATACCCGACACGACGGAGGTGCATCAGGTGCAGAGCAACATCGCCACCTACACCATTCCCTTCGCCATCCCGCTGCTACTCTTCTCGTCCGACATACGGTCGTGGACGAAGCTGGCACCCTCCTTCATCAAATCCACCCTGCTCGGCATCCTCGGCTGCTGCATCGCCATCACCATAGGCTTCCTCGTCTGTGCCGGCGACGACAAGGAGACCTTCGCCAATATCGGCGGCATGCTCACCGGCCTCTATACCGGCGGCAACGCCAACCTGGCCTCCATCAAGGTGGCGCTGGGCGTCGATGACACCACCTACATCATCACCTCAGCCTACAGCACGCTGCTCAGCGCCGTCTATCTGTTCTTCGTCATCATCTTCGGCAAACGGGTGTTGCGACTGCTTCTGCCCGACTTTCCGAAGGATAAAGTGACAACCGACAGCGGCATTGAGATGAAGAACCACGACCACGAGTTGTTCTACGGCCTGTTCCGCAAGAGCAACCTGCGCAATTTGGCGCAAGCCCTCGTGCTGACCATCCTCATCATCGCCGTGGGTGCCGGCATCGCCCTGCTGTGCCCTAAGCGGATGTTCCAAACCATCTTCATCCTCGCCATCAGCACCCTGGCCATCATCGCCTCCTCCTTCAAGCGTGTGCGCACGATGGAGCGCACCTTCGAGGCCGGCACCTACCTCATACTCGTCTTCTCCATCGCCGTAGCCTCGCAGGTGACGACGGGCACCCTCAGCAACATCAACACCAACATCTTCCTCTTCATCACCATTGCCACTCTGGGCTCCCTACTGATGCACGTGCTGCTGAGCGCCCTCTTCCGCATCGACACCGACACCACGCTGGCCGCGAGCATCTCTCTCATCTGCTCGCCGCCTTTCGTGCCCGTCGTAGCCGGCGCCGTGAAGAACAAAGCCATCATCGGTCCCGGTATCGCCGTCGGCCTCTTCGGCTATGCGGTGGGCACCTACGTAGGATTCCTCTTGGCGCAACTGCTGATGCTGATGTAAAACAAATTAGGCGGGCGCATCTTCGATGCGCCCGCCGCTGTCATTTTTCAATTCTCAATTTTCAATTTATTTCACCGGATGGTCTTTGTGGAAGGCCTCGAGGCGGACCTTGAGGTCGGGGAACTGGTCGCGCTGCACCAGTGCCACACAGGCGCGGATGCCCTGCTTGTGGGAGCCCGTGATGTCGAGGGCGATGGCGCTGATGCCGTAGCGGATGAGCTCGTTGAGCAAATCCACACCTTCGTAGCCGGGATAGCAGAAGGTGAAGTAGAAGCCGTCGCCGATGTCCTCGCCCATGTCCTTGTCATAGACGATATAGAAGCCGTTGTCGGTGAAGAGTTTCTTCATGATGCCGGCCTTCTCGCCGTACTCCTTGATGTCCTTCACAAAGTTGAAGGTGCCGTCGTTGGCGCCCTTGAGCATGGCGGCCATGG
>JAGCYV010000032.1 GCA_017960605.1 Bacteroidales bacterium | reverse complement strand
CCATTACTGGCGAGTCGTACGGGTGACGGAGGTGCAACGGTCGACTGCCCGCTGACGGCTAGGATGTGCTCCATCCCGAGGTCGCTCCACTGCGGGCGGTCGTTGTTTTGGTCGATACTCTGTAGCGTACTGCGCGGCACAGTTTCCACTGCCGATACTTTTGTCGGCAGCAGTAGCCCTATCGCCGCAAGCATTATGAATATCAACCGTCTAAAGGACATACGTTGTTTTTGTATTACGTTGCAAAGATACGAATTATTTCTGAATCGGCAAAATGAGTTTTCGAGCCTCTTGTTTCAGTTGTTTCAGTTTCAGTTCGATTTATAGGGTGTTGTTTTTCGAACCATTCTCTTTAATAGTATATAACTAATTGATAATTAATATACTATATATAGAATATGTGGAAGGAAGAAAAGATACCCTCTCAAAAACAACTGAAACAACTGAAACTGAAACGCCCAAAATATCTAAAGCCTTGTAGGTGAGAACTTTAATATAAGGTAATCAACCGTTCCGTCACAATAACAGTATCACAATAAAAAAAGGATATCAATCACCTTTATATATTATATAACTATTTAATAATTAATAATATATATAAAGAATAGGGAATTTGATACCCCTCAAAAAACAAACTGTGATACTGTTATTGTGATGAGAAACCACTTAGGAGGCTAAGAGCCAATGCCTTGTAGGGAAGAAGGGTATCAATTCCCGACAGACGACAGTCCGACAATTAAAAAAATGGTACCCCCTTATTTCGGAAGCCTTCCTTTATATACTATATAACTAATTAATATATAGATATATATATTAATAAAATAGATAAAATGAAGAAATTGAGACCCTTCAAAAATCAAACTGTCGGATTGTCGTCTGTCGTTCAATTTTTCCTAAAAGGCAAATAAACAATGGGTTACAATGCCGCAAAACACGATTCACCAGCTTTTTTGCCCTTGGAAAGGGACAGATGGTATCAAAAAACGGCACTTTTGGAGCTCAAAATTGACGAAAATTGCCTTTTCACGATGCATTTTTTCGTTTTTGGTTCGCGACTCAGTGGCACTACTCGAACCATACTTGAGGCATACTTTAGTCATCCTTTAGGCAAACGGGAGGAGAACGGGAAGAGAACGGGAGGAGAACGGGAGAAGAACGGGAAGAGAAAGGTTGATACGTTGATATGTTGATATGTTGATATATTGATATGTTGATATGTTGATACGTTGATTCCACTAAACACTAAGAAAGGACGCGGGAGGAAAGGCCTGGCGGATAGGGTTGGGGCTTTTTTGATTTTATTGTTGATAATACTGTGTCATGTGGGGGAAAAAGTGTATCTTTGCACCGCGAATTTGGATTATAGTCATGCAAGCAATGAACAGATTATTAGTTGTATTGTTTTTGTTTTGTGCCTTGAAGGGCTGGGCGCAGCAACCGCTCCTCTCTACGCAATGGTCGCAGGGATTTCCATATAATCAGCATTGTCCGGCAGATCCGTTGGAGAACAACAAGCACAGTTATACCGGATGTCCAGCTACGGCTATGGGGCAGATTCTCAATTATCTGCGGACGACACAAAACACCCGCTTCGACGACGGCGACGACTATCATACCGGTAATTATATTGGTCGGCAGTTCCATATCGATGACGATTGTGATTCTCTTGATTTCCCGTCGTTCCCACAGCTGAACGTGATGCTGGATTCGGCCGATGCCAGATTCGGACGTGGCGCGAATCTTTCCGGTTCCTTGGCGGGAGCGGTGATTTTTGCTTGCGGGGTGGCTTGCCGGCAGGTCTATTCGGCATCGGACAATTATGGCTCCGGCACCTTCTCGGTGAATCAGGCTTTTGATGCCTACCGGCGGTTCGGTTTTGAGGATTGTGAGCTGCTCTGGGAGCCTGATTCTGCGATGTACGCTACCCTGATTTCCAATCTGCAAGCCGGCTATCCTGCCCATCTGGCCCTTGAAAGTCCCGACGGGATGTCTGGACACAATGTGGTGGTGGATGGCTATCGCGAGAGCGACGGAAAGTTCCACCTCAATTTCGGCTGGGGCGGATACATGGACGACTGGTATGAACTGCCCGACCCGGGCGGCTATTCTTACGGATGGACGAAGATAGAGGGTCTTATCGTGAATATCATTCCCACGACGCCCCCTATGGCCATTCACGAAGTCACGCGGCCGCAGCCACTTGAGGTGTATCCCAATCCGACCACCAAGGTCCTCTGTTTGAGGAATCTTCCTGCAGAAGCGGTGGATTATACCATTTTCAATGCGATGGGGCAGCAGGTGAAGGCGGGTTGCACCCATGGTACCATCCCCGTTGTGGAATTGAAGAAGGGTGTTTATCTGTTGCGGATAGAGGTCGGCAAAGGATTTGAGACAGTCAAGTTCGTTGTGAGATAACAAACGAAGAGCGGGAACCTCAGAAGGGGTTCCCGCTCTGTTGTTGTAGAGATGCTGGCTCTTAGTCGGTGGTGACGATGGCGCCGGAGGTGGAGTAGATCACGGAGCCGTTGCTGAACTGGGCGAAGGCGCGGATGGCATAGCTGGTGCCCGCCTGGAGGCTGGTCAGCAGGGCGGACACTGTGCGCGAGCCGTCGGGATTCACCTGGAGTTGCTGGATGGTCTCGTCGTATTGGCCGGTTTCCATGTTGAGGTGGGCGAGGGCGTTATAGATATAGTTGCTGAGGGTGGGTTCTTCGGTGACGTTGGCGTTGTCATAGACCACTCCCACGGCAATCGGGTCGCTGTCGAAATAGGCGGTGACGGTCACCAAGATGGAGGTGCTGCTGAGGGGCAAGGCATCGATGAAGTTGATCCAGTTGGTGTCGTTGGAGCCGCCGTTCTCCGTCGTGTAGGTACGCACTTCGCTGATGATGGGCTCGCTGTCGGGCGTGAGTTTCAGCCAAGCGGCCACGTTGTAGTTGGTTCCTGCGTTGAGGCCGTCGATCACATAGTAGATATTGTCGCCGTCGGCAGTATAGCTGCTGCTGTTCATCGTGGGTGTGCCGTTGCTGGCGGGGCACCAGATGAGGCCGCAGGTATAGTTAGGGAACTGCCACAGGTATTGGTCAACGCTGCCGGTGACGTGCGAAGTCAAGGTCATAGAATGATCGGTTCTTTCTCTCAGTTCGGGGGTGCCGATGCCGAGGTCGCCCGGGTCGAGCTGGGTGGGAATCTTGGTCATGAAGAATCGGATGTCGCCGTTGACGGCCTGGCCTTCGACGAATTCGACATAGGTGGTGTGGAAGCGGCATCCGGTCGCGTCGAGTTCGTCAATGATGAAGAGGAACTCGTGGTTGTCGGTCGAGACGGTGGTGTTGTTGCCGCTGATGGCCCATCGGAAATCGTTGTGATGGCTGGCGTCGCCGTCATCCATCAGGCCGCTGCCGTTCTCGTAGAAGGAGAGCGTCATGTACTCGGGCGTCATATCCTGCCCATCGACCGACATCTGATCCACCCGCCAGGTGCCGAGGATGAGGCTGCTGTAGTTGCTGCCTCCGTTGCCGTTGTTATTCCCGTTGTTCTGGGTTTGTCCATTGTTGTCTTTCTCTGTGCATGCAGCCAGCGCAAAGACCAATGTGAATGCACATAAAGCTTTCAGGATGTTTTTCATGTTTGATTTGTTTTATAAATTCGGTGCAAAGGTATGAAGAATATTCAAAGTGGCAAAATATATTTTTCCCGAGGCTGTCCGGAGGATAGGGAGGAGGGTGGATGCGGGTACGACAGATGGCTGGAAATCAGTGGGTAGGAATGGAAAATGCAACGGGGTGGAAAAATGGACTTGCAAAAATGAAAATAAGTGCGTATATTTGCAGCATTGATTTGTTTGCCTCATGGCGATGCAAATGGCTGGAAAATAACATTAAAAACATATACAGACATGGCAAAGATTGACAAACTGCTCACGAAGCAGGGTTACGACTGGAAATTCAGCACGGTGGGTGGCGTCACCCGCGTGAACATCGAGACGGGCGACGACATTGCCCACCTCGACGAGCTCGACCAGAAGCTGTGGACGGTGCTGAGCTGTCCGGTGAAGGGCTTGGAGTTCGACCCCAAGACGCTGGCGCTGATGGACACCGACGGTGACGGCAAAATCCGCGTGCACGAAGTGGTGGCTGCCTCGCAGTGGCTCAAGAAGGTGCTGGTGGATATGGATTATCTGCTCGACGGCAACGACCGTATCGAATTCCTCTCCATCAGCGACTGCACCGACGAGGGCAAGCAGGTGTTGGAGGCCGCCAAGATGATTCTGGGCAAGCTGGGATTGCAGAAGGAGGAGATTTCGTTGCAGGATGTGATTGACTACATGGCTGTCTATGAGGAGAAATGCAAGGCCGACTACACGGCTGCCGAGACGGAGCCCTATGAGCCGCCCTATGGGGAGGAGAGTGACGCCGCCGAGACGGCTGTGAACGCCGTGCGCCACAAGGTGGCCGACTGGTTCATGCGCTGCCGTCTGGTGCAGTTTGACGAGGAGGCTTCGCCGGTGCTCGACGTGCAGGTGGAGAAGATTGCCGCCATCAGTGGCAACGACCTGGGCAACAGCATGGACGAGATAGCCGAATACCCGTTGGCTCGTCCCTCGAAGGAGGCACTGCTGCCTTTGGCCAAGGGCATCAACCCCGCCTGGCAGGGAGCGATGGCCGCTGTGGCGAATGTGCCCGACTTTGCAGGGAAAGAGACGATTACCGAGGAAGAGTGGAACGCCGTGGTGGCCAAGGTGGATGCCTATACGGCATGGAAGGCCGCGGGCGAGACGGCCATGAACGAGGCCATCGCCGCCCAGGTGGCCGAGCACGCCGCCGCCATCGCGCCGGTGGAGCGCCTGCTGCGTTACTGCCGCGACTACTTCACGCTGCTGCAGAACTACGTGGTGTTCAAGGATTTCTATACCCGTGACGAGAACCATCTGGCCGTATTCCAAGCCGGCAAACTCTATATCGACCAGCGTTGCTGCGACCTCTGCGTCAAAGTGAGCGACATGGGCAAGAGCACCGCCTCGGCGGGCAAGAGCGGAATGTACCTGATTTACTGCCATTGCACCTCGAAGGGCGGCGCCCAGATGGACATCGTGGCCGCACTGACCGACGGCGAGATCGGCGGCCTGCACGAGGGCAAGAACGCCATCTTCTACGACCGTGCGGGTCAGGACTGGGACGCCACTATCACCAAGATTGTTGATAACCCCATCAGTGTGCGCCAGGCCTTCTGGAGCCCCTACCGCAAGTTCGGCAACTGGGTGACGGACAAGATTACCAAGAGCGCCTCGGAGAAGGAGAGCAAGCAGTTTGACGAGATGACCAACAAGGCCGACACGGCCACTACCAACCTGACGGTGAAGACCGAGGGTGCGGCGGCCGAGGCCAAGGCCAACGAGAAGAAAGCCCAGATGTTCGACATCGCCAAGTTTGCCGGTATCTTTGCCGCCATCGGCTTGGCCATTGGCGCCATTGGAGGCGCGTTGGCCGCGCTGGGCGGATTTGTGACCGCCAAGTGGTATAACGTCATCCTGCTGGTGGCCGCCATCATCATCCTCATCAGCGGTCCGTCGATGCTGCTGGCGTGGCTCAAGCTGCGCAAGCGCAACCTCGGTCCTGTGCTGAACGCCAACGGATGGGCCATCAACAGCAACGTGAAGGTGAACACCGCCTTCGGCAAGACGCTCACCTCGATGGCCAAGTATCCGAAGATGGTGGTGAACGACCCCTTCGCCGAGAAAAAGATGGCCTGGTGGAAGAAGTGCCTCATCTGGCTGGCTGTGGCGCTGGTGGCCGCATTCGCCGTGCTCTACTTCACCCACAACCTGCCTTGGCAGAAGAAAGCCGCGGAAGAGCCTGTGGTCGAGGTGGTCGAGGCGGTTGAGGAACCCGCTCCCGAAGCGGAAGCCGTTGAGGCTGCCGCCGAGGCTCCGGCTGAAACACCTGCCGAATAGTGAAAAGACTGGTTGCGATACTGTTGTCGATGATTCCGATGCTGTCGCAATCCCAAGAGTTCTCCACGTTTAACGCCGCCTGGTGGAACGTGGAGAACTTGTTTGACCTGCGCGACGACCCCAAGACCAACGACGACGACTTCACCCCCCAGGGCGAGATGCACTGGACCCGCCGCAAGATGGACGCCAAGGTGCAGGGCATCTACAAGACCCTGACGATGATGGACCTGCCGGATGTGGTGGGTCTAGGCGAGGTGGAGAACAAGTTCGTGCTGCGCGAACTCTGCCAAAGTACGCCGCTGGTGCAGGTGCCCTACCGCTATGTGCACTACGACTCGCCCGACCGTCGCGGTATCGACGTGGCGCTCATCTACCGCACCGACCGATTCACGGTCACCGACAGCCGCACGGTCAATGTAAGTGACAGCGCCGAGAACTTCTATACACGCGACATCCTTGTCGTCGAGGGCGTTACCACCAATGGTGACAGCGTTTGCCTGCTGCTGAACCACTGGCCCTCGAAGAGGGGAGGCGAGGAGGCGGACGCACGGCGGTTGGAGATTGCCAGGACGGTGCGGCGGCTGATGCTCGACTTGAGGGAGCAACACCCCGAGGCCGCCATCATCGCCATGGGCGACATGAACAGTACCGACGATGAATCCGCTCTCGCCGAGGGCATGGGATTCGGAGCCGATACGGTGAATCCTGAAGGCATAAGGCTGCTGACCCGACGCCTGCCCAGCGATTGGGGAAGCCATAAATATCAAGGACAGTGGCGATACATTGACCATGTGTTTCTGCTGGCCAACGAGACGTGGGAGGTGAAGAAACTGAAACTGCACAAGTTCGACCATTTGCTCACAGAAGAGAGCGGCCGCCCCGGCGTGCGTCCCAAGCGGACCTACCAAGGCCCTCGCTACGAAGGAGGCCTCAGCGACCACTTGCCTCTGCTGTTGAGGCTGGCACGAAAAGAATAGTTTTGTCAGTTTGCGGAAAAAATGTATTTTTGCAAACCAATACAGACATAGAAAACAATACGTAACAATGTATAGGACTAATACTTGCGGCGAGCTTCGCCTCGCCAATGTGGGACAGACAGTGACCTTGGCCGGATGGGTGCAGCGTTCGCGCGACCTCGGCGGCATGACCTTCATCGACTTGCGCGACCGCTACGGTATCACGCAGCTGGCTTTCAATATGGAGACCAATGCACCGCTCTGTGAGCAGGCCCGCAAACTGGGACGTGAATATGTCATCCAAGTGACCGGAAAGGTCATCGAGCGCTCGTCGAAGAATACCAAGATTCCTACCGGAGAGATTGAGATTGAGGTGAATGCACTGAATGTACTCAACGAGGCCAAGGTGCCGCCCTTCACCATCGAGGACCAGAGCGACGGCGGCGATGACATCCGTATGAAGTACCGCTACCTCGACATCCGCCGCAACCCCGTGAGAAAAAACCTGGAGATGCGCCACAAGATGGCTATGCTGGTGAGGAACTATCTCTCCGACCGCGATTTCTTGGAAATTGAGACCCCCATGCTTATCAAAAGCACCCCCGAAGGCGCCCGCGACTTCGTGGTGCCCAGCCGCATGAACCCCGGCGAGTTCTACGCCCTGCCGCAGAGCCCCCAGCAGTACAAGCAGCTGCTCATGGTGGCCGGCATGGACCGCTACTTCCAGATTGTGCGCTGCTTCCGCGACGAAGACCTGCGTGCCGACCGCCAGCCGGAGTTCACGCAGATTGACTGCGAGATGAGCTTCGTGGAGCAGGAGGACGTGCTCGATATGTTTGAAGGGCTGTCTAAGCATCTCTTCAAGGAGATGAAAGGCATCGAGTTCGACAAATTCCCCCGCATGACCTGGCACGACGCCATACGCCTCTACGGCTCGGACAAGCCTGATATCCGCTTCGGCATGGAGTTCAAGGAGGTGACCGATGTGGTCAAGGGTCATGGCTTCGGCCTCTTCGACAACGCCGAGCTGGTGGTGGGCATCGTGGCTGAAGGCTGTGCCGAATACACCCGCAAGCAGCTCGACGCGCTGACCGACTTTGTGAAGCGTCCGCAGGTGGGTGCCGGCGGCATGGTGTATATCAAATACAACGCCGACGGCAGTTTCAAGAGCTCGGTCGATAAGTTCTACGATGCCGAGGCGCTGAAGGCCATCGCCGACAAGATGGGTGCCAAACAGGGTGATCTTATGCTGCTGCTTTGTGGCCCTGCCATGAAGACCCGCACGCAACTCTGTGCCTTGCGCCTCGAGATGGGCAACCAACTCGGCCTGCGCGACCCGCAGAAGTTCGCTCCCCTCTGGGTTATCGACTTCCCATTGCTGGAGTGGGACGACGAGACGCAGCGCTACTACGCAATGCACCACCCCTTCACGGCTCCCAAGCCCGAGGACGAGCCGCTGCTGGACGACCCATCTAAGTGGGGTGACATACGCGCCAACGCCTACGACATCGTGATGAACGGCACAGAGGTGGGAGGCGGCAGCATCCGAATCCACGACCGCACCCTTCAAAATAAGATGTTCCACACCCTCGGCTTCACCGACGAGAGT
>JAGCYV010000031.1 GCA_017960605.1 Bacteroidales bacterium | reverse complement strand
TGCCGTTTTCTACTCCGCCGACAGCAATGACGGCGCCGCCAGTGATGAAGACCTTCTTGCCCTCCTAACTGTTGGCGTCAATGCCCAGTTCCGGCGAACGTGAGCCGATAGCATACACCAAACCTCCATTGAGGTAGACATTACCGTTGGCGTCGATGCCGTCATTGTTGTTAGAGTGCGAATAGACATAGCCGCCGGAGATGGTCAGGTTCTGCGCCGAGTTTATGCCGTCGTCGTAGGCGTTGATATAAATCTCACCGCCTGAGATATTGAAGTAGTTCTTGCTCTCGATACCCTCTCCGTTATAGCCGGAGGTGGTCACCTTGATTTTGCCGCCGCTGATGACTATTCCTCCACCATAGGTATAGCTGTTGCCCACCTCTGTCTTCACACCTGCCTTGATGCCTTTGGGCGAAGAGTAGTAGTCGCTGCTGACATTGTCGGTGTTGCCGGTATAGTTGGTGTTCTCGGTGGTGCCGTTGTTGTAATAGAGGGCACCTGTCGTGGCCACTGTGATGTCGCCGCCACTGATGGTCAGCACGCTGTCGCACTTCATACCTTTACCACCCGAGCCTGTGGCAGTGAGCGTGAGAGTGCCGCCGCTGATGTCGATATTGCCGTCGGCACTCAGACAGCAGGCTGCATTGGTTTCAAGGTCTTCTTCATCCCATTCTCCCTTGCCGCTGGTAGTGATGTCGATGACGGGGTCTCCCGAAATGTAGATGTCGCCAGCGCATTTGATGCCCTTGGCGGCGATGGCTGCACAGTTGATGGTGATATTGCCGCCCTCGATATAGATATTGCCGCTGTCCTCATCTTCGTGGTCCTCGGTGATGGCGGTGGCCGTGTCGCCTTCAAGGTCACACTGGATGCCGTCATCCCCGGTGCCGCTGATGTTGACGGTGCCACTTTCCATCAGGAAGTACTGGTTGCACGAGATGCCGTCGCCCACGGCCGAGGTGATGTTGAGGGTGGCGTTCTTCAGGCTGATGTACTCACCGGCTTTGATAGCGTGCTTCACGTTGCCCACAACGTTGAGGGTGCCCTGCTGCTTAAACTCGGCGTGCCCTTTCACATAGAGGCAGCCCTTCTGTGAGCCGCTGGCGGCATCGACAAGGGTGTTGGTAGTACCGGTGACGACCTTCACGTTGATTCGCTTGCCGTTCTGGATGTGCACGGCGGCACCGCTGTAGACAGGCGTGACATTGGTCAAGGAGAGACCATTAAGCTCGATGGTGGCCTTGTAGCTGCCCGACATATAAAACTCGCCGTCGGTCGACGTGCCGCTCAGCGTGTAGGTAATCTCGCTGGCCACAGAATCGCTCTGCGCAATGGATACGTGCGCCCCCTGCTGGGTTACCGTCAGATACTGGCTGATGTTGTCGGCCACGGTGACCGTCGCCGAAGTGCCGTTGTAGACAACTTCAACGGAATTGTCGCTCTGCGCCTGCGCAACACCGCAAGCAGCGAAAGCAAACAGAATGAATAAGATGGCTTTGTTTTTCATAGGAAAAAATATTATTATTTGAAATGCAAAACTACACCAAACCAGTCACCTACACAATAACATATCGTCCGCAATGTTTGGCAAAAAATCGGATTTTACTTTCCGTGTCAAAAATAATCCGTACTTTTGCACTATGAAAAAAGAGCAGCCTTACACTCACCCGATGAACCTTTATCCTCAGAGAATCAGCGAGGAAGGCATCGTTGTATTCGACAATGTAAGAGGGTTGCCTTCGGGCGACGAGCCGTTCACATCGTCGGATTATGTCATTTGCATCGGTCACCGCGGACGCATCGAACTGATGTACGACGACATCTCCGACTTCTCTGGGCAGCACACGGTGGGTGTCATCTTCCCCAACCACTGCCTCCGCAAGGTGAGCGTGACCGACGACTACCTGGCCACTCTGATTATCGTCGACTCGTCGGCACTCAACGACCCGATGCTACAGGCCATCAGTCAGTTGCGCTATCGCTATGAGCCGCATCCCAATGTGAAGCTCGACAAGCACGAATACCGTATTATCACGCACGTGGTGGAAGGAATGCGTGAAATCACACGACTTAACCTCTCCGACCGCCGAGTGCTGATGACACGCCTGCTGGAGTTCCTGCTGAGGCTGCTCAGCCAATACCGCAAAAGCAAGCTGAACGAGCCCGGCGCCGACAAGCAGGTCAGCGCTCGCTTCCACAGCGACCTCAAGCAGCATTTCCGCGAACACCGCGACGTGGGATTCTATGCCGAGCAGGCATGTCTGTCGACCAAGCATTTCAGCGCCGTCGTCAAGCAGGAGACGGGTCATACCGCTGCTTACTGGATTCACCACAAGGTGGTGGTGGAGGCCAAGATGCTGCTCCACATGAGGCACGACCTCTCGGTGCAGGCTGTCGCCGACCTGTTGGGCTTCGCCGAACAGGCCACATTCAGCCGTTACTTCAGCCGCGAGACAGGCCTCTCGCCGACCGCTTTCCGTGCCACAAGCTAATCCTGCCTTCTATGAAAAAGATTGCAGTAATACTCAGCGGTTGCGGCAACCGCGACGGCTCCGAGCTTCAGGAGAGCCTGTCGCTGCTGCTGGCCATCGACCGTCGCGGATGGCAGTACCAGTGCTTCGCCCCCGAGGGCATGTTCGAAGTGGTGCCGCACGTCGATATCGAGGAGACCGAGGAAGAAGGCACCATCCTCGACATCGAGCAGCGCGACATCTTCGTCGAGAGCGCCCGCATCGCCCGGGGCAACCTGCTGCCCCTCGAGCAGTACCGTCCGGCCGACTACGACGCGCTGGCGCTGCCCGGCGGCATGGGTGCCGCCCGCAACCTGAGCACCTTCGCTTTCGACGGCCCCCGCATGGAGGTGGTCGATAGCGTGCAGGACGCCATCCTCGAGACCTACCGCGCCCACAAGCCCGTGGTGGCCATGTGCATCGCCCCCATGGTGGTGGCCAAGGTGCTGGGCCGCTACGAGGTGGAGCTGACGCTGGGCCCCGACGACAACCAGGCGTCGCAGGTGGCCAAGGGCTTCGGCTGCAAGGTGAAGGCCTGCGGTCCCACCGACGTCTGCGTCGATAGCGAGCACAAGGTGCTCACCACGCCTGCCTATATGGCTGCTACCCACATCAGCCAGATATTCGACGG
>JAGCYV010000030.1 GCA_017960605.1 Bacteroidales bacterium | reverse complement strand
CGGAAACTTCTTCTGCAGCAAGGCCTTCGTCCGCTACAAGACCATGAACATCGTGGTCCACAAAGACGCCATCCCCGCCCACATCAAAGCCAAACTCGGCATTGCTGACAGCAAGGCGCCCACCAAGAAAGGCAAAAAGAAATAAATAGTATTTCGACTAAAAAAGAACAAGCCCGACATTTGATGTCGGGCTTGTTTGTCTATTGGGTTGTCCCACCAGGATTCGAACCTGGGCAAGCAGAACCAAAATCTGATGTGCTACCATTACACCATGGGACAAATGAGCGTGCAAAAGTACTACTTTCTTCCCATCCCGCCAAATTTATTTTATTCAAATCTCAGTATCAAGACAATATAACACAGCCAAATGTTCCTATCTGGCCGTTTCCAAGAGGGTTTGCAACACTTTTATCTCATCACGGAAAGCGGCGGCGGCCATGAAGTCAAGCTCCTTTGCGGCTATCTGCATCTTGCGCTGCCGTTCCCGGATTTCCTTGCGAAGCTGCTCCTTGGTCATTGCCAGGAACTTCTCCTTGTCGGGTATTTCCTCCGACGGTTCGGCTGCCATCAACGGTTGTTCCTGAGACTCCCTATAAGGACGCACAGGAGCCTTGCCAGCACTTTCCTCGGCGGCACGCTCGATGACACTGGTGGTTCCCAGGATGGCTTCGGTACTCTTGACAATCTGACGCGGCACAATGCCGTGTTCCATGTTGTACTTGATTTGCTTGTCGCGGTGGCGGTTGGTGAGGTCGATGGCACGCTGCATGGAGCCTGTGATGGTGTCGCCATAGAGGATGGCCTTGCTATGGACGTTGCGGGCCGCACGACCAATGGTCTGGATGAGGGCACGGTCGGAGCGAAGGAAGCCCTCCTTGTCAGCATCGAGGATTGCCACCAGCGAGACCTCGGGAAGGTCCAGTCCTTCGCGCAACAGATTGACACCTACCAGCACGTCGAAGACTCCCATGCGAAGGTCGCGCATAATCTCCACACGCTCGAGGGTATCGACATCGGAGTGTATGTATTTACTGCGGATTCCCAGATTGATGAGGTATGAGGTCAGTTCTTCAGCCATCCGCTTGGTGAGGGTGGTCACCAAGACACGTTCGCCTTTATCGACGGTGTTCTCAATCTCATCCAGCAGGTCATCCACCTGACTCACGGCGGGGCGCACCTCCACCACAGGGTCGAGCAGTCCGGTGGGACGGATGACCTGCTCCACCACGATGCCTTCAGCTTCGTTGAGTTCGTAGTCGGCCGGCGTGGCGGAGATATAGATGGTTTGTCCGGTAAGGGCATAGAATTCTTGGTAGGTGAGCGGGCGGTTGTCGAGAGCCGAAGGAAGACGGAATCCATATTCCACCAACGAGGTCTTGCGGCTACGGTCGCCGCCGTACATGGCACCGATCTGAGGCACCGTGACGTGGCTTTCATCGACCACCAGAAGGAAGTCGTCGGGGAAGTAGTCGATGAGGCAGAAGGGTCTGGATCCTGGGGAACGGCCGTCAAAATAACGGCTATAGTTCTCGATACCGGAACAATAACCCAGTTCCTGTATCATCTCCACATCGTAATTCACACGTTCCTCCAAGCGTTTGGCCTCGAGGTTCTTGCCAATAGAGTAGAGGTAGTCGCGACGCTCGTACATATCGCGCTGTATCTGCAACAAGGCCTCCCCCATGTGCTCCTTGGAGGTAAGGAAGTTGGAGGCTGGATAGATAACCACCTCGTCAAAGCGTTCCATCCGCTGCCCACTGATGGGGTCGAAACTCTCAAGAGCCTCTATCTCATCGTCCCAGAAGGAGATACGGTAACAGAAATCGGCAAACGAAGGGAAGACATCGACGGTGTCGCCTTTGACACGGAAACGGCCGTTGGTGAATTCTATCTCGTTACGCACATACTGTCCTTCGAGCAACTGCATCAGCAACTGGTCGCGCTGCAGGCGGTCGCCCACTCGGAGCGTGACCGTTCCGCGTTTGAACTCCTCGGGGTTGCCGATGCCATAGATACAACTGACGCTGGAGACCACAATCACGTCACGCCGGCCACTGAGCAAGGCACTGGAAGCCCTAAGTCTCAGTTTATCCAATTCGTCGTTGATTTGCAGGTCTTTCTCGATGTAGGTGTTGGTGGCGGGGATATAAGCCTCGGGCTGGTAGTAGTCGTAGTAGCTCACGAAATATTCCACAGCGTTGTTGGGGAAAAACTGCTTGAACTCGCCATAAAGCTGAGCCGCAAGGGTCTTGTTATGGCTCAGCACCAGCGTGGGACGGTTCAGCTGGGCGACGACATTGGCCACGGTGAAGGTCTTGCCCGAACCCGTCACACCTTGCAGCACCTGTGCCCGCTGACCTGAACGTACTCCCTCCACCAGCTGCCGTATGGCATCCGGCTGGTCGCCCATGGGGGCGAAATCCGATTTGAGTTCAAAGTTCATCCTGCATAAAACGCCATTAATTACAACATATTGTGCAACAAGACAAAATAAAAACACCCAATTATCGTTTTAGCACTTGCAATGGAAACCCTCAACATTGACCTCACTCCGGAGCAATACCATGTGCCGGAACTGCTGCGCAAGGCTGTAGCACGCCAGCTGGGTACCGAGACGGATGCACTGCCTCCGTTCCGTATCACCCGACGCACCCTCGACTGCCGCCGTCGCAACATTGTCTATCACACCGAAATTGAAGTAGGGAGTGTTGAGGGAACGGCACACGAAAACAAATGCTACCCACCATTCACTAAAAAGGTCATCATTGTCGGCGCCGGTCCGGCCGGTCTCTTTGCAGCGTTGCGCTGCCTGGAATTGGGCATAAAGCCTATCATCGTGGAACGAGGCAAACCCGTGGAAGAGCGCAAATATGATATTGCCCGGCTGACGAAGGAGCAAGTGGTCAATCCCGACAGCAACTGGTGCTTCGGCGAAGGCGGTGCAGGAACTTACAGTGACGGAAAGCTCTACACCCGTTCCACCAAGCGTGGAGATGTCGGTTCCGTGATGCGCACCTTTGTGGCACATGGAGCCGACCCCGACATATTGCTCGATGTCCACGCCCATATCGGCACCGACCGCCTGAGCGGCATCATACGCAACATGCGGCATACCATCGAGGAACACGGCGGCGAATATCACTTCAACACTCGTGTCACCGACCTGATTGTCAAAGACGGGGCGGCACACGGTGTTATCGACCAACACGGAAACCGCATCGAGGGCTCTGCTGTCATCCTTGCCACAGGCCATTCTGCACGCGACATTTACCAGATGTTCTTCCGTCATGGATGGTTGCTGGAGGCCAAGCCTTTTGCCCTCGGCGTACGAGTGGAACATCCCCAGGAACTCATCAACGAGATACAATACCACGGGAAAGGCTATTCCCCCTACCTGCCACCGGCCGCCTATAGCCTGACCACGCAAGTGGGAACCCACGGGGTCTTCTCCTTCTGCATGTGCCCCGGCGGCGTCATCGTTCCTGCCGCCACAGATGACGGCCAGCAGGTGGTGAACGGCATGAGCAACTCGCGCCGCAACTCGCCCCACGCCAACAGCGGCATCGCCGTCACGGTGGGGATGGCCGACATAAAGGACTCCGACGTTTTTTCCTTGCTTCGTTTCCAGCAAGCTGTAGAGAAGCGCATGTTTGTGGCTGGAGGCAACACCATCAACGCCCCATCCCAACGGCTGGTCGATTTCCTGCAACGGAAGTCCTCGTCCAGATTAAACCCGACGGGCTACATGGGCACCACCGTCAATGCACCGCTCCACGAACTGCTGCCGGACTTCGTGACCGATTCTTTGATACAAGGGTTCAAGGATTTCGACCGCAAAATGCACGGTTTCATCACCGAAGACGCCTCCCTGCTGGCCGTGGAAAGCCGCACCTCGTCGCCCGTACGCATCCCCAGAGACAAAGAAACCCTGCAACATCCACAGATTGCAGGGCTCTATCCTTGCGGCGAAGGAGCAGGCTATGCCGGTGGCATCGTCAGCTCCGCCCTCGACGGCATCCGCTGCGTTAACAGCCTTGCCAACATCGCCTAGAGCGGCTGTCGGCGAGGTAGTTATCCTTCAAATGTAAAACTGAGCATAAACGTGCGGGTGCGGAGGTCGTTGAACGACTGGATATAGACATCGGGGTCATCGACCTTGAGGTCAAGAAGTCCGAAGTTCATCTTCAACTCGATGGCGAACTTGACATAGCGTAAAAAGACATCGAATCCGACACCCATAGTATATCGCAAGTCACTGGGCTGTAGCCGTATGATACTCTGATTGGTCTGATTCCGGTTCTTCCTCAGCGAAGCAAAGTCAAACCCATAGCTGGCACCGGCAGTCAGATACGGTCGGAAGTCACCATAACGTACCGAACGGAATTTCAATTCTATAGGAATATCCCCATAGACCGATTCCACATTCCTGCTGCGTTCAGCAAGACGGTGGGCGGCAAAATAGCTCTTCTCCCAGCTGTAGCTGACCTCGCGGGTGATAAGGGTCACACCGGGCAGAAAACGCAAGTTGATCCAGTTGTTAAGCCGCAAATCGGGGCATACGACAGCAATGTGGAATCCCGGGGCATAGTAGGAAGTGGTCCCTTGCAATGATTCCCGCAGGGCGGCATCCTCACTGAAATGAAGTTCGAACTTGGACTGCGTATAGCCTACTTGGATACCGAAGTGAAACAGGCGCTGGTCGAAGTGTCCCAGATTGCCCGTCTGCCCTTGGCCCAACATAACGAGAGGTGAAAAATAAAAGGTGAAAAGCAGCACGCCCAAAGCAACGCGCCTTATACTTTTCACCTTTAACCGTTCACCGTTCACCTTGTCTTATTCTGTAATCTCGCCCCTCAGCGACACTCCCAGACGTTCTCTTACATGCTCCTTGTCGTTCGGGAAACTGCCGAGGAGGTACATCATCTTGGTCACAGCGGCCTCGATGGTGATATCGCCACCGCCAATCACTCCGATGCGGTCCATGTCGCAGCTGGCGGCATACTGGCGCATCTTCACGGCTCCACCCTTGCACTGGGTGACGTTGAACACGATGATGTCGCGCTTGATGGCATCCTCCAGCGCCGAGATAAACCATTCGTCGGTAGGCGCGTTGCCCGATCCGTAGGTCTCGATGACCACTCCTTGCAGGTTGGGGGCATGGAGCACGGCGTTCACCACGTCGGGACCGATGCCGGGGAAGAGTTTCAGTACCGCCACACGGGTATCGAACTTCTTCCGCACCACCAGCTGTCCTTCGGGTTGGGGAAGGAACAGGTGCGCCTTGAAGCGGATATTGATACCCACCTTGGCCAACGACGGGTAATTGTACGACCCGAAGGCGTCGAAGTTCTCCGCGTTGAGCTTGGTGCTGCGGTTGCCACGATAGAGGTGGTTCTCGAAGAAGATGCACACCTCCGGTATCACCACCTCGCGGGCCGACGCAATTTCCAACGCGCAGATGATATTCTCACGGCCGTCGGAGCGCAGCATGCCCAACGGCAACTGGCTGCCGGTGAGCACCACAGGCTTGGCCAGGTTCTTGAACATGAAGCTCAACGCCGAAGCCGTATAGGCCATCGTGTCGGTGCCGTGAAGCACCACGAAGCCGTCATAGCGGTCATACTCCCGCTCGATGATGTTGGCAATATCCACCCACAGCGACGGCGTCATGTTCGACGAGTCGATGATGTGGTCCAGCGTCACCGAGTCGATATCGTAGCAGCAACCACGCAACTGCGGCACAGCATCATAGATGCGGTCGAGGGCGAAGGGATGCAACGAACCATTCTCGTCCTGCACCATACCGATGGTACCACCGGTATAGACAATCAGAACCTTGTTGTGCTTGGCGGCGTTCACTTCGTCGAGACAACCAGATAGTCGGTGTATTTCCAGAACTGCGAGGGATTGAGGATGCGCAGGTAGGCGGTCACGGAAGCATCCTCTTCGTCGGCCACGAGCTCATAGCTGTTCTCGGGGTGCTGCGAGATGACGACGGCTTTCTTCTTGCCGATGGCGATGGTGGTCACCTTCGTGCGGTCAATCTCGTTGAAGAGCTCGGTGTTCATGTCGGCCACGGTGCCCTGCTTGCGGCCAATGCCGATGAAACCGCCGGTCTTGTTCACCACACCGGCCTCTTTCAGCTCGTTGTAGCTGCCCACGATGAACCAGGCACGGTTGGCATCATTGATCTGACGGGCGATATACTCATCCTTCTGCTGGTTCGAGGCGCTCAGGTCCTCAATGTCCTTGTTGAGGCCCTTGATCACCACCTTGGTGTTCTCCAGCTCGGCAAGCAGGTCGTTGATCTGCTGCTCCTGGGCCTGGGCACGCTCCTCCAACTTGGTGATATAGGCCTCCAGGTCGGCGTTCTTGCTGCTGAGGGTGTTGATACGGGAATTCAGCTGGGCAATCTTCTTCTTGTTGTCGGCCATCATACCCTCGATGGAAGTCATCTGGGCGGCAATCTGCTGCTTCTGGTTGACGGTTCCCTCGGTGGTGTTGCGGCGCATCTCCTGCACGCTGGTGTATTTCGAGTTGATCATCGACAGATTGTCTTCAATCTCGTTGAGCATCTCGAACAGGCCGTCTATCTCGGCGTCCTTGGAATCAACGATGCTCTGCAGCGAGTCAATCTTCGACTGACGGGCATCCAACTCTTTCTGGTTGCAGGAGGCAACGGTCAAGGCCATCACGGCCAGGCTGATTGTCAAAACAATTTTTCGCATGTTTTTATCCTTTTAACTTTTAACCTCATAACGAGAAACACACGCCGATAGTATATCGACGTGTCGTAAAATGTGTTAAAAAGAAGAACGGGAGCCCTGACAGCTCCCGTCCAAGTATCAGTGTTTGACCACTTTGGTTACCTTGCCTTCGACTCGCAGCAGATAGACTCCCGCAGGCAAATCCGTGAGGTCTATCCTCGTGCGTTCGCCCGTCAGGCGCCAACTGCCCAGCCGACGGCCTCTGAGGTCGCAGAGTTCCGCCTCGTGGCCCGCAACGCCGATCACGGTAATCCATCCCGTCGTGGGATTGGGCCAGGCCATCACCCGCACCGCCGAAGCGATGCCCGCGATGCCGGCCGAAGCATGCAGCACAGCCACTCCCGTCAGGTCGAAGCCGCCGCTGGCCCATATGGTGTCGTTGGTGGGATAGGGATCGTTCACCATGTGGCCATAAGCGTCGTAGGTGGCATACTGCGGGTCAATCGTGCCCACCACATCCACCAGGCGCACATAGACAATGTTATTGATGTCGATGCCGGCGCTGTCTTTCAGCTCGTCAAGGTCGAAGGGAGTGCCGTAACCCACGCGGTACTTGCCGGCCAGATTGTTGAGCATCGTGGGATCCACACTGCCGTTGCTCCCCACCTGCACGGTGGTCGGCGTGAGCGAAGTCGAGGGGAACCTTACATAGCGCACGCCGTCGGTACTCACCTCCACGAAGGCCAGCTCGAGGAAATTGTCGTTGAAGGAATTCTCGAACACCGCGAAGTCGGGACCCGCTACATTGCGGATGGGCTCGGCAAAGGTCAGCGTAGCCGTGCCGCCGTCGCCGAGGCTGACGGCCGACGTGGTCGCAGTCGTGGCGAGACCGATGCCGAAGCCTTCGTTCCCGTAGCGCACCTTGGGCCCGTCGGGGTCAATGATATCCACCGGCCCGCGCTCCACCGTGCAACCCGTGGCCCATCCGATGATGGCCGCGCTGTCGTAGCGGATGGCGGTGCAACCGGGAGTGCCCACGGCGCCGCAGAAAGAACCCTGCCCCTGACCGTACATGACGCAGGTCAGGAGCAAGGTCGTCAAGATAACTACAATACGTTTCATCGTTTTAGCTTCTCACTTTTCGCCTTCTCTTAGTGGCGCACCACCACCTTGGCGGCGCTTTCGCCTACGCGGAGCATATAGGCACCGTCGGCCAGCTGGCCGACAGGAATCTGCACCTCGCTGCTGCCGGCGGCCATCTCGCGGCTATACACCTTGCGGCCGGTCATGTCATAGACAGCGGCCTCGGTGTTCTGGCCGAGAACCTCGCAACGCACGTTGAGCACCGTGGCGACGGGGTTGGGATAGACAGTCACATCGACAGTCTCGATGCCGGCGATACCGGCAGGGGCGCTCACCGGGTGAATCTCCATCGTATAGACATAGGTGTAGTACCAGACACCATCCCATAGCGAACTATCGACGACCGTACCGGCGGCGGGGTCTGCCCACTTCTCGAAGTCGCCGTTGCCGAGCATTTGGCTCATACCGGCATCCATCAAGCCGTTGCGCTTGCTCTCCCAGTAGCTGGTGCCGCGCAGGGTGTCGTCGCCACCCAGGGCGAAGAGGATGTCGCCCAAGCCCCAACCACCGGCTACCCAGCTGAAACGGTGGTCGGCGGCCATGATGGCATCCATCACCTGCTGCACAGTCACGCTGTCGGTGCTGAACTTGTAACCCCAAGCCAGCGCGGTGTCGGCCCAGTTCACAGCCAGGACAACCTTGTTGTTGCCCTCACCCACCCAGTAGGAAATCTGCTCGGCGCTGATGGTGGCCTCTTCGGGCTGAGGATCGACAGGACCGGCATTGGGATCGGTGGCCATAATCATGGTGTCGGCGGGATAGGACTCGAAGGTGTTGTAGTCCATATACAGCCAATCGACGAAGTCGCCGTTTATGATGACATCACCTGTTACACCAACTGACGACGAACTCTTATCCACGTCGTTGGAGTCCTTCCAACTGTACATGAACCATGCATAACCGGCATCGGGATCAATGTCGCCAGCGATGTCAAGACCCAAGGTAGTGTCGACATAGGCGAGGTTGTTGACGTATGAATGGTTGCTGTTCCACGTAATGATCAGACGCGAGTCGTAGGCGGCGATAGTGTCCATGAGGTCGCGAAGCACAACATTGTTGCCGTTCCACTGCACACCCCAGGCCACACCAATGTTGCCGGCGGTGAAGTCGTTCCATGTAATGGCTATGACAGCACGGTTGCTGCCAGTGCCAGTCCAGAACTGGATGTCGTTTTGAGAAACCGTGGGGTTGCCCCACTGAGCCATGCTGCTGATGGCGAGCATCAGACCTAATGCTAAAGCTAATACTTTTTTTACCATATTGATATTGTTTTTAGTTTGTTAATACTTTCCAACCTCAATATCGGTATCGGTAAAAAGGAAACTGCACAATGGGGGCAAAAGAGCGGCCTGGCCGTCTGTCACCGGAGTGCTTTTTCCTCGAAAGCGGTACCGATTTCATCGGTTTGGCAGGTCTTCTGGCTTGCTCCTCTCGGCCCCGTCTTCCCATGCGCCTATGGCGGCACACAGTGACGTAACTTCCTGGGCTTCAACTCATGAGCTTACAGCAGCGGGACTGCGCCGGACTCTCACCGGCTTCCCTCTTGGCGCCCTCCTCGGGCGACCAAACCGGCTGCAAAAATACAAAATAAAATTGACATACCAAAAAAACTTTTACCAAATCCGTTTCACCTTTCGTCCATGCAATATAAGGCCTTTTTCGCCGAAAGGCCCAAACCGTTCCCTCAAGTAAGCATAAGTAAGCCTATGGCGGCACCTGTCACCATAGGCTCACCCAAAAATTCGTGGAATAATTACGCTAATTCGTTTCCGATTTGTGGAACAATTACGCTAATTCGTTTCTATTTCTTCACCAGTTTCAGGTAGTTCACCTCTTCGGGGGCCTCCTTGTCGCGACGGGTCTTGACGCACACGATGTAGGAGCCCGACGGCAGCTCCTTGATGTTGAACTGGCCGGCATCTTTGAAGGTGGCCAACCTCCGTCCGTGCATGTCCATCACCACCACCTCCGTCACCTCGTCCGCCGTGCCGACGACGGTCACCCCTGAAAGGGGGTTGCTCATTTCAATCGCGACCTCCCCCGTGGTGGGGTTGGGCACCAGGCGCAGGTCGCGGGATTCGGCCTTTGCACCGATGCCGTGGTTCCTGACCAGCGTTTTGTCCATGGTGCTGTCGGAAGCCGTCTTGCCCAAAGGTATCATCCCGTAAAAATCTCCTGAAGGGAAACAGACCGTGCGTTTGCACAATTCCCCATCCTCACAGGTAATTGCGTGAAAGCATACCATCCCGTTTTCCATCATCAGCTGTGACAACACAGACGCATCGATCATCCCCAATCCCGTCACATGGGCTGTACCATCGTACATGTAATTGATGACCATCGGTGGCTCGCTCCAAAATGCAAGAACCTCATCTGCGGGAGATACATCGACTGTGAAGCTGAAATAACCCGCCACAAGGCTTGAAAGACCGGAAATCCCATACAAATCTTCCATATACATGGTATCCTCGCAGGTGATCTTGTCCGGTATCAGGTCAATGCAGAATTCCTTTTCGCAGTGCATACAGATTGAATCCACAAGCTTGCAGCAGACCACCGAGGGCTCAAACGTCGGCACATTGATCTGGAGGGAGAAAGTGTAGCATCCGTTCGGGGAAATGGTGGTCGGAACAAAGTTAGAACTGACCACGGCACCTCCTTGCAGTTGCAGCATCTGCACAAGTGCTCCGGGACAGAAGTCATAGACTTTGGAGTGGTTGCACACAGTCACGCTGACATCATAGACCACCCTGCACTCCCCATCCACAAACATCCTCCTTTCATAGCTGACGCTGACACTGTCGCAGTCGCAAAGTTTCTTCTCATCAATGACCAGTTTGGGTGAGATCTCGTTGCAAGCACCCCCTTCATAATCCACCGACAACTGGTAGGTGCCGAATCCCGGAAGAGGGAGCTGTATGGGGAGATAGGTATAGTTGCCCGAGCCCGTGGCGAAGGAATTGTCATCCAGCAGCCAATCCCAGTAGATGGTCTGCCAGTCGTCGGTGATGCCATAGACGGGGAGAATATTGCCGAAATATTCCTTGCATTTCCAGTAGCATCCTGTCAGCAGGGCGTCGAAGTCGGGCTGCTTGTCTATTCTGTGCTTGCCTTTCTCCGACGGGCACCCGATGGAGGGGTCGTAGTAGTAGGCCGAGGCCAGGCCGTGAGTGAAATAGTATGCGTCCGTACCCGTCTGTCCGTTGCTCCAGTGCATGGTCCCCGTGTATCCCGAGGCCGTGAGCTGCACCGGTGCGTCGCTGATGCAGGGGCTTCCCGTCACGCTGATGGTGGGTGCCGTCGGAGGTGTGGTGACCGTGAGGGTCTTGGTGTCGGTCGAGGAGCAGGTGGAACTGTTGTTGGTGACGGTCAGAGTCACGCTGTATGTTCCGGCGGCGGGAGCGGTGAACACAATATTGGCCGTGTTGTAGGTCTGGTAAAATCCGCCGGCCGAGGTGATGGTCCAGTCGTATGTCAGCTGGTCGCTGCTGGGCCCCTGTTTCCCATAGAGGTTCACTTCATCCCCCACACAGCAGCTGAAGCTCTCGGCATATATATCTGCTATCGGCGATTTCAGGAATTCCACATTCCGCGTAGCCTCCTTCTGGCAGTAGTAGGCACTTTTTACATACACCCGGTAATCTCCTGGATAGTAGGTTGGATGCGTATTATTGGTTGTCGATGGATAGGTGTTTGTTGTATGAGGATCTGTCCAAGTATAGATGTTTGACTGTATCGGCAGAGTGAAGAATATGTTCTTGGGGTCATTTGTATTGGGACAAATCTTCGGGAACGTATAGTTTAATGCTCCTCCATATAGATTGTCAGCATGAGAAGTGACGGTAATCGGCGCTATCGCATTCCGCTGGCAGCCGTATTCATCTATGATGGCGACAGAAACAGTGTATGACATATTACTTACTTCAAAAGTATGACAAATCTGGCCTCCGTCGGTTTCAAATCCGCTGTTGTCCCCGAAGGACCAGACAGAGGAGACAATTTGCCCCGTGGGGTGCAGGACGGCGCTGAGCTCGATGGGAGTGTTGTCGCAGGCATTGTGGTTGTAGGCGGCATTGGCCGAGGTGATATCCACGTAGGCATACTGCGGGGGCATGAACATGGTCTGGGAACCGATGACACAGGGGGTGATGTTCCCGTTGGCGCCTATCCCCGTCAGGGTGAAGGTGTAGGTGCATGGGAGCAGGGGATTCGGCGAGGCAGGGGTGTGTTCGTAGGACGTGGTAGATGCCGTCATCTGGAAGTAATCCACCGTGTTGTTGCAGTCGTTGCTGACCGAGAAGTACAGCACCGTGCTCCCGTCGATGTACTGCGAGTGGTTCCGCAACACCACCTTGTCGCACACCTGCTCAATCGTGATGTCAGGCACCACATCGACCATCAGGGTTTTCCTCCCTTTGCGGCATCCGGTGATATCCGCCGTGGCCTCGGCATAGTAGAGACCCGCATCGCCGACCGTCAGGGTGGCGGTGTGGTTGTTGGGGCTCGATGTCTGCGGGCTGAGGCCGATACCGTTGCGTCGCACGTCCCACAGAATGTTGGGCTCGTTGGAGGGGACGGTGAAGGTGATCGTCTTGGCACAGGGGTCGTAGCTGCCGCTCACCACCATGCTGTCGCAAGGCTGAGGGTCTTCAATACTGCTATCCCAGGTCAGCGTTACATTACATCCGCCATCCGAAACAATGCATTGATAGATGCCCATGCCCAAATAGGGGATGCTGTAGCTGTTGCCCGTCACCGGGACGAAGGTGCTTGTGCCGTTCGCCATGTATTGCCACGCATAGGAGTATCCCGACCCTGCCGGGGTGGGATAAACCTCCACCGTTTGCTGGTTACCGACAAGTTTTTTCCGCAACCCGACCACCGGCGGTCCGGGAAAGACATGCACCTGCTTCACCGCGCGGGGCAGCATGTCGATGTTGGTGCAGTAGTCGTAGGGGTTGGACCGCAAGGTCAGATACGCGTAGCCGGCACGGTCGAAGGATACGGTCACGGGGTTCCCCTGCCACTGGCCGCCGTCCATCGACCAGCGGTAGGTCGAAGCGCTGCCGCCACTGCCGGTATAGGTCTCCTGGTCGTGGACGCACACATTGTCCGGACCGTATATAAGCAACGAGTTATTTGAATAATCAACCACATTGACGGTCACCCGTTTCACGTCGGTGCTGGCGTCGCAGTAGGTGCGCGTCAGCTCCACATAGAAGGTGGTCGGGGTGGAGATGTCGTTGACCGACAGGGTGACATCCGGCAGCAGGTGGCTGCCCTGCACCGAGGCGCAGTACTGCATCGTGGGCTGTATCTTCCATTCATACAGCACCCCTTCGCTGCGCTGGTCAAGCACCTTGCCGGTGAGGCTGACGTAGCTGTTGGGACACACGGTGATACTCGTCGGCAGGGTGGTCGGGTCCAGCGTCAGGGCACTCATCTGATGCACATAGTATCCTGTCGATTGGCATTGCAACAGCATGTCGTAGTGATAGACCCGCACATCGCATACCTGGCCCTGGTAGCCGACGGCGACGCTGTCGCCGCTGTACAGCGGCGGCGTGGCGGTGCTGCATGCCGGCGCCCACACAAGGCTGTAGTGCGGATTCGACGGCGAGCCGCGGAGCACCGCCGTCTGGTACGGACAGCAGGTGTGGCGGTTGTCCGGCATCATCTCCGCCACCGTGGGTGCCGGCGGCACATCCTTCACTATCAGCAGAAAGGTGGCCGGACCGCAATAGGCCGGGTGCTCCGCCGTCACCAGGTAACGGCCTGGCTGGCTGAAGGTCGCCGTGTAAGAGGGCGACCCCGTAACAGGATTGCCTACAGGCTGGTTGCCGTTGCCCAGGTCGTAGGCCTGCCAGTCGGCATTGACGGCGGGCAGGGTGGCGAGGCTGCATGGATTGGCGATGCATATCTGATCGTCGCCGACAATCTCCAGCTTGGGCTTGACCTTGATGGTCAAAGGGGTGGCATCCAGCGGGCCGCAGTCGAGGAAGTCGCACCGGTAGCTGCACTGCAAGGTATAGGTGCCCGCCTGCCCGAACACCAGGCGGGTCTCGTTGGAGTGGGTCATCATCAAGGTGTTCACGCCTGTGGCAGGGCTGATGCTCCAGTCGTAACGCGTCGAGCCGAACAGCGGCAGCCTGAACAGCACCGCCTCGCCCACGCACACGTCGGTCTGCCCGTCGATGTCGAGGCCGCCCTGGATGACGGGCACCTTCACGCTCATCATCGTGGGACAGGCGTCATAGCCGCACAAATTGCCGTCAAGGCCAAGAACCCCGTAGCCGTTCTGCGGATGGTCCCACTGCACCTTGGGATAGCTGCTGCCTTGCCCATCCACCAGCGTGCCTCCCTCCACATACCAGTGGTAGTCGTAACACAGCGGGTTGACGGCCTGGTACTCAACCGTGGCGTTCTCGCACACCGTGCCATAGCAGTCCAGCTCCAACGGCTCCCCTTCCCGCATCTCTATCCAGATGGTATCGACATCGTAGCATCCGCAGTTGTTAAAGACACGGTGAATCACCTTGTCGTCCATGGACACATTCTCTATGAGGTAGTTCGGGCTCGACGAGGGATTGGCTTGCGTGCTCTCCCAGTGGTAGCCCGCGATGTCGCTGCCGGAGGACGACGACTGGTCGATAAACTGCACGGAACTCCCCTTGCATACATAGACCACCTTGTGCCTGGACCCGTCGAAGGTATAGGCCGGCACGGTGGCGCAGGCGGCAGTGGGGGGAGCGATGAGTTTTACACGGACCGACTCCGTGCAGGTCCTGCCCGTCGAGGTGGCCACGGTGACGGTCACCAGGGCCCATTCGTCTCCGCCCCAGGTCACCGTCACATGGTCGCCTGTGGCCGTGTGCGACACGTCGCCATAGATTTCCCACGTATAGCCGGATACCGTCGCGGTGCCCACATCGGCATGGGCCGTGTAGGTGACGGTGGAATTTCTGCAGGCCACCATCAGGTGGGGGTACTCATCGGTGATTTCATCCTTGTAGTCATAGATGCATTCCGAGTCGAAGTCGCCGGTGATGGTAATCTCACAGGTGTTCTGCCCGCAGAGAGGGGCAAACGACAGTAGAATAACTGCCAGCAATAATAACTTTCTCATAACTTGATGATTTTATGACGGTAAATATGTTGGTTTGTAACAATTTCTAAAATATAGACTCCCGGCTGCAGGGATGCAATATCAAGCATGTTTCCATTGAAAGGAATCTGTTTCTTGATGCCCGTAAGGGTCATTACTGAGGCTTCAACCACAGGCTCGTCCATTGAAACGTACAACTTGTCACGGACAGGATTGGGGTATAGAGTGCAAGGTGTGTTCTCGGTCAAATCGACATGCTCCCCGCCCTCTTGCGGCGTATAGACGTATGGTGTCATGAATGATGCATCCACATATTTCGCGATACATACAAAGTCGCAGTATGGAGAAACATGTATATCTCCAAAAACCGCATCGCTATGTAAGAAATTCATGAGATACAATGTACTATCCCTGTAGGACAAACATTCTATTCTGTTGTTATAACCCAAAGCATTATAATCTGCTCCGCCAATACAATGGCCTTGATAATCGAAGGAGACAAAACCCCGACCCTTCTCTTGAGTATTATGGTAGTCAATAAAACTATTGGGGTGTCGAATTCCTCCAAGATAATGGCTTTGGAGAAATAATCTATTGTTGCCACAACCAGGCGTTCCACCCAATTGACTGGAAGGACCCACCTCTGAACCACCTATCGACGGGACTCTGCCATAGGAATACAATATTGGGGGATAGGTGTTTCTGATAAACGACATAAAAAACGCATCGTTTTTCAGTTGTAAAGTTTCTCCTCTGTACTGGAGCATGGAATAATAATGGTTCGTGTCTCCGTTATACCCCCGCCCTGTACTTGCTGCAACGAAAAACAAGTTGCTGTCATAATCAAATGCAAAACCATGAAAACCTAAAGCAGACTTGATTGAGCCGTCGTCATAAATGACGCTGTCTGACAAGTTGATTAGTCCCAGCGGATGTAAAACCGAGTCATAAAGTATTAGACTGCCGATTAAAAAGTTTTTGTAGGAATGTGAAAATGATATACCAAGTGTTGTGTCAATAAATAGGATATTGTCCGTTTGCTGAATCGGAGAAAGATTTGCTATTAAAAATACATGATTATTTTTCTTGTCGATTTGAATGAAATGCGAGGTTTCATAAAAGTAACTGTTGTCACTTTTTTGAATCACATACCTGTTTTCCAGCAGTGTGTCGAAATGGGGGGAGAACTTCAGCAGGTGCGGCACACCCATGGGCTTCTTCTCGACGGGTATCACGCCCGCCAACCGGTGGTCCACCCAGAGTTTCATCGCACTGACGGTCCCGTCTGCCGACGTGAGGTCCGTATTGTAGTAATCATAACCATCTCTGCAAATATAGATGTTTCCCGCCGAATCCACGTCAAATGAAGTGAGCCTCATAAATTGCATACTCAACCACATTAGAGAGTCGGGGCTCTGATAGGCACGGTCCATGATGTCGTTCCCGTTGGTATCCACACCGCTGTGCTGCAAGATATGCTGCTCCTTGATATTGCCGTCGAAATCAAACGCCACATAGGCGTTGCAGAGACCGTCGCCAAACCGACGGTCGGGGTATTGGTAGGGGTTGATGGGGTAATAATCCGAGGTGTGCAAGGAGTCCATCCAGTACAGATAATGGACTGTGGGGAAGCACACCTCGAAATCGAACATCACCGCGAAGCCCGTGTCGCCCAGCGGCTTGATGTCACGAGCCATGCTGTTGCTGTTGTTGTTGGCGTGCACCACCTTCTTCCATACCATCTCTCCCGAAGGTGAAATTCTAGCGATAAGCACATTGACCGTATTGCAGGCCGGGCCATAGGGCGTCATGGGCAGGATGCGCTCGCCGTCCCACTCGGCGTCGTTGCGGAACTGCCCGAGGATGTACAGATTCCCCAGGCTATCGGTCACCGATCCCTTGATGCAGCTGAGGCTGTTCTGCACCGCCGACCCATAACCCTTGGCCCAGTCGAAATGGCCCGTCGAACTTCCATTCTGTCCTGCCGCACCACCCAGCACCAGCAGCACCGAAACCAAGAATAAAGCTGTCTTTTTCATATTGTCAAGATTATGTGTTTTCCATCCAGTTTCATTTTGCAAAGATACGAAAAAAAACAATATATCGATTTGTAAAGAGTATATTTCGGCCTTT
>JAGCYV010000029.1 GCA_017960605.1 Bacteroidales bacterium | reverse complement strand
TGCGAGGCCGGTTTTCAGCCGGAAAGTGCGCTCCGCATCGATGCGCGGTCTATTTTCAACTGGAAAGTGCTCCCCGCATATATGCGAGACCGATTTTCGCCCCGAAAGTCCACCCCGCATATATGCGCGGTGAAAATGCAGAAATGAAACAACAAATTGAAGTAAAACAATAAACACATTCAGACAATGAAGAAGATATTGCTCCTATGCGCCGCCCTCCTCGCCTTTGCCGCCAGTGCCGGGGCACAGAACAATCGCCTTGAGCCTTTGTCCGGTATTCCTTCCTTTCATATTGCTGAATATACCGAAATGCCAACACAAGAACCTGTCCTTTTCTCCATGCTTATGCGTATGGGATGGACGAATCAACCGCTTTGGATTTATGCAACGGATTCAACAGAACTCATCTTGAAGGCACGCTGGGAGCCCTTAATGGACACAAACATCCATAGGTTGAAAATCGAAAAGGCTGACATGGATTCTCTCCTTTCAATGATTCATTCGGCAGTGGCAACATCATCTTTCTTTGATGTGGAGGACTATTGCAAAATGCCTGACACTCTATGGGCTGGTAATTGCATGGATTGCGGGACAATGGTGCTTCAATATGCATGGCGTTGGGCAATAAGCGATGGCCTTACTCACAACCGTAAAACCAATGTAGGCAACCTCAGTGTAATATTTGACAACATCCGTGAAGCAATACTCAAGGATAACATCGACAAATTCAAAGCTGAGCTACCATACATATATGATTTGGCAGCGACATTCAGAAGTTATTATCCTAAAACAAAACTCAGATTATTGTGGTGGTAAAAAAAGCAATGAACATCTCCGTCTTCTGCGGCTCGTCGCTCCCGAAGAAACAGAAACAATAAATTCAAACAGACAAAGGAGAAGACAATGAGACAATCAACAATTGATAAATATGGCCGCCATATACTCTTTTTCTGGGGTATCGTATTCGCCATCGTAGCGTACATTTTATGGAAGGATGTCATTGTCGAGCACCAATGGCCCGACAATCTCAACGGCTGGCTTGGCATTATATTGGCGCCTCTGGTTTCCCTTATCAGTCTTGGAACTGCCATATTCTACCGCCCGGCAGAGACGAAGGCTGTCATACCGCACGTCGAGCAGCAGAAAAAGGTCAAGAGAGATAACCGCATTCTCGACTGGGAGATGCTGAGGAGCCAGCCGCCGCTGATTCAAGCCATCTCCGTGTCGTCGCTGGCGATGCTGGTGGTGATGTTTTTCACGATGCAGCAATACTTCATCACCGTGCCGTGGTTCACTTATGTGGCGCTTGCGGGCGGCATCTGCCTTGTGCTCGGAATGTTCCTCTACTCCTACAAAGGCAGCTTCCAGACTTTCTGCAAGTACCTCTGCGGCATTGTGCTGATTGCTTTCTTTGCCTTCATTGTAACCGTTTTTGTCGGGATGAATAGTTCCAACGTGCGCGAATGGAAGGACCTTGAGGTCGTATCGTACCAGATACGCAGCCGCGAAGGGAGATTAGATATCCTCGCACCGCGTATCACTGTTGAAATCGACAATCAGATAGCAAGCGTCTACATCCACGACCCGTCGCTGATTATGCTGAGCCGCCGCTACGGCACCGATTTCAACGACTCCGTCACCGTCGACCTGACAGCCCGACAGATTGTGCCGCACTTCTACGTGAAGCCTCAGGCCACAATCAAACCGAAAGCAGACAGCAAATGAACATAGCAGTCTTCTGCGGCTCGTCTATGCCGTGCAACAAGGAAATCGTCGAGGCCGCCGCCGCCCTCGGCCGCCGCATCGCGCAGGAGGGGCGCACCCTCGTCTATGGCGGAAGCAACCTCGGCCTCATGGGCGTGGTCAGCGGCGCGGCGCTGGAGGAGGGTGGCCGCGTCGTCGGCGTCATCCCCAACCTCTTCAGCGACGACATCATCCACTCGCAGCGCGTCACCGAGCTCGTCCGCGTCGGCAGCATGGCCGAGCGCAAAGAACGTATCATGGAGATGTGCGACGCCTTCGTCGCCCTCCCCGGCGGCATCGGCACCATCGACGAAGTCTCCGAGGTTATGGTGATGAATCAGTTGCAGATAGTCGATAGCCAGAGAGTATTGGACGGCAGCTATCAGCAGAAGCCGATGATATTATTGAATATCGACGGCTACTACAATCCTTTCCTAGAACAACTTCGCCTCATCAAAGAGGAGGGCCTGATGCGTAGCGACGCCGGGCTCGTGGCTGCCACAACCGTAGAAGAAGTGCTATGTCACATCTGTTGAGCAAGAGCAAGTACATCCGAGGCCTGCAGTGCGACCGTGCCCTGTGGCTCGACGTGTATAACCCCCGCTTGGCGAAGTACACGCGCGAGCAGATGCAGCGCTTCGACCGAGGCCGAGAGTTCGAGTACGCCTTCAAGGACACCTTCCCCCACGGCATCGACATCAGCGTCGAACTGAAGCGCAACGTCGATGCCTACCCCGAGCTGACGGCGATGTATCTGGACAAAGAAGAAGAGGTGGATTTATTTGAAGCGGGTTTTCTTTATGACGATGTGCTGGTGCTGGCCGACGTGGTACACAAGAATGCCGACGGAACCCTTGACATCTACGAGGTGAAGAGCGGCAATGTCTTAAGCGAGACTTACAGGCGCGACGCAGCCCTACAGCATTATGTCATTTCCCACTGCCGCCCCATCAACAAGTTCTGTGTCGTATATAATGGAGAGAACAGGTTTGACACCATCGAACTTGCCGAGGAACTGGAGGAGCAGCACGATGAGATAGCCCGCAACATCGCGACCATGAAAGAGATACTATCCCATGGCGAGCCCGCCACTCCCACAGGCCAGCACTGCCTCGAACCCTATGCGTGCCCCTATCAGCACTATTGTGCGCAAGGAGTCAGGCAAATGTCACTGTTTGGGTAAATAAAAGCGGCCCGTGCATTGCACGGGCCGCTAAACTTTTTATCAGATATTATCTCTCCACCGGGAAGGCAATCTCGCGTTCGATGACCTGGTAAGGCACGTTGTTGCGATAAATCGTCTGGCGCACCCAGTTGTCGTCTTCGTCGTACTCATAGACGTAGGAGTGCTTCCAGTTCAGGTGCTCGTCGTAGTTGAACGAACTGACCTCGATGAGGTTGTCGTGGTCGTCGTAGTAATAGGTGGTGAGGGCCGAGAGAAACTCGTCGGCATCGTAGAAGCGCCACTCGATGCGGTTGCCGCGGGCGTCATACTTATAGAGGTAGTGCTGCATCAGTTCACCGTCGCGGTTGTAGAACTCCATCTCGGTGCAGTTGCCCTTCTGGTCGTACTTATAGGTGCGTTTTTCGGTCATTTGGCCGTCGGCATCGAAACTCTGCTCCTCGACCTTGAGACCATTCTTGAAGGTGCTGCTCTCTTTCTTGGTCATCTGGTTGCCCAAGAACACGGTGCGCTCGATGCGGTTGCCGTCGCGGTCATTGAGATAGGCGGTGCGGCCCGTGAGTATCTTCTCGCGGTTGTATTCGTTCCATCCCAGGCTATAGCCGTTGACATCAAAGTAGTACGAGTACCACGTATAATCGTCGGCTTTGGTGCGGAATTTGTCGGCGAAGTTGCCTCGCTTGTCGAAAGTGATGCTGTCAATGCAAATCAACTGACGGCCACCGTCGCGACCACCACGGAGATTATAGGTATATTCAATCACATAGATTGCGTTGCCGTGGATGCCCATTTCTGTACGCGAGTTTTTGCGGGGCTTGGAACCTGCAAATGCCGTGCCTACAACGAGTAGGGCGAGTACGAGAGCGATATTTTTCTTCATTTTAGATGAATATTATTTAGCGACTATAACGCTATTTGTTTTTATTTATTGTGTTCCCTTCTAAATATTTTCAACCAGAAGGGTGCCATAGAGCTACCTACAATGGTGATGACGCCCGCAAGAATATAGCCCCAGGGGTACGGAATAATGCCACCGAGACCCTCTTTCTGGGCCACCAGAATAAAGCAGGCGCAGATATAGGTCATGAAGTTGGCGGGAATGAGTGCAAGTGCGGTGGCTTTGTAATTTCCCTTCAGCGCCAGGAACGAGGTGATGGCCCACAGGGTGAATACGGCCAGTATCTGATTGCACCAAGCAAAGTAGCGCCAGATGGTTTGGAAGCCGTCGGCATCACTGAAAGCATAGATTAGTATTCCGCCCGCCAGCACGAAGAGCGGCAGGGCCACCAGGATACGCTTGCCGATAGGTTTCTGGTCAATGTGGAATTGGTCAGCCACAATGAGGCGAGCCGATCGCAAGGCGGTGTCGCCCGAGGTGATTGCTGCACAGATGACGCCGAGGATGGAGATAACAGCCAGTGCCGGAGGAAACCATTCATTGCAGATGACACCCACCATGGCATCGCCACTCTTGCCGATGCAGAGCTCGGCCTTGTCGTGGAAGAAATAGGCGGCGGCAGCAGCCCAAATCAAGGCCACAACGCCTTCGGTAATCATGGCACCATAGAAGATGGGGCGTGCCTGCTTCTCGTTCATCATGCAACGTGCCATGAGGGGACTTTGTGTGGCGTGGAAGCCACTGATAGCGCCGCAAGCGATACTGACGAACATCATGGGGAAGATAGGGTTGGTGGCCGCCTGAGGGTGCCGGTTTTCAAGACCGTCCCATAGCTCGACAAGATGCACGTCGGGTATCACGAAGAAGGCTACCACCAGCATCACCGCCATGGCCAGGAGAAGGAAACCGAAGACGGGATATATTTTGCCGATAACCTTGTCGATAGGCAATAGTGTGGCTACGAGGTAGTAGGCAAAGATGATGACAGGCCATATCCAAATAGGCCAACCGGGAGTGAAATTATCGACGATAAGCTGCGCCGGAGTCTTCACAAATACAGCTCCTACCAGTATCATGAGGACGATGGTAAAGTAGGCCATGAATCGTTTTACGCGTCTGCCGAGGAATTTTCCATGTATTACCGGCAGCGAGGCACCGTTGTTACGGATGGAAATGAATCCGGCGATGAAGTCGTGTACCGCACCGGCGAAGATGCATCCGAAGACAATCCAAAGGAACGAGGCGGTACCGAACTGAGCACCCATGATGGCACCGCAGATGGGGCCTACGCCGGCGATGTTCAGAAACTGGATGAGGAAGATGCGCCACGGCTTCATCGGCACGTAATCCACTCCGTCGGGGTGTGCCACAGCAGGCGTCACGCGCTTTGGATCAACGCCGATGATGCGCTCGATCACCTTGGAATAAAGCAGGTATCCCAGTACCAGCAATACGACAGCAATAATAAAAGAAATCATGATGCGGGAGTTTATTTAGTGTTCATAGATTTCGTGTAACTCCACCTCATAGATGAAGGGAGTGTAGCCCTTTATGTCGCCCGAACCCTTCTCTCCGAAAGCCAGTTGGTAGGGGAAGTAAAAACGATAGATGCTGCCGGTGTTCATCAGCAGCAAGGCTTCGATAAGTCCGGGGAACATGGGACGTCCCACCACATGCAGGATGGGATCTCGCACTCCATATGTCTGGTCGTACGGCTCTCCGCTGAACATCAGAAAGCTTCGATAGTCGAACGAGACGCGCTGCCCCATCTTGGCGTTGGCGCCTTTGCCCGCTTTTAGCAACTCATAGTAAAACCCCGACGGATGCTTCTTGACGTTGGGGTTGCCCTTGGTCAGTTTATTGAAATATTCCTCCTGCTGCTGTGCCACCGACTGTTTGGTTTGGCGGTTCTGTTCCATCTGTGTCAGCTGTTGTTGGCCGACGATGTACATCATGGCCTCGCTCAAGATGCTGTCGCTGATGGGTTGTGGGTCGCCCTTGAGGGTGTGGCCGATGGCTTGCAGTACCACCTCGTTGTCGAGTTTCACGCCCTTCATCTCTTTCAGCGAGAGGGCGATGTTCTCACCCATGGCCCAGGAAAGAGTGTCGGTGCGGTTGTTCAGTTGCGGAGTGTCGGTAGGTTGGTGGCAAGCGGCCATCAGCAAGGCAAGAAGCAGAATGCAGGATGTAAGATGACGGTTCATATAACGTTCATTTTTCAACTTTAGAGTCTATTTTCCTCGTCCTTGGAATATGATAATCACGGTGTAGAGCAGTATTTTCAGGTCCGTGGTGAGCGACATGTTGTCCAGATACAGCAAGTCGTATCGCAGGCGTTCCACCATTTCATCCACTGACGAAGCGTATCCGTATTTCACCTGACCCCACGATGTGATGCCCGGTTTGACACGTTGCAGCAGCATGTATTCCGGTGCACGTTTCACAATCTGCTCGATGTAGTACTGTCGCTCCGGACGCGGACCCACCAGGCTCATCGTGCCCTTGAACACATTGTAGAACTGCGGTATCTCGTCCAGCCTCACCTTGCGCATGAATCGTCCGAAGGGGGTGATGCGGGGGTCGTCATCTTTGCTCAGTGCAGGACCTGCCTCTTCGGCATCGATATACATCGAGCGGAACTTGTGCATTTTGAACGGTTTCCCGTGATATCCGATACGCTCCTGGGCATAAAAGACCGGCCCGGGCGAGGTGCATTTCACAATGATGGCAGTCACTAAATAGACCGGCGACAGAATGATCATCGCCAGCAGCGAAAAGACTACGTCGAAAATACGCTTCAGCGAGTACTGCCACTCCTCCATCAGTCGGTTGTTGATGGTAATCAGAGGCGAATGGAAGATACTCTCCTGCTTGATGGAACCCACGATGAGGTCGCGTGCGTCGGGAGTGATTTTGATGATGATGTCGCCGCAGCAGTCGAGTGCGAGCAGAATCTTGTTAATCTGGTCCCGTTCGTCGTCCTCCACGGCGATGATAGCTTCCTCTACGTGGTGCTCCTCCACCAGTCGCCGCAAGTCCGCGAGACCACCCAGACAAGGCATCACCTTTGAAAGTTCCTCCTGCTCCTCTTGTCCCACACTCACATATCCCTCAAACATATTGCCCGAGTAGGTCTCCTGGTTCTCCAAGTCGAGGTAGGTCTGCATCGCCTTGCGTTTCCCGCCCACCATCAGCGTCGGGAATCCGATTTGGCGCGAGTGTACACGGCGCACCGTGCGGGAGGTAAGTAGCAATCGTGGCAGGTAGGTCAGCGTGAAATGCACCGCCAGCAGGAACAGGAACGAGGCGTAGTAGTTGCGGTAGGTGGTGATTTCGTCGTCGATGAGCAACGCAAAGAAGATAATCACCACGCCGATGATTGATGCCAGGAAGGTCTCTATCAGTTCCTTCAGGCGTGAGCGGCGCAGCACGTTGCGGTAGGTTCCCTGTATCGTGTAGAGTACCAGCCAGCCTGTGGGCACAATCACCAGACCCAACCAGAAGTTGCTGTCGTGGAACACTCCGCCCACATCCACAAAGCCCATCGATTCCAGCACAATCTTGCGGAACAGAAACAGCGCCGCCCATGCCAGCATGGCCGACAACGTGTCGCAGAGAATATATTTAGCCGTTTGTTTCTTTTTCATAAAACTCTTAAACTCTTAACCCCTCAATCCCTTTTACAGCACCACGCTCGTGGTCAGTAGTCTTACATTGTCAAATCGTATATCTCCCTCTTTGCTCTCCGTATTCAGCGCCGAAAAAGAAATGCGGAACTTCGACGTGTGGTTGAAATACGACCAGGTGCGCCCCAGGTTGATATACAGGTGCTCCCAGCCCTCGCTGGCACGCACCACCATCACCGGCAGTTTCTCCTCGCTGCCTCCTTCGCGATACGACGAGTGCATATACACCTCGAACGGTATGTCACTCCGCGTGTCCAGCTCCAGATACAACAATTTGGTGGGGTCGGTCACCGTGTAGCTCTCGTTGATGCAGAAATCCTTCGATGCCTCTCCGGATTCTACATGCACTCGCCCGTAGCCGTTGCCGGTGCGAGCCTCGTCAGGTGCGTTACTCACCAGCGTCATCACCGAGTCGAACTTCGTCCCCTCCCACGACTCGAAAATCTGGTACATCAGCACGTCGTCACTCGTCAGATTGTAAGTCGTCGTGTCCGTCCCGAGGTCCAGCGTGTCGCCGCTGTGCAGCGTCACCCCGTCCTTTCTGCGACTGTTGTAGAAAGTATAGAACGGCAGGGCCTTCGAACTCCCGCTTTGCTCGATGGCGGGGAACAGCTTGATATAGTCCAATGTCCCGTCGTACATAATCGGAGCCGTGAACGGCAGATGGAACATTCCTATCGTATCCTCCGATCCTTTCCCCGGAATATGCACCACCACATACATCGCCACAATGTCCGAAGTGTAAATCTCCGAGAACGGCATCGGCGGATTGCTTTCCGACTGTTTCAGCTCCATCCCGTCCATGTGGATGAACGACGGCACCACAAACGGCTCCTCCTTGCAGCTGCTCACAAGCATCGTCAGCGCCATCAAAACTATAGTGTAGAGTTTCTCTCTCTTCATCGGTTTCTTGTCTGTTATAGCGTATTAACGACACTCATCTAAAAATATTATACCTATATAAAAATAAATGTGTAATTTTGCACCCTCAAAACAGCACCATTATGAAAGAACTCGCCATGCATGTCTATGACCTGATGGAAAACTCCACGGCCGCCAACGCAAAAGACGTCAAACTGACCATCATCGACAGCTTGAAAAACAACGATTTCCATTTTACCATCGAGGACAACGGCAAGGGCATGAGCCCCGAATTCCTCGCCCGGGTCACCGACCCCTATACCACCTCACGCACCACCCGTAAAGTCGGCCTCGGACTCCCGCTCATCAAAATGAACACCGAGAAATGCGGTGGCGGCATGAACCTCACCTCCCAAGTGGGTGTCGGCACCCGTCTCGAGTTCTGGTTTGAGCACAACAACTGGGACCGCCCCCCCATGGGCGACCTTCCCGGCACCCTCGTACTCCTCCTCTCCGCCCACGAAGACATCCATTTCGTCATCACCTACCGCACCGACGACGATGAGTTTGTCCTCGACACCGACGAACTCCACGAAGCCCTCGACGGCATGTCCCTCAACGACATCCACATCATCAACTACCTCAAGGAGATGATCTCCGAGAACCTCCGCGAAATCCACGCCAACGAATGAAACGCATCGGCGTCCTCTCCGACACCCACGGCTTCCTGGCCCCTCAGGTCTTCTCTTTCTTCAAGGACTGCGACGAACTCTGGCATGCCGGCGACCTCGGCCCCAATGTGCTTGAAGAACTTCGTGCTTTCAAGCCTGTCCGTGCCGTATGGGGCAACTGCGACAGTTTTGCCCTCCACTACCAGCTCGAGGAGCAGGCCTTCTTCGAGGTCGAAGGACAACGCGTCCTCATGACCCACATTGGCGGCTGGCCCGGCCACTACCCCTATGAGCTTCGACGCACCCTCGAACTGGCCAAGCCCGACATCTTTGTCTGCGGCCACAGCCATATACTTAAAGTCATGTACGACAAGGATTACAACTTCCTTCACATCAACCCCGGTGCTGCCGGACGGCAGGGCTTCCACCGCGTCGCCACCCTCGTCCGCTTCACCCTCAACCCCACACCTTCCGACCTCCAAATCCTCGATTTCCCAAAACTTTAGTCCTCCTTCATTCCCCTTCTCACTCTCTCATGGAGTGACTATGGAACCAGTCGATTATGGACGTTCTTTCTTGCCTGGCAACTGCGAGAGCACCACGCCGCCGATAACCACCGCCATTCCGGCTACCTTCACCCAGCTGAATGATTCTTGGCCGATGAGCACCGCCGCGATGAGAGAAAAGACGGGAATGGCGTTGTTGAAGATGCAGGCTTCCGACGCCCCGAGGTTGCGCACGCCGTAGTTGTAACCCGCATAGGCCAGCGTGGAGCAGCAGATGCCCAGCACCATGATGAGGGCCAGCATCCGCGGCGAGTAGGAAAGCAGCGCTATCTGGCTGCCGTCAAAGGCCAGTGCCAGCGGCAGGAAGTAGGCCAGCCCGATAATATTTTGCCAGGTGGTGATAACCAATGGATTGTACTTATCCACCACCTTGACCAGCAGCAACGTATAGACCACCGCGATGGCCACCGCGCCTCCGAGGAAGAGCAGTCCTTTGAGGGCCGTCCCTTGAAAACCTATCTCGCCGTTGAGCATCAGGAACACGCCGCCGAGCGAGAGCACTACGCCGAGGATGAGCATCGGGCTGATGCGTTTGCGGTAGGCCGCCCACATGCCGAACGGCACGAAAAGCGGGATGGTGGCGATGACCACCGACGCCAGCGACCCGCTGACGAGCCGCACCCCGTTGGTCTCGCAGAGGTGGTAGATGAACGGCTCGCAGAGTGCCAGCAGAAGGAACCACTTGATGTCTCCCTTCCGGATGCGTTGCAGACGACCGGTGAGGGCCAGTGCTGGCAACATGACGGCCGACGCGATGGCCAACCGCATGGCGATGAGAACGGTGACGGTCATGTGCTCCTCGGTCAGGAAGAGTTCCTTGGTGAGGATGAAACTGACGCCCCAGAAGATGACCGAGGCGGTGATAAGGATATAGGTTAGGGTTTTGCTTTTCACTTCAGAACGGGTAGTTGATGCCGAAATTGGTCACAATCTGGTTAAACTGCCAGTGGGACGGCCGCCAGCGCAGCGACTCCTCGTAGCCCGGGTCATAGACGGGAATGGCGAAATCCACCCGCAGGGTGGCGATGGACACATTGACGCGCAGTCCCACGCCTACACCGGCCGCCAACTCGGAAGGCAGGCTGTTCCACTTGATTTCACCGCCGCGGTACTCCTCGCTGGGGTTGAAAAGCCACACATTGCCGATATCGGCAAACAAGGCTCCCTCGAAGATGCTCACGATGGGGAAGCGCCCTTCGAGGTTGAGCACCAGCTGCAAGTCGCCCACACGTTCCAGTATATCGCCGCCGCCGACATAGGAGCCGGGTCCGAGGCGCCGCAGCTGCCAAGCTCGCATGGTGGTCGGGCCGCCGCCGAAGAAGCTCTTCTCGTAAGGCATGGCGATAGAGTTGCTGTAGGGCAGGCCGATGCCCACCAGCAGACGGTGGACGAAGGTGTTGCTTCGGCCGAAGTAATGGTATTGTGTCCATTCGCCGCTCAGTCGGGCGTAGCGGGCAAACGGAACGCCGAAGAGGTAGCGGATGTTGTTCTCATCCTTCGGTGTGTTGAGGATGCTGCCGACCGCCGACAGGAAGTTGCCGGCGCTCTCCACGCTGAAGTGCAGCGCCGTGAAGTTCTCGCGGAGACCATACTGCTGGTTGGAGTAGGTGTAGTCGTAGCGGGCATCCATGATGAAGTGGCTGCTGTACTGGTACTTCATGCGCAAGTCGCTGACGCTGCGCAGACGCGAGGCGAAAGCCTCGTCGAGCGACAGCATACGCACGAAGGTGAGCTCGATGGGCAGCACCTGGTTCGAGGCGCGTCGCGAGTGACTCCAGGTGTAGCCGAAGGAGGTGTTGGCCAGGATTCGCTCGAAATAGTAGCGGTACTGATAGCTTCCTCCGATGGTGAAGAGCGTGTGTGGTTTGGTACGTTGCCAGGCCAGATGCGACGCAAAGGGAATAAGGAACACCGGCATGTCGAGCGAAGCCTCGAGGCTGGGTTCGAAGGCCGAGAAGTCCTCATGCAGGTTGCCGCCTTGCAGCCCGAGGTTGATTTTGGGCAACTCGAGTAGTAGCGACCCTTTGACACGTAGTAGCTCGGCTCCGCCGAAGAGGTTTTTGTGCTGGTATTCGAGCGATGTTTCTACCCCGAGGTTGCCGCCCAGGAAGAAATTGCTGCCGCTATCCATGGTGCCGAGGGGCGATGCGTTGGTGAGTTCAAGCGAGAGTGAGAGCCGCTGCTGGGTGGTGCGGATGAGGCGCACATGGGCATCGACCAGCGGAAGGGCGTCGGTCGAGAAGGGCGACTCGGTGAATTCGATATTGATGTACTTGAAATTGCGCAGCGAAAGCAGGGAGTTGTAGGTGTTGCTGATATAGCGGGGACGGTAAGTCATACCCGGGAAGAGCATCAGCGTGCGGCTGATGGTCTGCGGCCGGATGGTCATGGGCTCGGAGTAGATGAACTGGAAATCGACGCTGCTGCGGGGCGTCTGGTAAGTGTGGATTAGGGTGTCGTAGTGGCTGGCGGCGGTAGAATTGGGATAGACGTAGATATTGTTGATGTGATAGATCTGCAGCCGTCGGCTATCGACGTGGACGTCGATGCTGAGGTGGGTGGGGGAGTAGGTGGTATCGACCTCGAAACTGACCAAGTCGCTGGTGGCGTGGTAGTAGCCGCTCTCCCGTAGGTTGTTCACGATACGTGCCCGTTCGGCGGCGATGCGTTCCTGGTCGTAGGGATCGCCGGCTCGGATGAGCGCATCCTTGCTCCAGAGGTGCAGCAGGCTATCCACGCTGCGGTCGGTGGTGTGATAGGCCACCTCGTCGATACGGTAGCGGGGAGTGGCGGTGATGTGGTAGCCTACGGTGATGTTATGCTTGGTGAGCTTCAGGGTGTCGAAGGTGACCGTGGAGCCAAAACAGCCTTTCGCCTGCATCAGCCGCTGGAACTGGGTGACGGTGCGCTCGGCCTTCTCGGCCTCATAGACCACAGGCGCCTGTCCCAGACGGCGGAAATAGTCGCCGATGAAGGTCTTGTTCTTGGGGCTGGCGATGCCGTAAATCCCCATGCTGAAACGGAGAGGCTTGATGCCGAGAAGCTTTGAGTTGGGGCGTTGGGAATAGTAGGTGCGGAAGTCTTTGAGGGCTTCCTTGACCTCCGGCGACACCTCGCTGCTGTCGCTCATCGCGACGGTCAGTTCGTTGTGGTAGAGCACATGTTCTCCCTCAGGCACGTAACGGTAGGTGTAGCATGAGGTGAGCAGGAACGCACCCAGAAGGGGGATGATATGTCGGAGTTTAATGGTCAATCGTGCTGAGAATCTTTTCCGTGCTGCCGAGGTTGGCGGTCATATAGTCCAGACAGGCTTGGGAGGCTTTGGCGTAGGCCTCGGGGTCGGTGAGCAGGGGTTGCAGGTGCTGATTCAGGCTCTCGCCGTCGTGGTGGCTGAATCCGCCGCCACGGGCGATGATGTCTTTGGCCTCCTGGAATTTGTGGTAGTTGGGGCCGAAAAGAACCGGCTTGCCGAAGGTGACGGCCTCCAGTATGTTATGGATACCCACGCCGAAACCGCCGCCGATATAGGCCACATCGGCATAGCGGTAGAGTTTCGACAAAAGTCCGATATTGTCGATGATGAGTACATTGCTGGCTTCTGGCCACTGGCCACTGGCCACTTGGGAATATCTCACGCTGTCGGGGAAGAGGGCTTCAATCTGTTTGAGGTGCTCTTCGCTGATGACGTGGGGGGCCAGGATGAGCCTGATTGCCTGATTGTCTGATTGCCTGATTGCTTGAGTGATCAACGCTTCGTCGGGTGGCCAGGTGCTTCCTGCCACAAGGACTTTGCCTTGGTGACCGTCCAGAAAACGCTCCACCACCTCGTTGCCTTCTGCGGCCACAGCTATCTGGTGCACTCGGTCGAAGCGGGTGTCGCCGGCCACGGAACAATGTTCGATGCCGATGCTCTTCAACAGATTGAGGCTCTCCTCGTTTTGCACGAAAAGATGGTTGAAGCAGTCCCTCAGTTGGTTCCTAAACCAAGGAACCCCCTTGAAGAAGTACTGGTTGGGCCGGAAGATGGCTGAGAAGATATAGGTGGGGATGCCTCTGCGGTGCAACGCGCCCAGATAGTTGTACCAGAACTCATATTTGACGAAGAACGCCACCGTCGGACGGTAACGGTCGAGGAAACGGCGCACGGTACAGGGCAGGTCGGGCGGCAGGTACAGCACGGCGTCGGCTTGTGCGTAGTTCTTGCGCACCTCATAGCCCGAGGGTGAGAAGAAGGTGACCACGATGCGGTGGTCGGGATGGCGGCGCTTGTATTCTTCCAGCACAGGTCTTGCCTGTTCAAACTCGCCCAGGCTGGCTGCGTGGAACCAGGCCACCTGTTCTCCCGGAGCCGCCGACCACGGGCAGCCGACCGCTTTCCAACCTTTCACCATCAACCGGGCTTTCCCGTGGCCGAAGAGGGCGGCGATGCGGATGCCCAATATGTAGAACCAGATGCCTATGGTATAGAATAATCTCATTTGTCCAACCTCCTTATCTCCTTGTCTCCTGTCTCCTAGTAATAGTAGTAATCATAGGCGGTCTTGCCGGTGAAGGGGAACATCCAGGTGAGCTTGAAGCCGTAAAGCAGGTCGAAATAGCGGTTGTTGTCCTTGCCGTTCAGCCCCATGAGCTTGTCTATCTGGTAAGGCCTCGAGGACCAGCTCCAGCACTGGCTCACGTCAAATGTGACCTTGAAATTGGCATAGGTGGAGTAGTTGCTCATAAAGATGAATCCGATGCTCTCCGTGAGGATGACGCCGTTGCGCAGATGGTCGTAGAGCTTCGCATAGTTGCCTGTCAGCTGGGGGACGGGGGCTCTGTCGAAGTCCTGGGTATAGACGGTCTTCTGCATAAACCAGCCTCCGCTGAGCTTCAGCAGGATGCCTGAATTGGGATTCTTGGGGATGACGGTGATAATCTTGGCCACTCCCGGACGGGCGGCCAACCCTCGGTTATAGGCCGTCACTACGCCGTCGTATCCGCCCCAGCCAATGGCATATCCGCCAGTGGTGAAGGTGTTGGGTATTCTCAACTCTCGCCAACGGAGGTTGTCGCTGTTGCTGCCGAACCAGATATCGGCATCGAAGGCCAGCATCCAGTTGCTGGCAAATTTGTAGTCCCATTCCAAACCGAAGTCCAGATAGGGGCCTGTGTAGAGGTCGCTCATGTTGCCGCCGGACAGTCCTCCCGTGTTGCTCCCCATGAGGGGCGACAGGAGGCCCGCCGAAAAACTCACCACATGGCAGTCCAATGTGTCGGGAGTCAACTTCACCTGGCTGCTCGCCGTCGTTGTGATAATCACGGCGGCTGCTGTGATTATCAGTCCCTTATTTATTTTCTGTATAAAAGATTTCACCACTTGCAATATTTTGTGTAATTTTGCAATCCGATTCAATGAACGACAAATCACCTAAATTATTGTATATCTCAATATAAAAATATGGCAAAAGATTTCCCCAAACGCAGCGAAAACTACTCCGAATGGTATAACGAACTGGTGGTCCGTGCCGACCTCGCCGAACAATCCGCCGTGCGCGGCTGCATGGTGATCAAACCCTATGGCTATGCCATCTGGGAGAAGATGCAGCATCAGCTCGACAGCATGTTCAAGGCCACCGGCCATGTGAACGCCTACTTCCCCCTCTTCATCCCCAAGAGCTTCCTCAGCCGTGAGGCCGAGCATGTCGAAGGCTTTGCTAAAGAGTGCGCCGTGGTGACCCATCACCGCCTGATGAACGACCCCAACGGCAACGGTGTTGTCGTCGATCCCGCCGCCAAACTCGAGGAAGAACTCATCGTGCGCCCCACCTCCGAGACTATTATTTGGAGCACCTATAAGAACTGGATCAAGTCCTACCGCGACCTGCCCATCCTCTGCAACCAGTGGGCCAATGTCGTGCGCTGGGAGATGCGCACCCGCATGTTCCTCCGCACCGCCGAGTTCCTGTGGCAGGAAGGCCACACCGCCCACGCCACCCGTGAGGAGGCCGAGGCTGAAGCACGCAAGATGCTCGACGTCTATGGCGACTTCGTGGAGAACTACATGGCCGTGCCCGTCATCAAGGGCCATAAATCGCCCAACGAGCGCTTCGCTGGTGCCCTCGACACCCTCTGCATCGAGGCCATGATGCAGGACGGCAAGGCCCTCCAGGCCGGTACCAGCCACTTCCTCGGCCAGAACTTCGCCAAGGCCTTCGAGGTGCAGTTCCTCAACAAGCAGAACCAGCTGGAGTATGTCTGGGCCACCTCGTGGGGTGTTTCGACCCGACTCATGGGCGCCCTCATCATGACCCACTCTGACGACAACGGCCTCGTCCTGCCGCCGCGCCTGGCCCCCATCCACGTTGCCATCGTCCCCATCTGCAAGAGCGACGAACAGCAGCGCCAGCTCGACGAGCACATCGCTCCCATCGTCAAGGCCCTCGAGGCCAAAGGCCTGGTAGTGAAGTACGACAACCGCCCCGAATACAAGCCGGGTTGGAAGTTCAACGAGTATGAGTTCAAGGGCGTCCCCGTGCGCCTCGCCATCGGTCCCCGCGACCTCGAGAACGGCACCTGCGAGGTCTGCCGCCGCGATACGCTCGAGAAAATCACCATGCCTATCGAGGGCATCGCCGACCACGTCTACGAACTCATGGAGCAGATACAGGCCAACCTCTTCAAGAAAGCCGCCGACTTCCGTGCCTCGATGACCCGCAAGGTCGACACTTGGGAAGAATTCAAGACCGAGATTGAGAAGAACGGCTTCCTCCTCTGCCATTGGGACGGCACCCCCGAAACCGAGGAGCGCATCAAGGAAGAGACCACGGCCACCATCCGCTGCATTCCCTACGACGCCCCCGAGGAAGAG
>JAGCYV010000028.1 GCA_017960605.1 Bacteroidales bacterium | reverse complement strand
GGGTGTAGGGTGTATTGGTGTAAGGGGTAAGGGGTAAAGTGTAAGGGGTAAAGTGTAAGGGGTAAAGTGTAAGGTGTAAGGTGTATTGGTGTAGGGTGTAAGGTGTAAGGTGTCACACAGAAAGCACTGAAAGCACAGAAATATCTCTTTCAGATGACAATCCTCAAAGGATTGCTTTGTTCTGAACAAAGGTTGTTGTTCTTTTAAATCACTCAGAAAGCGAGCTACGTCTCTCCTCTCGCTGCTTTACGCTTTCAAGATGCTTCCAAAGAAAACCAACTCATCATCTGAAATAAATCTTCATAATGTTGTCACACGTAAAGGACTGAAAGCACGGACTTACTCTTACTGATGACAATCATAAGCATGATTGCTTTGTCGTGACAAAGGTTTTATATTCTTTGAAGCACTTCTACAAGCCAGCTTGAGTCCCTCGAACCGCTTTGCGACTCGGGATAGCCTAAGCGAGCTTAGTCTCTCCTCTCGCTGCTTTACGCTTGCAAGATGCTTCCAATAATAAAACTTATCATCTGAAAAGAATTTCCACTTATATTCGTTATCGAGTAATGCATGAATGTGTTATTGTGTGAATGTGTGAATTCACTTTTTCGGAACTTCCGATGGTCAAGTGGTCAGTAGAGGAAATTGTTGTAGGGGTAGCGGATGGCGTGGATGCGCGACACCTCGTCGTAGAGGCGCTGCCGCAGGAGGTCGATGTTTATCTTGTCGGCGGCGGAGATGCGGATGATCGTGTTATCGAGGAATTGCGTTGCCGCATCGGTATTTGTCCCGTCGTCGCCGACGCATTCGGACATGAGCTCCTCCACGCGGTCGATCTTGTTATAGACCATGATGACGGGTTTGTCGGCGGCGCCGATGTCGGCGAGGGTTTGCTGCACGGCGGCTATCTGCTCTTCGTGGTCGGGGTGCGAGATATCGACGACATGCAGCAGGAGGTCGGCCTCGGAGACCTCGTCGAGGGTGCTCTTGAAACTCTCCACCAGCTGGGTGGGCAGCTTGCGGATGAAGCCGACGGTGTCGGTGAGGAGGAAGGGCAGGTTGCCGATGACCACCTTGCGGACGGTGGTGTCGAGGGTGGCGAAGAGCTTGTTCTCGGCAAAGACGTCGCTCTTGCTCAGCAGGTTCATGAGGGTGCTCTTGCCGACATTGGTGTATCCCACCAGCGCCACCCGCACGAGGCTCTCACGGTTGCGTCGCTGGAGGGTCTTCTGGTTGTTTATCTTGTCGAGCTGCTGGCGGAGAAGGGTGATTTTCTCCTTGATGAGGCGGCGGTCGGTCTCAATCTGAGTCTCGCCGGGGCCGCGCATGCCGATGCCGCCGCGCTGCCGCTCGAGGTGGGTCCACAAGCGGGTGAGCCGGGGCAGCATGTACTGAAGCTGCGCCAGCTCGACCTGGGTCTTGGCGATGGAGGTGCGGGCCCGTCGGGCGAAGATGTCAAGGATGAGGGTGGTGCGGTCGAGGATGCGGCATTCGAGCTCGCGCTCGAGGTTGCGGAGCTGGGCGGGACTCAACTCATCGTCGAATATAACGAAATCGACATCCAGCGCATTCTTGTATTCCTTGATTTCCTCCAGTTTGCCGCTGCCCACATAGGTGCGGGTGTCGGGGCGTTCCAGTTTCTGGATGACGCGCTTGAGGGCCACGCCGCCGGCGGTCTCGAGGAGGAAGGCCAGTTCGTCGAGGTACTCTTCGGTGCGCTCCATGGTCTGTCCGGCGGGACAGATGCTGACCAGCAGCGCCTTCTCCGGCACGGGGTCGGTGCTGAAGGTATTCCTCACTTTATTTGATTGTCTTTTCAAGGTGTTCGGTTCCCCTTCGGGGTAACGCTCCTGTGGCGTGGGGCGCTTGAGGGGTGCCTCTTCGCCGATACTATTTCTAAATTTGCCTTGTTTGTTGGGATTCCAGTTAGAACTCATCTTGCACGGTGTCGATTCTATAAACCTTATCGCCACGATGGAGGGTGACGGAGGTGGCGAACGAGAAGCAGTCGCCCTGATGCACCTCGGGCACGGGATCGCGGTCGGTGCGCAGTTCCCGGACGGTGTCGCGATAGACGCCGGTGGTCTCGCCGATGACCATCACCTCGTCGCCCACACGGAGGGTTTCGGCCGTCTGCAGGGAGACCTCGGCCACGTTGATGCGGCCGAAGTAGTTCTTCACAGGGCCGAGATAGACCTTCTGCTCGGTGGCTTGGGAGCCATAGCGCTCGCTCCACTCGCCGAGACGGCGGCCGAGGTAGTAGCCGTCCCAAAAGCCGCGGTTGAAGACGGTGGAGAGGCGCTGCATCCAGCCCTCTATCTTCTGCGGGCAATAGGTGCCGTCGGCGATGGAGGCCACCGCCTCGCGGTAGCATTCGGTGACGGTACGCACATAGTCGGCACTCCTGCCCCGCCCTTCTATCTTCAGCACCCGCACGCCGGCCTTCACTATCTTGTCGAGGAAGCCGATGGTGCAGAGATCCTTGGGCGACATGATATACTCGTTGTCGATCTCCAGCTCGAGGTCGCTCTCCTTGTCCTTCACGATATAGCCGCGACGGCAGAGCTGCAGGCAGGCGCCGCGGTTGGCCGAGTAGTTGTAGTTGTCGAGCGAGAGATAGCACTTGCCCGAGACGCTCATGCAGAGGGCTCCATGGGCGAAGACCTCCACCTGCACCAGCTCCCCCTTGGGGCCGCGGATGTCGTTGTCGGCGATAAAGCGGGTAATCTCGGCCACCTGGCTGAGGGGCAGCTCGCGGGCAGTGACGATGACGTCGGCGAAGCGGGCATAGTAGCGCACGGCCTCGGTGTTGGAGACGTTGCACTGGGTGGAGATATGCACCTCGACGCCCATCTCGTTGGCGTAGGTGATAACGGCCATATCGGAGGCGATGACGGCGCTGATGCCGGCCGCCTTTGCCGCCTCGAGCAGGCGGTGCATCTCCTCGATCTCGGAGTTATAAATAATGGTATTGACGGTGAGGTAGGTGCGTATGGGAGATTGCCTGAATGCTTGATTGCCTGAATGCTTGAATGGGGAGGAACAAATCTCAACGATGCGGGGCAGGTCCTCGACGGTGAAGTTGGCCGCCGAGCGGGATCGCATATTCAGTTTGCCCACACCGAAATAGACGGCGTCGGCGCCGCCCTGGATGGCCGCCTGCAGGCTCTCCCACGAGCCCACAGGAGCCATGATTTCTATCTTGTTCATTTATAGATGTCGGTTACGTTCATTTTGGACCACTTGGTGGGCACCAGCCGCTCGTCGCGCATGGTGGCGTCCATCGTGGTGCGGCGGCCGTCGAACACCTGCTCCACAAATCCGCAGAAGAGATCGACGCTGCCGGGCAGGAAGCTGGCGACCTCATGGCCGATGCCTTTGAAGCGCACTATCCAGCAGGGGTAACCGCTCTTCTTGAACACCTTGAAGAGCGTGTTGGCGCCATAGAGCGCGTGGCAGAGAACGGGCGGGAACTTCTTGTAGGCCACTATCTTGTCGGCGGTGCCGTGCATGAGCATGGTGGGTGCCGGCGGGGTGGCGTAACGGGGTTTGCCCTTGCACATGACGGCACCGGCGTAGGGCACCACGGCGGCGGGCATCCAGCCGGCAGGGAGAACGGCCGCTTGCGGCAGGGAGTTGGCCCTGCAGTAGTCGAGCTGCATGACGGTGATGGCGCCGGCGGAGCAGCCGGTGAGCACGATGCGGTCGGGGTTGATGTTCAGCTCGCCGGCATGGGCGACGACATAGGCCACCGCGGCGGCGCAGTCCTCGGCGGCGATGTCGATGGTCCATTGGAAGAGCTCCTGCAATCCGGAGAGGCTCTTGTGGCTGTTCACCATCACGCTGTCTTTCAAACCCAGTCGGTAGTCGGGGCTGACGACGGTGTAGCCGCGTGCGGTAAGCAGCCGCGCTATCTCCGTCTGGAGCTCGTTGTCGCGCTCGCCGACGATGAATCCGCCGCCGAAGAGAGCCACCACGCAAGCGCGGTCGCTGCGGGGCTCCTCGGGGTACCACACATCGAGGTAGAGCGCCGAGTCGCGCATGACGAACTGGCGTGTTTCCCGCTGTTGGGCGTTCAAAGAGGACGGTGACAGGTGAAAGGTGAGAACCAGCACCGTCACCAGAAGGGTTTTCAATTTACACATTATCATTCAGGGAAAAGGTAAGAACTTAGAAGCTGAAGGTCACGCCGTTGCTGATGGTGATGTAGTCGTGGGAGAAGGAGACGGCGCCCTCGGGGAGGTCGGACATCCACACATAGCCGATACGCAGGCTGTACTTCACCTTGGGGCCGCCCGCACGGATCATCAGCTGAGGTTCCAGCAGGGTGTTGGGAGTGCCGTAGTGCTCGTCGTAGGAGGTCTGGTGTTCCTGGTTCCAGTAGCGCTGGTAGTCGAACGAAGGCATATAATAACCCGCCTTGATGCCGACGCCGATATCCAGATGGCCGTTGGCCAGATCGTGCCAGCCGAAGTTGGCCTGCGCGAAGGGAAGATTGAAAGAGCCCTTGTAGATAAGCGTGTAACCCGAGTCGGACACCACTCCGTCGTTCCACGAGCCGCCGACACCGTAGCCCACATAGCCCTCGAGCACCGCGTGGTCGGAGAAAGGCACATAGACACCCGGAGCCACCTGGCCGTACCAGCAGTCGCCGCCGTAGTCGATATGCGCCTGTGCAGCCAGCCAGTCGGTGATGCCGTAGGAACCGGTAGCGTTGAGGGTCAGTCGGTTGGGCAGCAGGAAAGTGGAGACACCCAAAGAGGCATCCACACGCACGTCGCCTTGATGGTTGATCAGCGGGACATCCACCGCCTGGGGCTGATAAATAAACACTTGGCAACCGGTAGCCAGAAAGGCGACGAAGGCCGCAATGAAAATAGTACAGGTTTTCTTCATGGCTGTAGGATTTAATGTTCTTCCCTATAACGCCATACGGCGGTGATTATTGTGCGGCAGCTTCTTTTTCTGAAAGGTTATAGGTTTTTCGCTATATTTAATTCAGAGGTGCTCAAGGCCGTTCCCTACGGTCAGGCAGATGGGTTATAGAAATCGGATGTTCATAGGTAAACTTTAGGTAACCTTTAGGAGAACTTTAGGTAACCTTTAGGCATACTTTAGGCAAACCTTAAGTAAAACAGGCAAGAATTCAAGGGTAAAAACGGGATTGTCATTGATATTAAACCAGTTGGACCTCAGTGTGGAAAACCTGTGGAAAAAAGATTTTGGAGAATGGTTTTTATTTTGTATCTTTGCATTTTCAAAATATAAAAGAAACAAATAAAAACATATCAACAACATGTCAGAGAATCAGATTGTTAATAAAGAGGACCTTGTGGTCCGATTTGCAGGTGACTCGGGCGACGGAATGCAGTTGAGCGGCACGCTGTTCAGCGACGCTTCCGCCCTGACAGGCAACGACATTGCCACCTTCCCCGACTATCCCGCCGAAATCCGTGCTCCGCACAACACCATCGCGGGCGTGAGCGGCTATCAGGTGCATGTGGGCAACCACATTTACTCGAGCGGCGACAAATGCGATATCCTGGTGGCCATGAATCCCGCCGCCTTCAAGAGCCAGCTGAAATGGGCCAAGAAGGGTGCCACCGTCATCGTGGATATCGACACCTTCACGGAGGAGGCCATGGAGAAGGCCGGCTACACGGAGAACCCCTTCACCGACGAACTGGAGCGCGCCTACACCATCATCAAGGCCCCCATCACCAGCTTCACCGAGCGCATCGGCGAGTCCCAGGGCGTCGATAAGAAGACCGCCGACAAGAGCCGCAACATGTTCGCCCTCGGCATCATCTTCTACTCGACCCACAAGACCCTCGACCAGACTTTTGCCTATCTGGAGCGCAAGTTCGCCAAGAAACCCGCCGTCATCACGCTGAACAAGGCCGTGCTGACCGAAGGTTACGAATATGCCGACAAGCTGGAGGTGATGCACTCGCACATCTTCGAGATTGCCAAAGCCGACAAGATGGAACACGGCCGCTACCGCAACATCACCGGTAACGTGGCCACCGCCTGGGGCCTGCTGGCCGCCAGCGAGAAGAGCGGCCGCCGTCTCTTCCTCGGCTCCTACCCCATCACCCCCGCCACCGACGTGATGGTCGAGCTGGCCAAACACAAGAGCCTCGGTGCCCGTGTGTTCCAGGCCGAAGACGAAATCGCCGGTGTCTGCTCCGCCATCGGCGCCAGCTATGCCGGTGCCCTTGCCTGCACTAGCACCTCCGGCCCCGGTCTCTCGCTGAAGAGCGAGGCATTGGGATTGGCCGTGATGACCGAACTGCCGCTAGTGGTGGTCGATGTGCAGCGCGGCGGCCCCTCGACGGGTCTGCCTACCAAGACCGAGCAGAGCGACCTCGGACAAGCCCTCTACGGCCGCAACGGCGAGGCTCCGCTCGTGGTGGTTGCCGCTTCATCGAGCGCCAACTGCTTCTACTGGGCCTTCAACGCCGCCAAGATCGCCCTCGAGCACATGACCCCCGTCATCCTGCTCACCGACGGCTATCTGGGCAACGGCAGCCAGCTGTTCAAGATTCCCAGCATGAAAGACATGCCCGAAATCAAGCCCCGTCTGGCCAAGGAGAACGACCCGAACTACCGTCCGTTCCGTCGCGACGAAGAGAAGTTCGCCCGTGAGTGGGCCCTGCCCGGAATGGCCGGCCTGAGCCACCGCGTGGGCGGATTGGAGAAGTGCCCCGACGGTCCTCTGAGCACCGACCCCGAGAACCACGCCCTGATGACCAAGAACCGTCAGGAGAAGGTGAACCGCGTGGCCAACTACATTCCTGACCAGGAGGTGACCGGCGCCAAGGATGCCGACCTTCTCGTGGTGGGTTGGGGCGGCACCGCCGGTGCCCTCACCCTCGCCGTCGAGGAGATGAACAACGAAGGCAAGAAGGTGGCCTACACCCACTTCAACTACATCTGCCCGCTGCCGAAGAACACCGGCGACATCCTGCGCAAGTACAAGAAGATTGTGGTGTGCGAGCTGAACAACGGCCAGTTCGCCGGCTACCTGCGCACCCAGTTCCCGGAGTGCCCCATGACCCAGTACAACAAGGTGATGGGCCTGCCCTTCGAAGTTGGCGAGCTGAAAGAGCACTTCAACAAACTTTTGAATGCTTGAATGCCTGAATGCATGAATGCTTGAGTGCTGACGCAGTCAAACAGGCAAGCAAACTTTCACTCAAACAATCAAACAATCAAACAATCAAACAATATATAGAAATGGAAAAGCATTTTGTTCCCAAAGCGGATAGAGAATATACGAAGGCTGATTTCCAGAGCGACCAGATGGTGAAGTGGTGCCCCGGTTGTGGCGACCACGCCATCCTCGCCGCCCTGCTGGCCACCTTCCCCAAGACGGGTTACAAGAAAGAGAACGTCTGCATGGTGAGCGGTATCGGCTGCTCAAGCCGTATCCCCTACTATGTGGATACCTACGGTTTCCACAGCATCCACGGCCGCGCCTGCGCCATCGCCACAGGTGTGAAGCTCGCCAACCCCGAGCTGAGCGTGTGGGTGAACATGGGCGACGGTGACTCGATGGCCATCGGCGGCAACCACCTGATCCACGCCGTGCGCCGCAACCAGGACCTGAACATCACCATCTTCAACAACGAAATCTATGGCTTGACCAAGGGCCAGTACAGCCCCACCACCAAGTTCGGTCAAGTGACCAAGACGAGCCCCTACGGCACCATCGACTATCCGTTCAATCCAGGCGAGCTGGTGATGGGCGCACAGGGCACCTTCTTTGCCCGCACCCTCGACTGCGTACCGCAGCTGAGCACGGAGTGCATGACACGCGCCGCCAAACATGACGGCTGCTCGGTGGTTGAAGTGTTGCAGAACTGCGTCATCTTCAACGACAAGACCCACGCCGCCATCACCGACCGCGCCGTCCGTGACGACCGCACCATCGTGCTCGAACACGGCAAACCTATGCTCTTCGGCAAGAACAAGGAGAAAGGTCTGCGCTTCAACGGCCGCCAGCTCGAGGTGGTCACCCTCGGCGAGAACGGCATCACGCTGGACGATATCATGGTGCACGACGAGACCACCGAGGACACCGGTATCCACATGATGCTGGCCCACATGGGAGGAGACCTTCCCGTCGCCCTCGGCGTCATCCGCAACGTGAAGAAAGTCTCCTACACCCAGCTCTACGAAGAGCAGATGGACGAGCAGATGGCCAACGGCAAATACAAATGCATGGACGACCTGCTCAACAGCGGCGACACCTGGGAGGTGTAGCGTAGCGGATTCCCGCTCCGCTGAGTGGGTAGTGGATAGTGGATAGTGAGTAGCACAAAATCAAAATGCTACACACTGCACACTACACACTACCCACTATTTTTTTTCATGATTGAAAAAAAATCGTATCTTTGCACTTTGTATATAATACCTATTTTATGAAGAAGATTGTCTTTACACTGTTAGCAATTAGCCTTTTAGCAAGTGCCATGGCACAGAGCACCAAGTGCGCTATCGACACCAAAGCGCTGGTACGCGAGGAGATAGCCGCAGGAGCGCAGAGCATCAACTTCCTGGCCAAGATGACCCCGGGCTTCGACCGCGGGGTATTGGAGAAGGCCGACATCGTGATAGGTGCCGAGGCGGGCCTGATAGTGACGCTGAGAGTGCCCGTGACAAGTCTCGACGTGCTGGAAAGCGACAAGGAGGTGTTGCTCTACAGCATCTCGCACCGTATCGCCGAGCCCACATGCGACCATATGCGTGTGGACACCCGCACAGACAGCGTACAGAAAGGTCTTGGCACAATAGACAATATCAGCTACAACGGCGCAGGAGTATATATCGGTATCACCGACTGGGGCTTCGACTACACGCACCCAAACTACAACGGACAGAACCATAACACTTGGCGCATAGCCCGTGCTTGGGACCACTTCCGCCTTGCCGGTCCGCCGCCTGCTGGCTTCGATTTCGGCACCGAGATTGTGGGCTACGAAAGGCTGATTGCCGCTCAGGGAGACACCTCTAACCTCTACGGTTACGGCACCCACGGCACTCACGTGGCCGGTATCACCACTGGCAAGGGCTTCCGCGGGAATTATCGCGGCCAGGCACCAGGCGCACGTCTGCTGCTCTGCTCGTTCGGACTGGGCGAGTATGAGTGGATGCAGGGTGTGGCATGGATGCGCAAGGTGGCTGAGGACAGCGGC
>JAGCYV010000027.1 GCA_017960605.1 Bacteroidales bacterium | reverse complement strand
GGGGTGATTTCATAGAGGTCGGCATTGTACTGTTGGGCCAATTTCTGTGCGGCAGCCTTGGTGGTGCCAGTGGCCGAGAAGTAAACGATTAAAGTCTTGTTCATTTCTTTGTTCTCCTTTCCTTGATTTTGGGTTTGGTTTTCTTGTGCGCAGCCACTCAGACTTATCATAAGAAGTGCTGCCATGATGAATGCTAATTTTTTCATTTTATTTCAGTTTATTGTAAATTTCGTCTGTTACAGGCTCCAGCCATTGAGTTCCACTCGACTTCTGTCGCGACTCGGCAGAGCCGATGCGAGCATCACTCTGCTCTCGCTGCTCCATCAGTTCGTTGCTGGCCTCTTCCTGCACGTCCTTGTGGTAGGTGAGGTGCTGCATCCAGCTGTCTTTGGCGGCGCCGTGCCAGTGTTTCACGCCTTCGGGGATCTCGATGATCACGCCGGGCTCCAGCTTGACCGCGGGTTTGCCCCATTCCTGATACCAGCCACGGCCATACACGCACACCAGCACCTGCACCTGCTTGTGATGGATGTGCCAGTTGTTGCGGCAACCCGGCTCGAAGGACACGTTGACCATACCGCCGTCGTAAAGCGCAAGGTAGCTGTTGCCGATGAAGTACTGCGCGTAGGCGGTGTTCGGCTCGCCCCGCCGCCAGCTCGACTTCAAATCAACATGGTTTTGGACGTATATGTCGCTGGCGAGGAGGTCGTTAACAGAAGCGCTGATGCCCAACTGCTGAATAGCCACGGCGACACGGTGCGCCTCCATTTTGCCCACACGCTCCTGCAACACCTTCGGAATGGCGAGCAGCTGTGCGTCGGTAAGACCCATGTTCCGTGCGCCGCGCACATGGGCGGCCAGTTGGGGCTCCACGCCCTCCAGACCAGCCAAGGCGCTGACGGTCACCAACTCACGGTCGGCATGGGTGAGCAGGTCGCGGGCGAAGATGTCGCCGAAAAGGTGCGCCTTGAGGTAGTAGTCCTCGGCGGGACAGAACTTGTAGTCGAAGGGCTGTCCCGACAGTTTGGTCTGCACCTCGGTGCCTTGTTTCAGAGCGTCGTAGCTGTCGGGAATCGGAGTGGACTCCTCCCCCATCGTCACCTCACCGCGTTGCTCCATCACCTTCTGGAGAGTGCCTAAAGCATTGAGTGAGCGCGGGAAGCCCGTGTAAGCGTAGAGTTGCGAGAGGGCCTCTTTGATCTGGTTGGCAGTAAGCCCCGCGTCGAAGCCCTCGTGGATGGCGGTGGCTAACGACGCTTGGTCGCCCTGCGCCTCGTAGCAGGCGATAGCCGACATTGCTGCCGCCTGTTTCTCGTTGAATGTCAAAGTGTTCATATCTTTGTCTGTTTTTGTTGTCTTGTTGCAGCCGGCCATTAACACGATGGCGGCGAAAATCAGAAGGGTGTGTTTCATATTGATTTTGATTTGTTTGTTTTCTCAATGTCCCAACATCTCCATCCCCACCATCGGTTGGGTGTCGATCAGTTTCAGCGACTTCACCATTTGGGCGGTGCCCTCCTTGTACTTCTTGAAATGGGCGGTCTGGAGGTGACTCTGGTAGGCTTCTTTGTCGGCGTAGATTTCGAGGATGTAGATTTTACATGGGTCTTCCTTAGTCTGCATAGAAAACAATGTCAGCACGCCGGGCTCCACCTTCACTGAGGTCACCCCAACTTCCTTGGCGTAAGCCAGATACTCTTCCAGATACTCCGGCACCACCTCGATTTCGGCAAGGCGGACGATGCGCTCGCCGTAGGTGCGAAGCGGCACGTTCTCGCCGAACAGCCTGCGGGCGTTGTCGGTGAAAATGTCCTGCGGGTTCAGTCCGTGCGAGGCGAGACGCCCCTCCAGAGCCTGCTTGCCGCTGATGAGCACCGGTTCGGCCACATACGGGTAGTCGCTGCCGTAGAGGATATGGTCGGGCGTGGTGATGGTGAGGAGCGCGTCGAGGACGTCATCGGTGGGCGCGCCAGCCAGGTCGTAGTAGAGCCGCGACATGTTGGCATCGACATCCACAGGCTGCATGATGCCCTGCTTCACCATCACGGGCAGCAGCGAACGGAAGCGCGGCAGGGCGTTGGGCAGGAAAGATCCGCAGTGCGGCACCACCACCTTCAGGTTCGGATAACGCACCAACACGTTGTGGACCACCATGTTGAGTACCGCACGAGAGGTCTCGGCCAAGTATTCGTAGCTCGCCAAGGGCACATCGGCGATGAGCTGAGAGTTGACCGCCGAGGGTTTGTGCGGATGCAGGATGACGACGGCATTTTGCGCGTTGAGGTAGGCCATCAGTGTGTCCAAGGCGGGGTCACCGAGGTACTGCCCGTAGCTGTTGGTGGCCAACTTGATGCCGTCGGCACCCAGCACCTCCAAGGCGTAGCGTGCCTCTTCCAGCGCGTGCGGCACGTCGGGCAGGGGCAGCGCGGCGCAGAACATAAAACGCCCCGGATAGCGAGCTTTCAGCGCGGCGCATTCTTCGTTGTACTTGCGGCACACCGCCGCCGAAGCCTCCGCATCGCCGAAGAAGGGCTGCGGTGCGGGCATCGTCAGCACCGAAGTCTGGATGCCGGCCTTGTCCATGAAGGCAATATGCTTCTCCACGTCCCAGCCCGGGATGGGGAATCCCTCGTCCATTTCGGCGTTGTTGGCCTTGATGTAGTCGAGGTAGCCCTGCGTGATAGCGTGGCTGTGGAGGTCGATCTGAGCTGAGGCGTGCGCCATAAGCAATGTCATAAAGCTGATTATCAGTGTTTTATTCATAGTGAATTTAAAGTTGCAAAATACCTCTCACATCCACTTTCGTTTTCCCATCATCCGCACGATGCTGTCCCACCAGCGGGTAGGCAGCAGCCAGTGGAAGAACACCATCGTCGAGGAGAGACGCCCGATGCGGTAGCGCGTGCGGGGACGGCGGGCGTTCACGGCACGGCAGATGGCTTTCTGGACCACGGAGGGGTCGGAAATGCTTGACGACTCGTACATGCCCCGCAGGTTCTGCGCCATCATCGCGCCCGTTTCGGCATAAGCGGTATCCTTGGAGGTCTCTGCGAGATGGTCGGCGGCGATGATTCCCCAGTTGGTCTTGATGGCCCCGGGCTCGATGATAACTACGTCGATGCCGAAGGGCTGCATCTCGATGCGGAGTGCGTCGCTCAGCGCCTCGACTGCATACTTCGACACGTGGTACCAG
>JAGCYV010000026.1 GCA_017960605.1 Bacteroidales bacterium | reverse complement strand
GTAGACAATAAATTCAATTTACAATTTTCAACTTTCAATTTTTCTTGCTGCCTACGGCAAGTGCGAGTATGAGACCCAGGGCGACGCCGAGGAGGGCGGCGAAGAGCACCTGCAGCGTCGGCGGCAGGATGAAGGTGATGGTGTGTGCGGGGAACCAGAAGAGGGGGATGGTCTTCTTGATGACGAGGTTCCACTGCACATCCCAGTTGATGCGCTCACGGAATATCTCGCGCATCTTGATGGGGCGTAACAATCCGCGCACCGTGCCGCCGTTGTCGGTGATGTGTATGTCGGTGCACTTGTGGAAGGTCATCATCACGGGGGCGAAGATGCTATTCATCAGCACGCTCACCGCGAAGGCGATGCCCAGTTTGCCCCACGTCAGCTCAGAGGCTTTGAAGACCGCGGCGTAGGCGGCAGCGTGGCCACCGTTGCCCGTCAGGGCGTCGGCTACCGAGCCGAGGAACACTGGCACGCCGCTCTTGAAGATGACCATAGCCATAGCGATAGCCATGCCGAGGAAGCCCCACACAATCATGCGCGGCGCCACACCGAAGCCCGGCTTGTTGTAGACGCCCTCGCGGATGCGCAAGGCCAGCATCTCGCCCAGCGTAGCCAGTATGGCGAACTTGAAGAAAGCCATGATATAGGGGTGTGCTGTCGTGGCTGCGGTGAACCACGCGAAGAACCCCGTAGCGGGAATGAAGAACGGCGTCAGCACCACGATGACGCACAAGATAAGTATCCAGTCAGCTCTTTTCATTGGTTGTATTGTTTGCTAATGTTATTTGTTGTCCGAGTTTTCGTATATGGCGATGAACTGAGCGTCACCTGATACAGTTAATGTGCGCGGATTGTCCGTGACACCATCGTTCCAGCACATGAACTGCCTGTCTACACCGTGGTAGGTGACGGACCTGTTAGCCCTGAGTATAACCTGTCGTCCAGCCTCATACTCGCCACCACCGTAGATATAGTAGTCATAGTCAATATCAGGTAAGTTCATGGATGTGCTGATGGTGAATGTTTGTGGGACAGTAACTCCGCTACCGTCGGTGTAGCGCAGGTATGCTTTGTATTCATATTGGTCGCCACCATCGTATGAATTCCGGTTGCCGCGCTCGGTGGTGTAGCTTACTGGCCAGTCGCCGTCGTAGTCGTAGATGTATATGGTGGTGTCGCTTTGGGTATTAGAGTAATTGTCTATTACACGCAGCACATTGTTCCTAGACAGCATATAGTAGCTGCTGCCGATAAGGCCGTACGTCTCTATGCCCGTGAACATCGATGACATATTATCGTAGAAATAGTCGTAGGTCTCGATGTGAGTTTCGGAGTAATGTGCTCCGCTATAGGTTTTTTGTGCATGTATTACGTTGCCGTTCTCCCATACTAAGGCAACTTCTATCACATCGCCGTCACTCGACTGCTCGCGCATAGATATAAGCTCACCGTTAAGGTTATAGGATAATGTAGTATTGCTCCAACCACGACCGGGAATGGAGGCGTAGAGTGTGGTGAGTTTGTCATCGGTATAGGAGCAAGAGTAGATGACGTTTCCAGATGCACCCATGGCGGCACCATTGATAACAATATTCTTCATTTTATTGCCAGCGTACTCAATCGTTAACAGGTCGCCATCGATGCCGATACCTTCCATGCCCATACCGATGAGCAAGCCCGAGGACGACCATCTGAAGGTGGCTCCATTTTTGCTGCCAGAAGTGCTTGACAGTTCGTATTGTCCGGTCTCATAGTTGTAGCTGCGGTATTGGCTATACGATATGCTCGTCAGGCTTGCCAACCGTTTAGGCGTAGTGCTTTGTGTGGGTGATTGCACCTCGTCGTTGTCTTTGTTGCAGGCGGCGAGCAGAGCTATGGTTGCCAGCAGGATAAGGTATCGTTTCATCGCAGTAAACATTATATACTCCATGTGGCGCCGTCTTTGCCGTCTTTGACGGTGACGCCGGCTTCCTTCAGCGCGTCGCGTATCTTGTCGCTGGTGCCCCAATCCTTGTTGGCTTTGGCGGTGGCGCGGATGTCGAGGATGATGTGCATCAAGCCGTCGATGAGGGCGGTGTTGTCGCTGGCGGCTTCGTCGCGCATGCCCATGACCTCGAAGAGGAAGGTGTGAAACACACAGCGCAGCTCGTCGATGTCGGCCTGCGTGAGCTTCATCTTGCCGTCGTTGGCTTGGTTGATGATACGTGCGGCGTCGAAGAGGTGGCTGATGACGATAGGCGTGTTGAAGTCGTCGTTCATGGCATCGTAGCAGCGCTGGCGTAAGCCAGAGATTGCAGCATCTATGGAAGTTCTGGAAGCGCCGGTCAGGCGGCCGAGCGTCTTATAGGCTTCCATCAGCTTGGCGAAGCCTTTCTCGGAGGCCTGCAGGGCCTCGTTGCTGAAATCCACCGTCGAGCGGTAGTGGGCCTGCAGGATGAAGAAGCGGATGGTCATCGGCGAATAGGGCTGCTCCAGCATCTCCTTGCCCTCCTTGTCTTTGTGGCTGCCGGCGAAGAACTCGTCCAGCGTGATGAAGTTGCCCAGGCTCTTGCCCATCTTCTGGCCGTTGATGGTGATCATGTTGTTGTGCATCCAGTAGCGGCAGGGCTCATGGCCGCTCGAGGCCACGCACTGCGCTATCTCGCTCTCGTGGTGCGGAAACACCAGGTCCATGCCGCCGCCGTGGATGTCGAAGGGCGACCCCAGGTACTTGGCGCCCATGGCGGTGCACTCGGCATGCCAGCCGGGGAAACCGTCGCTCCACGGCGAGGGCCACCGCATGATGTGTTCCGGCGAGGCTTTCTTCCACAGGGCGAAGTCGCCGCTGAAGCGCTTCTCGTCCTGCCCGTCGAGCTCACGCGTGGTGGCCAGCATCTCCTCGATGACACGGCCGCTCAGCCGACCGTATTTGTGCGTGTCTTCCTGATATTTGCGCACGTCGAAATAGACGCTCCCGTTCGCGACGTAGGCGTAGCCAGCGTCCAGGATCTGCTGCACCAGGGCGATCTGCTCTATGATGTGGCCGCTGGCGTGCGGCTCGATGCTGGGCGGCAGCACGTTCAGCTTCTCCATGGCCGCATGGTAGCGGTTGGTGTAGTATTGCGCCACCTCCATCGGCTCCAGCTGCTCGAGACGGGCCTTCTTGGCAATCTTGTCCTCGCCCTCGTCGGCGTCGTGCTCCAAGTGCCCCACGTCGGTGATGTTGCGCACATAGCGCACCTTGTAGCCCAGATGACGCAGGTAGCGATAGACCACGTCGAACGTGATGGCCGGACGCGCATGTCCCAGATGGCCGTCGCCATAGACCGTCGGCCCGCACACATACATGCCCACTCGGCCTTCGGTAATCGGCCTGAAGAGTTCCTTCTGCCGACTTAAAGTATTGTATATCAACAGTTGTTGTTCCATAATGCTTGTTTTATTGCACTGCAAATATACACAAAAAAACTCATTCCGGAAGGGCGGATTTGACCCTTGTTCATATAAGGCGGATAATCAGTGCTTTGTCCGGGGTTGCTCCGTAGTTGGTCCGTAGTTGCTCCGTCTCACCTCCGTCGGCCGACGGAGGTGAGACGGAGGTAAGACGGAGGTAAGACGGAGGTGAGGGCGGGTCAGCGACTGTTCTTCTCCCAGATGGCGAGGAAACTGCGGCTCACAGGGTCGAGGTATTCCTCGGGCGTGATGTGCCACTCGATGCCGTCGTGGACAACCGGCGTGAGGTCCTTGCCTTCGGCCGCCAGCAGCCGCCAGCAGAAACCTTCGCAGCGCAGACGGTCCGGAAAGAGGGCGGCATAGCGATCGACGAAGTACTGCGAGAAATAGACCGGCCGTCGGAAGTTGTTCTCTTCTAGTAGCTTTTGAATGTTACGCCAGCCCGTGAGGCCGAGGTTATAGATGCTGACATCGATACGACGGCGTTCGACCTGCTGCATGTACCACAAAGGGAAGGTGTCGTTGTCTCCGAGGGTGATCAGGATGGCATCTTCGGAACAGCTCTCGAGGTGGTTGGCCGCAATGTCGTGCACCGCATGGCAGTGGCTGCGGTCATGGTCGCTCCAGTTGCCGACGGCCATGGTCACGGGTGACAGCAACAACAGGATGTTGAGCACCAGGGGTTTGGTGTTGGATGTTTTGGCGTTCCACAGCCCGCCGACCTCGTCGGCCCCGAGGCCGATCCACAGGGCAAAGGCATAGAACGAAAGCACATAGGCATAGTCGCGCTCACGGGGTTCGTAGCAGGGATGGTTCAGGTAGAGGTTGAGCAACACGCCGCCGAAGAGGAAGAGTAGCATGATGGCCCGGAAGTCGGTGCGCGACCGCCGTCGGTGCCGCAGCAAGCCCCATAGTCCCAGCAGGAAAGGCAGCACGAAGACCACAATACGGCCGCTCTTGAGGTTCTCGCGGCCGATGAAGTTATACATCAGGTAACGGCCGTACATGTAGCCCAGCTGGTAGGTGCCGTAGTAGGCCACATTGCCGAGGATGTCAGTGCGTCCGGCGTTCCAGTCCTTCCAGTTGGCGGCATCGCGCTCGCGCCACATGCGGGGGTAGAGCGGCGCCTTCGGATACTGCTCGCGGGTCATGTACTGCACGAAACGCGCCGGGGTCGAGGGGTCGCCTTCGTTGATGGGCGGATGCACCGCGGCACGGATGGGGATGATGGCGTAGGGGGTGAGACCCAGAAGGAAAAAGAAGACGGCGAGCAGAAGAGGGACGGCCAGGGGCCGCTTGCGGCCTGCAGAGGCGGTCTTCCTGGGTTTCAGTACGATCAAAGCTGCCGCCGGCAGCACCAGCAGGGTCATCAGGTGCACTCCCGCACCGAGACCCGCCAGCAGCCCCAGCAGCGGCAGCAGCCGGGCGTTGCCGGTGCGACGGAAACGCAGGGCAATCCACACCTCCAGCGCACAGAAGAGCATGGCCGGTGCATAGACTTCGCTCTCCGTCGCCGAAAACCAGACCGTGTCGCAGAAGAGGTAGCAGAGGGCTCCGACGACGGCTCCCAAGGGGCGGGCCTTCAGCTCGCGGAGGGTGGCGTAGAGCAGCCCCACCGTAACACCGCCGCACAGGGCCGAGAAGGCGTTGCTCAGCGGCGCCACCCACATCGGATGGCCGAAGGAGAGAAGCATGAAGAGATGGCTCAGCAGCTGATAGACAGGTGCTCCCGAGGGATGCCCCACTTGCAGCAACCAGCCAGTGGAGATGAACTCGCCACAGTCCCACCACGACACCGAACGGTCCATGGTAAGGAGATAAACAATGGAAGCTAGAATAGTAAGTAGCCATTGGCCACTAATCACTGACCACTGACCACCGGATACAGCCTTTACCAGTTGACCACCGACTTGTTGAAGATGTCTTCGCATAGCTCGGTGACAATCTCGCTGACCAATCCGCTTTCGACAGAGGAGAAGTCCTGAGAGGCGGCATAGTCGCGGTAGCGCGAGAACTGCTGCTCAAAGTCGGACTCGGGATTCAGGGTGTTGACGAACTTCACGCGAATGGTGATGGTCAGGCGGTTCATCGACACCTCGTCGCTACTCGACAGGGCCGAGGCACGGGTGTCGTAGCCGGTAATCTGGCCGCTGATTTGCAGGTCGCCTTCATCGGTGGTGACGGCTAGCGGAGTCTGGCTGGAGAACATCTGCGTCAGTTGATCGGTCAGGGTTTGGCTGAGCTGGGGATTGACCGTGGAGGCATAGTTGGGGAACGTGCTGATGCCGATGGTCTTGGCCCCCGGAGGAATGGAGGCTCCGGTGAACGAATAACCACCCGAACAACCTGCAAGCAACAGGCAGAGTGCCAGACTAAAAATCGCGCGAGTCTTCATCGATACGTTGTTCGTCTTCAAGTTGCCAGAGCAGGAAGCCCGACTCCTGCTGTATGTAGTTGAGCACCGCCACCTTGGTGGTTAGGTCGGGCACCGCCGCTACCTCGCTGATCAGTGCGTCTATCTTCTCTTTGAATGTTAAATCCATGTGATATTGTTCTAATGATTATAAGTGTATTATCCGTTCAGGCGGTTGTAATAATGCCACCAGAGTTCGGGAATCTCGTTCTCCATGGCCCGTTGGTAGTCGTGGTAGCTACAGGGAATGAGGGTGTGGCGCTGGTAGCGTTCGCGACGCTCGTTGTCGTTGCAAGGTACCTCCATCCACCAGCGGTCGCTCTTGAGGCTCTTGTAGAACGCTATCTCCATGCCGTTTTCGCTCATCTGCACGGCGAAGCGCTTGTAAGATTGTTTGTCGCGCGACGGGAAGTCGTTCTGGCGGTAGCAGAAGCCTTCGATGAAGAACCATGCGGCATGGGCCATCATGTGGGCTGTCTGTCCGTCGCGGTCGCGACCGGGCACCGCCTCGAAAAGGCCGAAGCAGGAGGTTTTGTCGCTCATGCCGGCATAGCGGGCTATCTGGCACAGCTGCTCGCCGTAGAGTCCGTGGGGCGACGGGTCGGCGGCGGCGGGGGCGTCGCTCTGGCGTACGGCACTGACATCCACGGCCACCACATCGCTGTAGCGCACCATCGGTTCTGCTCGTTCCAAGTTGCCTTGCATCTCGCCCAAACGCAGGGTGCTGAACTTCAGTTCGTCCATCAGCTGCACCATCTCGTTCCCGACGAAATAGGTCTGGTAGCCGAGGTTGATATAGTCGAACAGGTAGTTGGGCTGTTGTAGAATGATGTGTTGCAGGTAGTTGTTACTGTTGATGTTGTCGCCACCCTCGAGGTTGAATCGTGAATCGACGGAGCAGATGTTGATGACACGTCCCAGCACCTCGTAGGCCTTGTAAATGGGGAAGACCAGGTCGTCGCTGCCGCCGAGCAGTAGCACGGTGCAGTCTTTGTCGAGCACCTGTTGCAACGCCTCGATGACGGCGAAGTAGGTGTCCCTCACCTCGGCACCGGCGGCAATGTTGCCCAGGTCGGCGATATGGAGGTCGGTGTGCGGTTTGGCAAGACGGTATAGGTAATGGCGTATGTGGTCGGGTGCGGCGGCACAGCCCCGTCCATTGACCGAAGCACGGTCTTCCCGCACGCCGAGCAGCACGATACGGGCCTGCTGCCAGTCGGGGAAGGCTTCCTCGGAGGTATAGGCGTCAATACTGTCGCCCAGCATCGGACGGAACTCCTCGCTGCGGTAACCCACGACAGAAGTGTCGATGGGCTCAAAGTAATGGCTCAGTTCCATGTATTATAAATGATATACATCATAATAACGTGGACCTGCCGGCATTATTGTGTAGGGAATCAGAAATTCCAGGTGAAGCCGTCGAAGGGGTGTTGGCGGTCGAAGTCCTGCTCGCGGGAGCGTTGTTGCAGGCGTTTGATGCGCTTCAATCCCCATTTCCACATCCGCACGTCGAAGATGATAAAGACAATGAAGAGCACGCCAGTGATGCCGGTGGAGACCATGCTGTCGGAGCCGCCAAGGTTGCTGCTGACCATCAGCAGGGCGTCGTAGGTGCCATGCAGGAGCACGGGGTAGAGCAGGGCGAAGAAGAGGTGTTTTTGGCGTCCAGCAGGGTCGAACTTGGCCAACGAGACATAGTATCCCATGGTGACGGCAAAGAGGAAATGGGCCGGCACAGCCAGCAAGCCCCGCATGAAAGCGGTCCCCATGGGGTCGCCGCCCTGCATGACGTAGCTGATGTTTTCCACGCAGGCGAAACCTAAGGAGAGATAGGCAGCATAGACGATGCCGTCGAAGTACTCGTCGAAATGGCGGCTCTTCCAGATGACCCACAGTAGCAGGAGTAGCTTGCAGAGTTCCTCGCAGAGCCCGGCGACACAATAGCCGTTGAAAAGCCCGTTGAGCACGGGGCTGGTTTCTGCCGACGGTGCAAGAGGTGTCAGCACAGCTTCCATCAACCCTGCGGGAACGACACTGAGGCAGCCTACAAAGAATGTGAGTATCAACTTGCCGATGGGCTCGGGTTGGTTCTTGTCTTTGCGATAGATGAACCAAAGCAGAATCAAAACCGGCAGGATGGCAGAGAGAAAGGCGATATTCATGTGGCTGTTATTTGAGATGCAAAAGTACGAAAAAAAGTGAAAAGTGGAAATCGAAAAGTGAAAAAAATGGAAAAAAAATGTAACTTTGCAACTATAACAGTAAATGATATTCTATGGCTAAAGATATAGTTTGCAGTGGCATACGCCCGACAGGCAACCTCCACTTGGGTAATTATTTCGGAGCCTTGCGCAACTTTGTGAAGATGCAGGATGAGCACGACTGCTTTTTCTTCATCGCCGACTACCACTCGCTTACGACCCATCCCACGCCGGGCAGCATCTATCAGGATGCCCGTGCTATCCTAGTGCAGTATCTTGCTGCCGGACTCGACCCCGAGAAGGCCACCATCTATTTTCAGAGCGACCTGCCCCAGACCATCGAGCTCTACTTGTTTTTCAACATGAACGCCTACCTTGGTGAGTTGGAGCGCGTCACCTCATTCAAGGACAAGGTGCGCCAGAACCCCAACAATGTCAATGCCGGGCTGCTGACTTACCCCACACTTATGGCGGCCGATATCCTCATCCACAAAGCCACCAAGGTACCCGTGGGCAAGGACCAGGAGCAGCATCTCGAGATGACTCGCACCTTCGCTCAGCGTTTCAACAACATGTATCACAGCGAGGTATTTCCGTTGCCGCAGGCCATGGGGACGGCCGGTTCACTGGTGAAGATTCCTGCCCTCAACGGCAGTGGCAAGATGGGTAAGAGCGAGGGTGAAGCCAGCACCATCTTTCTCACCGATGAACCCGAGGTCATCCGTAAGAAAATTATGAAAGCTAAGAGCGACAGTGGCCCCACGGAGATGAACCAGAAGAAACCGGAGGAGATTGAGAACCTCTTCTCGTTGCTGAAAGCGGTCTCGAAACCCGACACGGTGGAGTATTTCGACGACCTCTACAACCGCTGCCAGATTCGCTATGGCGATATGAAGAAGCAGTTGGCCGAAGATATGGTGGCTTTTGTTGAACCTCTGCGTCAGCGCATCCTGGAGATTGGTGCCGACGAGGTGGCTCTGCAACGTGTGATCGACCGCGGCAAGGAGAAAGCCCGTGCCAGCGCTGAACCTACGATAGCTGAGGTGCGAAGGGTCATTGGTTATCGTGACTGACATAAAACAAGAAAGCCATCCAGACGGATGGCTTTCTTGTTTGTGTGAAGGATGTTGTGATTATTCAGCAACAACTTCGGCGACGACGCTGTCAACGATCTCTTCGATAGCGTTCTCAACGGTCTCGTCGGTAGCCTCCTCGACGGCCTCCATAGCGGGCTCCTCGACGACGGGCTCTTCAGCTTTGTTGTTTTTGCAGGCGGCGAAGCCGAACATACCGGCAATGGCCAGAGCAAATAAAACTTTCTTCATTGTGTTTTGATTTTAAAAGGTTAATTATTAATAATTTTCGTCAAAAAAACGATGCAAAAGTACAACAATATTCCTGAATGTTAAAAAAATAAATTCAAAATAATTCCTAAAAAGAGTATAATATATTGGTAATTAGGAGTTATTGAGATGTTTGTAAAGCAAAAAAACAGGTCCTCAAACCTGTTTTTTGTATCTCAAAAATAGGATGATCTTGTTTTTTAGGGCAGGGGAACCAAGCCGTTGAAGCCCATGAAAGCCATAGCCAGGATGCCAGCAGTGACCAGTGCGATGGGTACGCCTTTCATGCCTTTGGGCACACCGGTGAGGTCCAACTGTTCGCGAATGCCGGCGAACAGCACCAGCGCCAAAGCGAATCCCACCGCAATGGAGGCCGAATAGACGACGCTCTCCAGGAAGTTCATGTTCTTCTGAATGACCAAGATGGCTACGCCTAACACGGCACAGTTGGTGGTTATCAGCGGCAGGAACACTCCCAGTGCCTGATAGAGCGACGGGGCAATTTTCTTCAATACGATTTCAACCATCTGCACCAAACCCGCGATGACCAGGATGTAGGCGATGGTCTGTAGGTATTCCAGGTGCAGCGGGCGCAATACATAGGTCATAATGAGCCAGGTCACCATGGTGGCCAGCAGCATGACAAAAAGTACGGCACCGCTCATGCCGACCGACGACTTGACATCCTTGCTCACACCTAAGAACGGGCAGATGCCGAGGAACTGCGCCAGCACCACATTGTTTACCAGAATGGCCCCTATGATAAGGGCAGGTATCGTAATTCCCATAATAATCTATATTAGATTTCGAGTTGCAAAAATACAAACATTTTCCAAACTGAACAAAAAAAGTTAAAAAAAACATTAAGCGATAACCACTACTCCACCCATCCAATCACATCCCCTTTCTTCACCATTTGCCCTTGTTTGGCGCAGGTGTCAATCACTTTGCCGCTCTTCAGGGCGGTGAGGGGCACAATGGCATACGAGGCCTCAATCTGCCCCAAGGCCGCACCCTCTTTCACTTCCGTGCTGGGGGCGGGAGCGGTGCTTTGGTCGTCGAAGCGCACCTCCCATAGTAGGCGACCCGTGGCGGTAGCCACGATGGGTGTCGCATTGGGGTGTTTCGGTGTGATGTAGTTAAGAGCAATCTGTTCAGTAGTTGATGCTTCTGCTTTTTCGCTTTTCACCTTCCCCTTTTCGCTTCTCAGTTGCTCCACCTCTTTGTTGAAACGCTCTTTGGCTACACCGCTCTTGTAGTCGCGGTATTGGCGGTCGTGCATGGCCAGTTCGAACAGTTCCTCGTCGTCTTCGCCACGCTCCCAGCCGTTCTGCTCCATCTCTTTGATGTACTCCGGCAGGGCGTCGGGGTAGGCATCCTGCGGCACACCGGTGTAGAATTCCATGCCTTGTGCCTTGGCCAACTCCACGATATCGGGGGACAACTCGCCGGGTAACTTGCCGGCGCGACCCAGAATCATACTCCAACTGTCCTTGTCAATCTGGCTGAAACGAGGTTTTCCCTGTGCCATCGAGAGCAGATTCATCACCGCTATGTTTTTGGTATATTGGCTGAAGGGGGTCACCAACGGAGGATAACCCAGCATCGGCCAGATATGTTCCACCTCTTGAAACAGTTGCACCGTCAGTTCCTCGAAGCTGACCTCCGGCTTGCCATTCTTTTTTAAAGCCATATTGATGGCACCGTGCACGCCGCGCAGGTCGCTCATCATCGATCCCATCATGCCGCCGGGCAGGCCGCAACCCACCAGCAGCGAACTGCTGATACGATTGGCGGGGTTGATATACAGACCTAAAAAGTCATCGATAAACTCCTGCGTCAGTTTACGAGCCTCCATGTAGGCGTCCATATTGATGTCTTTCACCTGGAAGCCGGCATCTTTCAGCATGGCTTGTACCGAGATGACGTCGGGATGCACCATACCCCAAGACAGAGGCTCCATTGCACAATCAATCACGTCAGCACCAGCCTCGGCCACCATCAGGGTGCTGGCCATCGACAGGCCGGGACCCGTATGTCCGTGATATTGGACGATGATATGCGGATACTTGGTCTTAATTTCCTTTACCAAACGACCTAAGGTGGCGGGACGGCCCACACCGGCCATGTCCTTCAGGCAGATTTCATCGGCGCCGAACTCCACCAACTTATCCACGATACCCATGTAATATTCTACCGTGTGCACCGGCGAGTGGGTGATGCTCAGGGCAGCCTGCGATATCATACCGGCCTCCTTGGCATACTTCACGCTGAGTTCCAGGTTTCTCGGATCGTTCAGCCCACAGAACGAGCGCATGATATCCACACCTTGAGCCTTCTTTACTTTTGGCATTAGGCGACGTACGTCGGCCGGTACGCCATACATACGCAACCCGTTCAAGGCACGTTCCAGCATATGGGTCTGGATGCCAGCCTTGTTGAACTCCTTCGTCCATGCACGGACGGCTTTGTTGGGATTCTCTCCGTACATCAGGTTCACCTGCTCGAAGGCACCGCCGTTGGTTTCGATGCGGTCGAAACAACCCATCTCCACAATCACCGGCGCGATGCGCGTCAGTTGATCCACTCGCGGCTGATATTTGCCGCTGCTTTGCCACATGTCACGATAGACAAGGCTGAATTTTATCTCTTTCTTCATATTGTAATCAATTGATATAAAAAACACTACCCCATTCTAACAAAGAAATGGGGTAATGCAAAAATACAACTTTTTATTGATTCGTGGGATTTTTTTCTGCCGTTAAGATACGACGGAAGAGGGCTCGGGCATTGGCGGTAGTGACCGATGCCACTTCGTCGAGGGTGATGCCTTTGATTTCGGCAATCTTTTGGGCCACAAGAGGGATATAGGCACTTTCGTTGCGTTGGCCACGATGTGGCACGGGGCTGAGATAGGGAGCGTCGGTCTCGAGGAGAAGCCGTTCAAGGGGTATTGCTTTAACAACGTCGGCCATTCCGGCGTTCTTGAAGGTCACCACGCCGCCGATGCCGAGATGGAATCCCATCTCGACAGCTCGCCGTGCCTCCTGTACACTGCCGCCGAAGCAATGCATCACACCCCTCCAGGCAGGTCGGTTGATATCCCGTAGCACACCAAAGACTTCGTTGTGGGCTTTGCGAATGTGAAGGCAGACAGGCAAATCCAATTCTTCTGCCCATAGCATCTGTGTCTTAAGCACTTCACGCTGCTGAGCCTCAAAAGTCCGGTCCCAATAGAGGTCCATGCCTATTTCGCCGACAGCAACAAAAGTGTTATTGGCAAAGAGTCGTGCATGCACATGTTCCAGTTCCTGTTGGAAATCTTCTTTAACCGAGGTGGGGTGTAGGCCCGCCATGGAACGGAAAACATCAGGATACTGTGCCTGCAATGCATCGAGGCGCGGAGTGCTGGAACTGTCGATGTCGGGCAGCAGCATGGTGGTCACTCCGACATTTAATGCTCGCTGGATAGCATCGTCACGGTCGTCGTCAAATGCTTCGTCGTAGAGATGGCAGTGGGTATCAACGAAGATAGCCATCAGGTATGCGATTGTATGAGGCTGGTCAACTGGTCAAACAGAGCCAGCAACTCAGGGTCTTTGGCCAGTAGACGGCGTTGGGCATCGAGGGTCTTTCCGTCGCGTCGGGCTGCAGGACCGGTCTGCTGGAGCCACAGGTTGCCATAATCCCATTTGGCAAGTGTCTGTTCGGCCAACGGCCGCAACATTTCAGGATTCAGTCCATGACTATCCAGATAGTCGTGGGCTGTTGCATTTATGGCATTGACGAAGTTGCTCACCATCACTGCCGCCAAATGGGCGTGACGGCGCTGCTCGTAGTCAAGGTGATAGACACAGGGGCTGATAAGTTGCGTCAGATTCTCGAGTGCGCTTTCATCTTGTGGGGTGGAGGCTTCGATGCAAAGAGGCAGATGCCTGTAGTCCATGGCGATGTCGCGCACAAAAGTCTGTGGCGACCAGAGCACGCCGTGGTGCCGACTGACGGGTTTTAGTACGGAAAGAGGTGTGGAGCCTGAGGTGTGAACCACCAATGCATTGGGGAGTCGCAGGTCGAGGGCCAGATCATATAGGGCATCGTCCCCTACGGCTAGAAGATACACATCGGCATCCTCGTCGAGCCGACGCCAGTCGCAGATGGGCTGGGCATCGACACGGCGAGCCAAAAGTTGTGCATGGTCAAGCGAGCGAGCGAGCACCTGTCGGATGGTGCAGCCGACTCCATGGAGCGCCAACGCAAGGTGGGTGGCCACATTGCCGGCGCCGACGATACTAATATTCGTCTTCTTCAAAGAAAAAGTCCTCTTTGGTGGGGTAGTCAGGCCAAATATCTTCGATTGCCTCATACTGGTCGCCCTCGTCTTCTATCTCCTGCAAGTTCTCAATGACTTCCATAGGGGCGCCTGTACGTTGTGCATAATCAATCAGTTCCTCCTTTGTTGCGGGCCAAGGGGCGTCTTCCAGTTTCGATGCTAATTCAAGTGTCCAATACATACTCTGTTTCTCCAAATTTTTTGCAAAAGTACATCAAATTCCAATACTGGCAAAGATTTTTTTTTGTGTTTTTTTCAATCAATTGATATACAAGTCTTCGTCCTTTCCGTCGGCCACAACGGCACGTCGGGCGAGGACAAAAAGGTAGTCGCTTAGCCGGTTGAGATAGCGCATCAGCACCTCATCGACATGGGCCTGTCGAGCCAGGGTGACCACACGTCGCTCGGCACGTCGGCAGACGGTGCGGCAGACGTGGCATTGGGCACCGATGGTGTTTCCGCCGGCAATGACAAAGTTCTGCAATTTGGGCAGCAAATCGGTGAGGGTGTCAATCTGTCGCTCCAGCAGCTCCACTTCATCCTCGGGTAGCTGCGGCAGTCGGGCATAAAGATTCTCGTCCTCGGTGGCCAGGAGGGTCTGCAAGGTGAATAGGTTGTGCTGCACGGCTTTCAACTCGTCGTAGTAGCCACCTTCCAACGGACGTATCATCTCGGCCAGCAGACCGATATGGGAATTGAGTTCATCGATGGTGCCGTAGGCTTCCACACGGGCATCGTCCTTGCTCACACGGCTGCCACCCACAAGCGAGGTGGTTCCTTTGTCGCCAGTCTTGGTGTATATCATACTCTTTCTACGCTTTTCACTTCGGGAATCACTTTTTTGATAGCTTGCTCGATACCCTGCTTGAGGGTCTGCATGGCATGGGGACAGGTGCCGCAGTGGCCCTGCAAACGTACGATAACAACTCCTTCGGCGGTCATATCCACATATTCCACGTCGCCACCGTCTTGTTGCAAGTAGGGGCGTATCTGGGCCAAAGCGTTTTTCACTTTCTGCTCTACGATGGGTTTCTCTTGATCGGTCATTGCTCTATTGTCTTAACTTTAACTACTTGACTACTTAACTACTTCAAGTTAAGTTTGCAGATCTCGGTGATGGTGTTCTGGGCCAGGTTGTCGAAGGCTTCGCGCACGGGGTCGTCGGTTTGGGCGGGGTTGAAGAGGGCCGCGGGCTTGCCGCTGTCTCCGCTCTCGGCGATGCTCTGCACCAGGGGAATCTCGCCCAGCAGGGGAATCTGCATCTCTTCGGCCAACTTCTTGCAGCCGCCTTTCCCGAAGATGTAATACTTGTTCTGCGGCAGTTCGGCGGGGGTGAACCAGGCCATGTTCTCCACAAAACCCAGCACAGGGATGTTCACCGCCTCGTTGCGGAACAGCTCCACGCCGCGCACCACGTCGGCCAGCGCCACCTGCTGGGGGGTGCTCACGATGATGGCGCCGCTCACAGGGATGCTTTGCGCCAGGGTGAGCTGTATGTCGCCCGTTCCCGGAGGCATATCGACCACCAGGTAGTCAATCTCGTCCCACCAGGTCTCTCCAAGCAGTTGCTTCAACGCGCCGCTGGCCATGGGTCCGCGCCATGCAAGTGCCTTGTCGGCATCGACGAAGAAGCCTACCGACATTAGCTTGACGCCATATTTCTCAATGGGCAGCATATAGGTCTTGTCACCCACTTTGTGGCCATAGATTTCCTCGCCCTCGACACCTAGCATGATGGGGATGGAAGGACCGTAGATATCGGCATCGACCAGACCTACTTTGGCACCGGTCTTGGCCAACGAGATGGCCAGGTTCACCGCCACGGTGCTCTTGCCTACGCCGCCTTTGCCCGAGGCCACCACGATGGTGTGGTGGATGTTTTTGAACACCTCCTTGAACTCCTCTTTGGGGTCGGGCTGCGGTTTGCTGGTGAGGTTGATCTCCACCTCGGCTTCGCGATCCACCAGCTCGTGGATGGCGGTGATACAGTCGTCGCTCATCTTTTTCTTCATGGGACAGGCGGGGGTGGTGAGTACCAGGTCGAAACTTACCTTCTTGCCCTCGACCTTGATGTTTTCTATCATGCCTAATTCAGTCAGGCTGCGACCCAAGTCGGGGTCGTTCACATGGCCCAAGGCCATCTCTATCTGTGTTGTCGTTATCATTCTCCGAATATTTCTTTGAGTGTTTGTTCCAGTTGAGGTCCCCGCAAATTACGTGCCATCACCTTCCCGTCGCGATCGACGAGCACGGTGGCGGGTATGGAGTTGATGCCGTAAAGGCGGCCGGCGGCTGAACTCCATCCGCGCAGGTCGCTCACATGGTTGGGCCACACCAACCCGTCGGTCTCGATGGCTTTCAACCATGCCTCGCGGTTGTTGTCGAGCGACACGCTGAAGATCTCGAATCCACGGCCTTTGTATTGGTTGTACATCCTCACCACGTTGGGGTTCTCGGCACGGCAGGGACGGCACCACGAAGCCCAGAAGTCGATCAGCACCACCTTGCCTCGCAGGTCGCTTAGCTTCATCTCTCTTCCGTCACGTCCGGCCAGCACGATGTCGGGGGCTTCCATCCCCGCGGCCACCACGTTCTTGACCTTGTCGCCCAGATGACGCACGAATTCATGGTGGGGGTAACGGCCCGCCAGCGAGTCATATACCGTCTTGTAGAGCAATGCGTACTGGTCGAAGGCGCTCTCAAAGTAGGTCACCAGGAAGGCGCTCATCAGTTCGGTGGGATTCTCGCCGACCAGCCGCTCCATCTGCATCGGCAGCGAGGCTTGCAGCGACGGCCGGTCCATCACCTCCGCCATCAAGTTGTTGTACTGTCGGTAGAGCTCCATGTTCTTCGACCCTTTGACACCGGTGATATGCATGAAATTGCCTTGTTGGCGGTAATCCATGCTGAGGTTCACCTTCTCGCCCGGCAGTAGTAGCACATGCACCGCAGGCCCTTGGGCCTGGGTGGGTGTGAGGGCGAAGAAAGAAGGCTCTGTCGCACGCCGTTCCAATCGGAAATTGCCCTTGCGGTCGGCTGTCAGGGTGTCTGTCGGCTGCAGGCGTCCGCCTTGTGGCTCAAGCACCGTCAGGCTCATCCCTTCGCCGAAGTTCTTCACGTTGACGGTGAGGCTGCTTTTCTGTGCCGTCAGGGCCAGCGGCAGCAGCATGGCAATGGCAAGGATCAGTTTCTTCATATTTTCCGTTTTCGTTTTTTTTCAGTATCCTATTACTTTCTTCAGGTCTTCGTCCTCATTCAGCAGCACGCGGTAGAACACTGCGTCGCCAAAGAGGGCCTGTCCTATGTAGGCTTTCATCATGTTGGCCATCAGCCCCTGTTGTGCCTTGAGGCTTCGCTCGTTGCGTGCTATGCCGGCCTTCTCGCCCCGGCGGGCCACCTCTTGCAGCAGGCGGCTGTCGGTCCGGAAGTTTTTGATGAAGGCATCGCCGTCGGCATAGCGTCTCTGCAGGTCGCCGCCGTGGTGCTTCACATGGTCGAACGCCACGCGGTTCAGCAGCCCGGCCGATGCCAGCCGGTTGTAGTAGATGAACGAACTGTCTTTGCGGTAGGGGAGGATGATGTCGGGCGTGATGCCGCCGCCACCATAGACCACCCGGCCGCCCACGGTGTAGTAGGGCGTGGTGTCGGTCACAGCCGCCGTGTCGGCATAGCTGTCGTCTATCAGCTGCTGCACATAGCTGCGGTAGTATTCGTCCGTCCCTTCGTCGTAGGGTCGCTGTATGCAGCGTCCCGAGGGGGTGTAGTAGCGCGCCGTGGTGAGCAGCACCGACGAACCGTCGCCCAGCGAGAATTCGGTCTGCACCAACCCTTTGCCGAAGCTCCGGCGGCCGGCCACCGTGGCACGGTCGTTGTCCTGCAGGGCGCCGCTGACCACCTCGCTGGCCGAGGCCGAGCTTTCGTCGATCATCACCGTCACGCGGCCTTCAGTGTAGAGGCCGTTGAAACGGGCTTTGACGTTGTTGCGGCGCGAATGGGCTCCTTGGGTATAGACAATCAGGCTGCCGCGCGGAAGCAGGTCGCCCGCGATGCCTACGGCGCTCTGCAGCGAGCCGCCGCCGTTGCCGCGCAGGTCGAATATCAGGTGCCGCATACCCTGGCTCTTGAGTTGTCGCAGGGCGTGGCGGAACTCTTCATGGCTGGTGCTGGCGAAAGTGGTCAGCAGGATATAGCCCGTCGTGTCGTCGAGCATGGTGCTCAACGGCACGGTTTTGTGGTCTATCACACCGCGGCGTATCTTGAACCGCAGGGGCGTCGGGTCGATGCCGTCGGCCGTGTGGCGCAGTATCATCACTTCGACGCTGGTGCCCCGTGGACCCCGCAGGTGTGCCACCACCGAGTCGGCCGTCATGCCGGTGCCGCTCACGGTGTCGCCATCCACACAGAGGATCAGGTCGCCCGGACGGATGCCCAAGCCGGCTGAGGGGCCGTCGCTCAGCACCTGTCCCACGTAGGTCGTGTCGCCCTCGCGGTGCAACACTAGACCCACGCCCTCGAAATTGCCGCGCATCAACTCGTCGGCGCGTTCCGTCTCGCGAGCCGACAGGTAGGAGCTGTGAGGGTCCAACTCGCTCAGCATCACCGCCAGCAGGCGCTCGCTCAGCGAGTCGGTGTTCACCCTATCGACATATTCGTGCTCCACCAGCCCCATCACCTCGTCCATCTTGCCCTGCAAGGGGGTTGCGGCGGAAGGGCGCCGGTGGCTGTTCCCGGCGAACATCAACCCCATCAGCACTCCCAGCACCATGGCCACCAATACTAGGATGAAGTTGCCTCGTTGCGTCTGTTTTTGGTTCTGATTCATCGCGTTTCACGTTATAACGCCATCCCTTATTTATTATTATATTCTATCCGAAAAAAACTATTCCTTCTTTATCACCTCCGTCTCACCTCCGTCTTACCTCCGTCTTACCTCCGTCTCACCTCCGTTGAAAGACGGAGGTGAGACGGAGGAGGAGTGGAGTGGCAGTGGAGGGGATGCTTAGTCATGGAGGAGGGAAAGGGCGGCCGAAAGGATGGCGTCGTGGTCGAAGGCCAGCGGTGGCAGCTGGTCGATAGGCCACCACCGGAGGTCGGCGGCATCGTCGCCGGCAAGGGCAGGGGTGTCCTCGGGCACGCGGACAGCATAGGCGGCGGTGACGGTGCGCCCGCGTGGGTCGCGTCCCAGGGCGCTGTAGATGCCGACAAGGGTCAACTGCTTCTCAGTCACGACGATGCCGGTCTCTTCCTGCAGTTCGCGCACGGCGCAGTGTTCGATGGTCTCGTCCATCTCCATGAATCCGCCGGGCAGGGCCCAGCAGCCGCGGAAAGGCTCGTTGCCGCGACGGATGAGGAGCAGCTCGCTGCCACGGACCACAATACAGTCGGCCGTCAGCATCGGCCGCGGATAGTCATAGGTATAGGGCATATTCAGTCGTTATTGGATTTCTGGATTCTGCCGGAGGCGGGAGGTGTGGCGGCACGGCTCTGGTTGACGACCCACACACCGGTGAATACCAGCAGGGCGGCCAGTATCTTGGTGAAGGTCAGCCGGTCCATGCCGGTCCAGATGGCCACGGCGATGGCGATGATGGGCTGCAGGTAGCCGTACATGCTCACCAGGGTGGGCCGTATGCGCTGCTGGCCCACGGGGATGAGGTAGTAGGCCACAAAGGTGGAGAAGAAAATCATGAAGCCGATCTCCCACCACACGGTGACGGGCACGGCGGCAAAGTCGCTCTGGGGAAGGTGCGGGATGCTGAAGGGCAGCGACAGGAGGAAGGAGAAGAGGAACATCCACTTCATGGAGGTCACCACTGAATAGCGTGCAATCAGGGGGCGGCAGGTGCCGAGGTAGAGGGCGAAGACGATGTAGTTGGCGAAGCAGAAGAGGATGCCGACGGGTTCGGTCGCCGAGGGCCCGGCCGAGGCGAAGGTGCTCTGAAGGATGAGCCACAGGATGCCGCCGAAGCTGAGTGCCACGCCGAGGGCTTTCTTCCAGGTGATGGGTTCGCGTAGGAAGATGGCGGCCACAAACATGGTGAAGATGGGTGTGGTGGTGCTCATCACAGAGAGATCTACCGGGGTGGTGTGGGCGATGGCGTGGAGGAAGGTGAGCTGCGGCAGGAAGAGACCGAGCACTCCGGCTCCCGCCAAGCGCAGGATGTCCTTGGCCGGCACTTGCTCGTGCGGGGTGAACAGCGATGCCAGCCAGAAGAGCAGGCCAGCCACAAGGGAGCGCATGGAGAAGAGCACGATGGGTTCCAGCCCTCCGTCGGTGGCAATGTCGCGACACACCACCACGTTGATGCCGAAGATGATGTAGGCCGCTGCACTGGCTAAGTGTCCGATTGCTACACGTTTATTCATTCCGTCATGACAGATTCACGTCTGCAAAGATAACAAAAAAATGCCGTATCAGTTTTTTTTAGTACTTTTGCAGTCGGAAAAACAACAATTAGGAATATGAATATACTGCTATTGGGTTCGGGCGGCCGTGAGCATGCCATTGCTGTCAAGATTGCGCAGAGCGTGTTGTGTGACAGACTGTTCATTGCCCCCGGCAATGCCGGCACCGCCCAGGTGGGGGAGAATGTGAAGTTGGACGCCTCTGATTTCGAGTCGGTGGGCCGTTTTGTGATAGAGCATCGTGTGGAGATGCTTGTGGTGGGTCCCGAGGCACCACTGGTGGCGGGCATCGCCGACTATTTCGCCGAGACCGCGTCGCTGAAACACGTGATGGTCGTCGGCCCTTCGAAGCAGGGCGCCATGTTGGAGGGCAGCAAGGACTACGCCAAGGCCTTCATGATGCGCCACAACATACCGACAGCCCGCTATCAGACCTTCACCCGCGAGACCTTGAAGGAAGGGGAGGCTTTCCTCGACACCCTTCAGGCACCCTACGTGCTTAAGGCCGACGGACTGGCGGCTGGCAAGGGGGTGCTGATAGAGAGTGATTTGGCTACCGCCAAGGCGCATCTCGGCGAGATGCTGGGCGGCAAGTTCGGAGAGGCCAGCGCCAACGTGGTGATTGAGGAGTATCTCAGTGGCATCGAACTCAGCGTCTTTGTGCTCACCGACGGCAGCCATTACCTGCTGCTGCCCAGCGCCAAGGACTATAAGCGCATCGGAGAGGGCGACACCGGCCTGAACACCGGCGGCATGGGCTCGGTGAGCCCGGTGCCGTTTGCCGACAAGGAGTTCATGAAGAAGGTGGAGGACCGTATCGTGAAGCCTACGGTGCGCGGATTGCGCGAGGAAAAGATAGACTATTGTGGATTCATCTTCGTGGGTTTGATGAATGTGGCGGGAGATCCCTATGTCATTGAGTACAACGTGCGTATGGGCGATCCCGAAACCGAGAGCGTATTCCCGCGCATCAAGAGCGACGTGGTGGAGCTGTTTGTGAATGCCGCCCGAGGCACGCTGGACCGCTGCACGCTGAGCATCGACCCCCGCACGGCGGCTTGTGTGATGATGGTGGCCGGCGGCTACCCGGAAGGCTACGAGAAGGGCAAGGTGATAGACCTCGGCGTGGATGCGCCCGACGTGCAGGTGTTCCATTGCGGCACCAAAAAGGGTGAGAACGATGAACTGCTGACCAACGGCGGCCGTGTCATCTGCACCACCGCGCTGGCGGCCACGTTGCCAGAGGCGTTGCTGAAGAGTTACGACCGTGCCGCCACCATCCGATGGGATGGCAAGTACAACCGTCGCGACATCGGACAGGATTTACTGAAACTTATGATTTAGGCTCGTAGGTCCGGAAGACCACGAGATGGCCCTCGGTGCGGAGTGAGAACTCGGTGCCGAGGGCTTCGTTTAGGGAGGCTTGCCACCAGCGGCGGGCATGGAATCCGTCGAGCGGCCAGCGAAGGCCGGTGCTGTAGATGGGCTTGTCGGGGTTCATGGTGAAGATGGACACCTGCTGGCGCGGGAAGCAGGCAAAGGTGCGGCTGCCGGTCATGGACACAAAGCGGCCGTAGTCGGTCAGCATCTCGATATCGGCTCCAGGGTGTTCTTCGGCAAAGGTGACCAAGTAGCTGATGTTGCCGAGGGTGTGGTCTTCGCGACGGCCGGTGGCACCGAGAATTGTGAATTGTGAATTGTGAATTGTGAATTGTTTTGTGGCGTACTCCATGGCCTTGTGCAGGTCGTTGTAGTCCTGCTCGGACACTTCTATCCATCGGTCGCCGAGCGTATGCTTGTCGGCGGCAGTCAGTGAATCGCCATCGCCAATGACGACGTAGGGAATGGTCGCTTTCCAGTCGCCATTCTCCTGGTTCCAGTCGTCGTAGGCACTGTCGCAGCAGACCACCATGTCGGCTTCGTGCAGGGCACGGAGCGGCACGTGGTGCGTGGGTAATCCGCCTGCCGCCAGTATTACGATATGCTTTCTTTTTTCCATCGGATGACTCCCATGATGCAGAACACCTCATAGACGGCATACATGGCAGCCGAAGCTGTGTAGCCGGTGCTGAGGTAGATATAGGCTAAAATAGGCTCGCTGACAAGCCAAAAGAACCATTGTTGCCAGTATTTCTGTGAGAGCATCCACATGCCCACGATGCCAAGCGCGGCCGAGAGACCGTCTAACCATGGCATGTTGCTCTCGCCCAACAGCCCCAGCAGCCAGCGAAACACCACGGTCAGCACCGCCGTGGCGGCAAGGAGCCATGGCCAGAGGCGTTTGGGACAGGACGCGATGGACCGCTCCTTCTTCTCTTTGCTTTGGACAATGCCACGCCACACCAGCAGCCCATAGACGGATATGGCGAAGTTGTACACGCAGATGCCCATGTTGGCGTACCAGCCGATGCGGAAGTTGATGACGGCATAGAATGCCGCCATCAAAAGACTCGACGGCCAAAGCCATCGGCTGGCCCTGTACTCGCTGAATACGAAGACCAAGCCGATGGCTGCGCCGACGATGTCGAGAATATTCAATGCGTTATTGCGTTAGTGGGTTAGAAGCGGTAGATTACGCGGCCCATGAAGTTGATGCCGGGTTGCTGGAGCCATGTGCGGTCGTGGATGTAGTAGTTGGTGCCGGGCGTGGTAAAGTCGTCAACCCAGTCGCCAGCCCAGGCATGGAGGCGATATTTGTGGTTTAGCACATTGTTTACCACCAGCTGTGCCTCAATCTCGTTTGTGCCACCCAGATGCCATGTATAGGAAGCCTTGGCGTTGAGCAGGAAATAGGGGTCGATGGCGTAGCACTCGCGGCTGGTGTTGTCGGCATACTGCTTGCCGACATACTTGCCGATGAGCTGCAGCTTGGCGTCCTTGAAGGGGGTGAAGGTGGCGATGGCGGCACCTACCACTGAGGGAGAGAGAGCCAGGTCAGTGGTGCCGGTGACGGCCCGCTGCACGCTATCGCCAGTCTCAAAGACGAAGTAGGTCAGGTTGAGCACCTTGTTCATACTGAGGGTCAAGTTGGCATCCATGCGGAACCAATGGGTAATCTTATAACCACCCTCCAGCTCGATGCCAATGCGGTAGCTCCTATCTACGTTCTCCATCAGGGCGTAGCCGGTGAGCACGTCGCCGTTGGGGGTCATCTGATCCTTGTAGAGCATGGCGTAGAGGTTGGCGTTGAAGGCCCAGCGGCTGTGAGCAATCTGGTAGCCGAGCTCGAGGTCGAGCATCGTCTCGGGACGTATGGTGTCGCCGTTGGCGTAGGCGCTCATGATGTCGAAACGCACTGGCTCGCGGCTGTTGATGCCGGCCACGAAGTAGGTGCGCTGGTGGTCGTCGATGCGATAGTTGATACCCAGTTTGGGGTTGAAGAAGAGGTAGTTGTTGGTGAAGTCGAAGGCACCGTCACGGGCGGTACCGGCCAGCACGTCGTCGCTGTTGCCGTGGATGCGGTAGTTGACCATGCGCAACTGCAGGTCGGCGTAAGCATTCAGGTTGCTGTTGAAGTCGTAGGTGGCCTTGGCATAGACCGAGTTGTCGAGCTTGGCGCTCTTGTTCTCATACCAGCGGTAGGGCAGGTTGTAGTGCATCGCGGTGTCGCGGTACCAGATGACGTCGCCGTACTGCAGGCCATCGTAGTAGATGAAGTTGTCGCCAAGCGAGAAGGTGAGCTTGTCGCCATTGTAGTTGACAGCGGCATTGCCGGTGTAGGTGTAGTTGTCCATGCGCTTCTGGAACACCACGTCGCTCAGGTAGCCGAAGGGTGCGGGTACATAGCCGCTGAAGGCCGTCATATACTGCTCGTAGTATCCGCCGCCGTGCATCACGTCGAAGGCGCCCTTGACGCTCCACTTGTCGCTGAACAGGTGCGAGACATAGAGCTGGTAATGGCGCTGCCAGTAGTTGTCGGTCTCGTTGTCATAGTACATGGTGTCGCCGTCCATATAATATTCACCGGCAGAATTGTAGGTGGGATCAGTATCGAGTTTGTCGGGATAGGCACCGTTCCAAGCTATGCCTGTCTTCTGGTTGCCGATGATGGTGAGAAGCTTGATGAGTGTGCGCTCGCCGTACCAGCTCATGCTGCCGAAGAAGCTCTGCTGGTCGGTGCCCCAGCTGCGCACAAATCCGTCGCTGGTGAGGCCGCTGTAGGCGAAGTCGAACGAGAGGCCGCTCTTCAGGATACCCGTTCCGGCACTGATGCCGTACTGGCGCGTGTTCCACGAGCCATAGGCAATGTCGGCCATACCGTAGGCCTTGTCGCGGGCGTTAAGGGTCTGCATGTTGATGGCGGCGCCCATGGCCGAGCTACCGCCCGTCGAGGCACCCATGCCGCGCTGTATCTGCATGCTCTGCGACATGCCGCCGAGGTTGGGGATGTTGTACCAGAATACCTGCTGGCTCTCGGGGTCATTTAGTGTGATACCGTTGAGGTTCACGTTGATGCGATTGGGTTCGACACCACGGATTCGGATGTAGGTGCCGCCGATGGTGCCGTTCTCGCCGCTGGCCACCACCGAAGGTTGTGTCTCGAGCATGTAGGGCACCGACAGCTCGGTACGGGCCTCGTCGAGCTGTTCACGGCTCATGGTGCTGGTGGTGAGTGGCGTCTTGTTGCTCACGCGCACGTCCTGAATCATTACTTCGTCCAGTTTGCGTACCGTGTCCTGGGCCTTTACAGTTGAAAGTTGAAAGTTGAAAGTTGAAAGTGCAAGCACGCAGCAGGCTATCATCTGCCGGTGGCTAAACCTGGTGGCCTGATGTAACAGATAGCGGCCACAACTATACATGTGTTTTACCATATTTCATTCCTTACGCGGGCATTATCCCGTTCAAGTTCTTAGGGTATGTTCTCAGCCACAGCGCTTTGTAGCACCCCTATGGTTTCTTTTGCCGATGCAAAGATACAAAAGTTGGACAATATGGCAAATTTTTTTTCGTCATGAGGAAGGAAGAAGGTGTTGGCAGGGAGTGTTAGCGCAGGAGGGTGACGGTGCCGACGAGGGTGTGGGGACCATCGGGAGCCTGGAAGTGCAGGTACCAGACGTAGGCCGCCTGTGGGCAGGGTACTCCGTCGTGGGTGCCATCCCAGCCCTGTTCAAGGTCTTGGGAGGAATATACCATGACACCCATGCGATTGTAGATGAACAGCTCGGGGTCCTGCAGCCCTTGTCCGGGAAGGACGAAGCGGTTATTGGTTTCGCCGTTGGGGGTGAATACGTTGGGTGCAAAGACAATCTGGCGCACCATGGGAAGGGTGGCACTTACGGTGTCAGGACAGAGGTTATTGTTGGCGATGAGGAGGACCGTGAGGCTGTCGATGGCAGCCATGGCGCCGAAGGTGACCACGCTACTGCTGTCAGAGAGTCGTATGGTGTCGTGCCTCGGGTCAGGGAGGTGGCTGACCATAACCCACCGGCGACGGTCGTAGTCGGTGCCGATGTCGTAGGCCGTCAGCTCGAGGTTATCATAACTGAGTTGCTCAGGGAGGACTTGGAGTGCGGCATGAGGGAAGGAGACCGGTTGGAGGAGGATGTAATGGGTAGTGGGACAGTAGGGTGTTTCTTTCCAGTCGGAGATAAGTGTGTAGAGGGTAGTCTCGGTGGGATAGACTAGCACTGTTGAACCGGTGTCACGGCCATCAGCAAGGCAGGTGTCATGTGGGTCGGAATTCCACCGCAGGTAGGGTCGGTCAGAACTGGAGCTAAGCAGGTAGTGCTTGGCCCCGCAGTTGGGCACTGCCTTGAGGGGTGCCGGGTCGGGCGCCAGTTGCACAAGCGAGATGGTGAGTATTGAATCGCACCCGTGAATGGTGCTGATGGAGTCGGTCAGATTCCAGTGGGTGCTGTTGGTGATGGTGTCGCTGCCTGCCGTTTGTCCCCGCCAAGTGTAGGTGGCATTGTAGCAGAAGGTATCGGCCGGTTGTTCGAAACGGAAGGAAGGATGTAAGCTGACATGATAGTGAATGAGGGTGTCGCAGGCATCGGAATGAGGATGCAACCGGTTAATGATGGTGTCTTGGTTGCAGAGCACAGAGTTTTCGAATAGCAAAGAGTCGCATCCGTTCATTGTTTCGTCCTTCTCTATGGAGGGGTAGTCAGGTACCGAGATGGCAATGGTTGTAGTGTCGAGGCATCGCTCCCCAGCAATGCCAGCTATGAGGGTGACGGTATAATTGCCGGGAATGTGGTAGGTGTGTTGCGGTGCCAAAAGAGTTGAGCTGTCACCGTCGCCGAAGTACCACCGGGCGGTCTCGCAGGCTTCTCCCGTAGGCTGACCACTGCCGTTGACGACGATGCTGCGGTCGTTGAACGTTACGGTATAGCCATGACAGGAGGGTTCGCAGAAAAGTGTGTCGGCAATGGCGTGGGGGAATCGGGCACCGGCATAGGTGCTCATGGATACTTGGCAAGCGGCGTTCTCCTTGGAGGTGAGAATACAATAGTAGATTTTATTCGATGTGGTATAGGAAAAGGTCTGCGAGGTGGAAAGGATACTGTCGGGGTTGTCCGTGTACCATTGATAGAGGAATCCGTCAGGTGCGGTGACGGAATTGGAAATCACATTGCCGCACTGCTCCGAAGCTACGCTTTTGCGTATGCACTCGGCTGAGAAGTAGGCATAACCGAAGTGTCTCCCTTGGGCGCAATCGTAAGTGGTGAACCGGATGGTCACATTCTGCCCATGATAAGGTGAGAGGTCGAATCCCACAGTGGTCCAGTCTTTCCACAAAATTCCATAATGGTTGTTCCAACCTAGAGAGTTGCTGGCGATGAAATCGGCCATACCGCATACAGGATCAATAACCGAACCCGAGGAATCAAGTATCTCAAGCCGGAAACGGGGTTGCTCAGTTGGGGAATGGCCGGGATTTTCCAAGACGGCAGCATAGCGGAGCAGTAGTAACGAATAGATAGTTGTGTCGATATGCAGGCGATAAGCGATGGCTTCGGCTTCAGCTCCGGTACTCCAGTTGCCAAGACGAACGGAGGCTGATGTACCTGGGCAAACGGTGAGCAGCTGGTCGCCGGTGCGAGGGTCGGTTTCGTTGGGGTTGGTATGGACGGTGTGGCGACTTGAAGATTTGTGAGGTCCATAGTCGATTCGTCTCATGTGGGAATATGGATTTGCATAGTTGCCATAGAAGCATCGAACATACGGTGATGATAAATCAGTGAAATCTGGATTCCCCGAAAAGAAAGGTCCGTCTGTGTAGAAAAAAATAGAGTCGGCACAGCAAGGACGGTTGCTGTCAGCCAAGGCTCTGACGGTGGCAACATATAATGTATTGGGTTCCAGTCCGGAAATTTGTGCGTAGTTGTCCGAGACCTCCAAATGATTTGGGCCGCAATCGACAATCATGGGATTCCCGCTGGTATTGAACCAAGAGATGTAGGCTTCGGTAGCCGAGGGGGAGTTTGGAAGATAGAGGTAAGGGATTTCATTACAGGAGGAAGGAAGTGCACTAATATCGTTCCATAACACTAAGGCGTTCGAACTATAGGGAATGTTTGAGTCTTTATACATTTGTATGGTTATGGCATTCCCTAAGACATGAATGGTATGGTCTTCAACGGAGGCATTGTCGGGACTATTATAAATCAGTACTCCATCCCTCCATATAGACAATGTACAGTTAATTTTAGAAATGGTGAGTTCCAAGACTCTGCCGTGGGGATAAATGATTGCCCATTGGTCATAATAATCCTCAACGTAGCCTTCTGATGAGATAAAACCTCCAAGATCCCGGCAGCAATGCACATATATCGTGTCGTGGTTAACCATCATGCCGGTCTGCGACACTGCCCCCCGTGCTGTTGCCAGAAGCAGCACAGTAAGAAGGAGTATTCTACGGGCGACATTCATATCTATAAAGACGCCGAAGGGTGTGCTTTTGGCTCACCTTTTAACATTTTATTCTCTCTAATGGCCCACATCGGCCAGGAATTTGATACGCATCAAGCGTATCTCTTCCTCGGTGTAGTCTGGGTCGTCGGCGAATTCTTCGAGGGCTTCGGCCAAAGCTTGGTCGGGGTCGGCGGTTTCGCTTTCTCTCCAGTAGTCCATTAGCACCTCTTGGTGCTCTTCCTCAATCATGTCGTTGATATAGTAGTCGATGTTGAGTTTGGCACCGCTGCGGATGATATGCTCCATCTCGGTGAGCAGTTCGTCCATCGAAAGGCCTTTGCCGGCGGCGATGTCCTCGAGGCTTTTGCGACGGTCGATGCTCTGGATGATATAGACCTTGTTGGCCGAACGGTTGGCGGTGGTGCGGATGACGATATCCTGCGGCCGCTCGATGTCGTTGTCCTCGACATATTGCTTGATGAGCTCGATGAAGGGTCCACCGTGCTTTTGGGCTTTGGCGATGCCGACACCGGAGCAGTGGCTCAGTTCTTCGACGGTGCAGGGGTATTGCAGGGTCATGTCTTTGAGCGAGGTGTCTTCAAAGATGGCGTAGGCGGGTATCTTCTCGCGGGTGGCGATGCTGCGGCGCAGGCTCTTGAGCTGCACATAGAGGGCTTCGTCGCCGGCCGCCGATGCTCCTCCGGCCGCGTTCATCAGTTCCTCGTCTTCGTCTTCGCCCGAAGCGGTGTAGTCGTGGTCCGGAGTGACGTAAAGGGTGTAGGGATTCTTGATGAACTTGTGCCCGGCGGGGGTGAGTTTCAGCACGCCGTACTGCTCCACCTCCTTCTGCACGAGATTCTCGAATACGGCCTGACGCAGCACCGCCTTCCAGAAGAGCTCGGCGGATCCTCCCGCAGAGGGGACGTCCGCACCGCTGCCGAACTGCTCGAGGCGGTCGAGGTGGTAGCTCTTAGTGTTGGAGTTCTTGTGGCCCAGCAGCACATCGACGATGTCCTTGGGCTTGAAGGCCTGCTTCATGGCCACGATGGTCTCCAATGCCAGCTGCATCTCTTCCTTGGCTTCGACCTGCGGACGGGGGTGTGTGCAGTTGTCGCAGTTGCCGCAGTAGTTCTCGTTGTAGTCCTCGCCGAAGTAGCGCAGGATATTCAGTCGGCGGCAGGCCGAGCTCTCGGCATAGGAGACCATCTCCTGCACCAGCTGACGGGCCATCTCCTGCTCTGAGGCGTTCTTGTCGGAGAAGAACTTGTAGAGTTTCTCCACATCCTGCTCGCTGTAGAAGGCGATGCAGCGGCCTTCGCCGCCGTCACGTCCCGCACGTCCGGTCTCCTGGTAGTAGCCTTCGATGCTTTTGGGAATATCGTAGTGAATGACAAAACGCACGTCGGGCTTGTCGATGCCCATGCCGAAAGCGATGGTGGCCACGATGACATCCACCTCTTCGGTGAGGAATTTGTCCTGGTTCTCGGAACGCACCTTGCTGTCGAGACCGGCGTGGTAGGGCAGGGCTTTGATGCCGTTGATGACCAGCAATTCGGCCAGATCTTCCACCTTCTTTCTGGTGAGGCAGTAGATGATGCCGCTCTTGTTAGGGTTCTCCTTGATGAAGCGGATAATCTCCTTGTGGAGCTGCATGGGGTCGGCGGGCTTGGGGCGCACCTCGTAGTAGAGGTTGGGGCGGTTGAAGCTCGAGATGAAGGTCTTGGCCTGCTCCATGCCCAGGTTTTTGATGATGTCCTGCTGCACCTTGGGAGTGGCCGAGGCGGTAAGGGTCAGGATGGGCGCATTGGGCCGGATGGCTTTGATGGCTTCGCGCAGGCGACGGTATTCAGGACGGAAGTCGTGGCCCCACTCCGAGATGCAGTGGGCCTCGTCGATGGCGAAGAAAGAGATGGGGATTTGCTTGAGCAGTTCAATGGTATCCTCTTTTGAGAGGGTCTCGGGGGCCACATAAAGCAACTTGGTGCCGCCTTTGAGCAGGTCGTCTTTCACCTCGTTCTGCTGCACCCGTGAGAGCGACGAGTTGAGGAAGTGGGCCACGTCGGTGGTGCCCGAGGTGTATCGCACGGCATCCACCTGGTTCTTCATCAGCGCTATCAAGGGCGACACCACGATGGCGGTGCCATCCAGTATCATGGCCGGCAGCTGGTAACAGAGGCTCTTGCCGCCGCCCGTGGGCATGATGACAAAGGTGTCGTTGCCGTCGAGCAGGCTCTGGATGATGGCTTCCTGGTCGCCTTTGAACTGGTTGAAGCCGAATATTTCTTTCAGATAGGTGTGTAAATCTTTCATCTCGGTAGGCAATATTAAATGCAATGCCGCGTTACTTATTTCAGTTTTACAAAGATACAAAATAATATCAAACTGGCAAAAAATTTTCTCCGTGAAGAATAGAGAAGAGATAAAACAGATTGCTATTCAGGTAATTGAGGATGAAAAAAAAGCAGTCGAAAACTTGGGCAACTACATTGATGATGCCTTTGTCGAGGCTGTCGAAAGCCTTTTTTCGACCACTGGACGTGTGGTGGTGACAGGTATAGGCAAGAGTGCCAACATCGCCACCAAGATTGTCTCTACCTTCAACTCCACCGGTACTCCGGCCCTTTTCCTTCATGCCGCCGACGCTATCCACGGCGATCTCGGTATGGTACGCCCCGACGACGTGGTCATCTGCATATCCAAGAGCGGCAACACGCCGGAAATCAAAGTGCTGGTCCCTTTGATAAAGAACTTCGGCAACCGCCTGATTGCCATTGTCGGCAACACCGACTCATACCTTGCCCACGAGGCTGACATCGTCCTCAACACCACTGTCGAGCACGAGGCCTGTCCCAACAACCTGGCTCCCACCAGCAGCACCACCGCGCAGCTGGTCATGGGCGACGCCCTCGCGGTGGCCCTCATCGAGTGCCGCAACTTTACCGCCCGCGATTTTGCCCGTTTCCACCCCGGCGGAGCCCTCGGCAAGCAGCTCTACCTCCACGTGGCCGACCTCTATGTGCAGAACGAGCGTCCCTGTGTGCCGCCCGAGGCCTCCATCCCCGACACCATCCTCGAGATGACCTCCAAGCGCCTCGGTTGCACCGTGGTCGAGGAGAACGGTCAGATACGCGGTATTGTCACCGACGGCGACCTGCGCCGCATGATGCAGACCTTCCATGAGCCCAAGCATGCTTCCGACATCATGAACCCCAATCCCAAGCGCATCCTCGACACCGAGTATGCCGTCACCGCCCTTCAACTCATGCGTGCCAACTCCATCACTCAGCTGATTGTGGTCGATGCCGACGGCCGCTATCTGGGCATCATCCACATCCATGATATCCTCAGGGAGGGCATCATTTAGTCATTTGTCCGGTCTCCTTAACTTCTTAAAAGATTTATGAAACTCTTTACCGACAAGGTTGTCAAGATATACCGTTCGCGCACCGTGGTCAACTCGGTCTCCGTCGAGGTGAGCCAGGGCGAGATTGTAGGGTTGCTGGGACCCAACGGTGCCGGCAAGACCACGACGTTCTACATGGTCGTCGGCATCATCAAGCCCAATTCGGGCCGCGTCTTTATGCAGGACGGCGACACCGTCACCGAAATCACCCGTCTGCCTATGTACCGCCGCGCCCAGCTCGGTGTGGGATATCTGGCCCAGGAAGCCTCCGTCTTCCGTCAGATGAGTGTCGAGGACAATATCGCCTCCATCCTTGAATTCCGCAAGGACCTCGACAAGGAGCAGCAGCGTGCGAAGCTGGAATCGCTCCTCGACGAGTTCCGCCTGCAGCACATCCGCCGCAGCAAAGGCATACAGCTCAGCGGCGGCGAGCGTCGCCGCACCGAGATCGCCCGTGCGTTGGCCAACGACCCCATGTTCCTGCTCCTCGACGAGCCCTTCGCCGGCGTCGATCCCATCGCCGTGCAGGACATCCAGGACATCGTGGCACACCTCAAGGAGCGTAACATCGGCATCCTCATCACCGACCACAACGTGCGTGAGACCCTCGCCATCACCGACCGCGCCTATCTCCTCTATGAAGGCTCCGTGCTCCATCACGGCACTCCCGAGGAGATGGCCGCCGACCCCGATGTGCGCGAGAAGTACCTCGGCCGCGATTTCGAGCTGCGACGTGCCCGCACCGTGGAAATTTAACGATAAACGCTGAACACTAAATCCGGAATATGGAAAGATACTGTGTCATTATGGCCGGCGGCATAGGAAGCCGCTTCTGGCCCCTCAGCAAGAACAACTATCCCAAGCAATTCCTCGATGTGCTTGGCACCGGCAAGAGTTTCATCCGTGCCACCTTCGAGCGCTTCCTGCCTTTGGTGCCGGCTGGGCACTTCCTTGTGGTCACCAATGCTGCCTACAAGCATCTGGTTCTCGAGCAGCTGCCCGAACTCAAAGCCGACCAGGTGCTCTGCGAACCCATGCGCCGCAACACGGCCCCCTGCATCGCCTACGCCACATGGCACATCCTCAGCCAGTGCCCCGAGGCCTCCGTCACCGTCACCCCGGCCGATCACCTCGTCACCAACGAGCGCGAGTTCCAGCGTGTCATCGGCCAGGGGCTCGACTTTGTCGAAGGCCGCCGCGACACCTTGATGACTATCGGCATCAAGCCCTCCCGTCCCGAGACCGGCTACGGCTATATCGAGGTCGATAATGTGCAGGAAGGCATCGTGCCGGTGAAGAACTTCAAGGAGAAGCCCGACCTCGAGACCGCCAAACGCTTTGTGGCCGACGGACGCTATTTCTGGAACTCCGGCATCTTCCTCTGGAGCACCGACGCCATCATGGCCGCCTTCCGTCAGCATCTGCCCGACATGGCAGCCCTCTTCGACGAGGGACGCGCCGACTTTGGCACCGACCGCGAGCAGGAATTCATCAACCGTCAGTTTGAGCGTTGCGAGAACATCAGCATCGACTACGGCGTCATGGAGCGGTCGCAGAGCCGCTACACCGTGGCCGCCGACTTCGGTTGGAGCGACATCGGCACCTGGGGCTCGCTCTACACCCACGCCGCCCACGACGATGCCGCCAACGCGGTGAACGGCAAGGCCGTCATCGTCGATACCCGCGACAGCGTGGTCAATATCGAACCCGGCTACGAAGCCATCGTTCAGGGACTCGACCACTGTCTCGTGGCGCTGCGCGACCATTCACTACTCGTCTGCCGACTCGACGACGAGCAGCAGATAAAACACTGGGTAGAGAAATTGTAAGTTAGACAGGGTTGTGTGTAGTGGGTAGTGAGTAGCCTCCTTCGAGAGTGCCATTCACTACCCACTATCCACTTCCGACTAATTGAGATACACCTCAATCGCCATCCCCTCCACCTCGACCGCCTGATAGCTGCGGGCGAAGCTCAGGATGTTCTGGAGCGTCTGTTCCGAGGGTTGTATGTCTGTGCTTGCAGCAGAAGAAAATGTGTCTGTGCTTGAAAAATCATATTGCTGCATCATACGCGCCTTTTTGGTTGGACATTCATTTGTGTCTAATAACTCCTGTTTTTTGATTAAATTGTGTCCGAGTGAAAATTTAACATTTCCGCCCTTTTTCACTCCCTCCGACAAAGCATCATGGAAGAAATATTTGGCCGGTCGCGAAAAATGTCGTACTTTTGCATCCTGTAAGAAATGGCTGACAAAAAAATAAACAAAACCAATGCAGCGCGGCTGCTCGACCAGCTGAAGATTGCCTACGACCTCATCCCCTATGAGGTCGATGAGGAACATCTGGGTGCCGAGCATACCGCCGAGGTGCTGGGTGAACCCATCGAGTGCATCTTTAAGACGCTGGTGCTGCGGGGCGACCGCACGGGCCTCTTCGTCTGTGTCATCCCCGGCGCCGAGGAGGTCGATCTAAAGAAGGCCGCCCGTGTGACGGGCAACAAGAAGGTGGAGATGATCCATGTCAAGGAATTGCTGCCGTTCACCGGATACATCCGCGGAGGCTGCTCGCCCATCGGCATGAAGAAGGCACTGCCCACCTGGTTCCACCAAAGCCTCATGGAGCACGAGCGAGTCTATTGCAGCGCCGGCCAGCGCGGATTGCAGTTCCATCTCGCCCCTGCCGACCTGCTGCGTGCCGCCAAGGGGACCCTCGCTGACCTGATTGTTTGTTGATAGGTTGAGATGGAGCATATGGACATAGAACGACATCCCCTGCAACCCTTCTTGCCGCCCAACGCGCGACTGCTGATGCTTGGCAGCTTCCCGCCGCCGCGGAAAAGATGGGCGATGGACTTTTTCTATCCCAACTTCTCAAATCAAATGTGGCAGGTGTTCGGGCTGGTGTTCCTCGACGATGCCGACCGTTTGATTAACAAAGACTCTCGCACATTTAGGCAATCAGACATTCAAGCATTATTGGAAGAGCGCGGCATCGCCATCTACGACACCGCCTGTGCTGTGCGCCGCCTCAGCGGCAACGCCTCCGACAAAGACCTCGAGATTGTCGAGAAGACCGACATCCCAGCCCTCCTCTCGCACATCCCCCTCTGCCACGATATCGTCTGCACGGGCCAGAAAAGCTTCTCCGTCCTCACCGACGACTTTGGTGTGCCGGTGCCTAAAATGGGCACCTATTGTGAAATTGAAAGTGGAAAATTGAAAATTGAAAATCCGATGCGCCTCTGGCGCATGCCCTCCTCCTCCCGCGCCTTCCCCATGAAGTTGGAAGAGAAAGCCGCCTACTACCGCGACATGATGAAAACAATAGGATTAATATGACCATACAAGAAGCCATCGTCGCACGGCATTCGGTGCGGCAGTATCAGGATAAGCCTATCGAGGCAAACGTCGTTGAGCGTCTCAACGAGGAGATTGCGCTCTGCAATCAGGAGGGCAAGCTGCATATACAGCTGGTCGTCAACGAGCCAAAAGCGTTCAGCGGCAGCAATGCGTTTACCTACGGCAAGTTCAGCGGCGTGAGCAACTACCTTGCGATGGTGGGGCCCAAGGGTGCCGACGAAGCTATCGGCTACTACGGCGAACGTCTGGTGCTGCTGGCTCAGACGCTGGGGTTGAACAGCTGCTGGGTGGGATTGACCTTCAAGAAGCAGCCCGATCAGTACCGTATCGCCGATGGCGAGAAACTCCACTGCGTCATTGCCCTCGGCTACGGTGCCACCCAAGGGGTGCAACACCCCATGCGGCCCATGGAGACGTTCATCAAAGTGGCGTTTGGGCAGGTTGGCGACACAATGGTCGCCGATCAGCCCGACTGGTTCAAGCAGGGCGTGGAGGCCGCGATGCTCGCCCCCACGGCGGTCAATCAGCAGAAGTTCGAGTTCGAACTCATCGATGACCATACTGTCGCCGCCCGTGCCCGCTTCACGCTGATAGGTTACGGCAAGATGGACCTCGGCATCGCGAAATACCACTTTGAGGTCGCTGCTGGGAAAGAGAATTTCGTATGGGTTTAAATATTAAACAATAATCACATGGACAAAAAAGACAACAAATCACACCAATGGTGGAATGACTTTCTGATGACTATCATCGCCACCACCTTATCCATTGTGCTTACCTTCGGCACGGCGGCGCTGGTGGATCGCAAGAAGGAAGCCAACTCGAGGCGGCAGATGACGATGAGCATCCTCTACGACCTGAAGACCTCGCTGGAACAGATGCAGGAGTGCGACTCGGCCCTGCGTGTAGGCCTGGAGCTGCAGATTGCGCTGGCCGGCGACCCCTCCTCGGTTAATGCCCAGAAATACTATTTCAGCCCGACGGTGCGCACCTTGGAGTTCAACGAAACTTTCGAGAAAATATTCTCGTCGAACATCGAGACCTTCAACACGCTCGACAACGTGCTCTTTGTCGAGAAAGTGTCGGACTTCTACTATCAGCGGCAGTTGTACAGCGACGATGTGATTGGTTCGTTTCGCCATGACCTCAATGAGGCTTTCGACTCTTGGACGATAGACAAGGCTCTGAAATTGGATTACTCAGGCACCGTTTTCATGAGTGGTATCATGATGTCGCACATGAAAGCCATCTTTGAGCAATGCAAGGAACTGATGGGTGTAGATGACGACGACCTGACCGCCTTCACCCAAATTCGCCAACAACACCGCCAAAGCCGGTTTTACTCCGACAGCATCCTTGAAGTATATGAGCAGGAGATGTTGGAGAACGTCATGCGCCTGCAAGAGGCACAAGATGGCGGTGGCCGATAATCCCTAAACACAAGAAGGCCTGTCCCGTCAAAGCGATGAAATAATTAGATGAAAATAGAAAAGCGAGGCCCCGCCATTCGGCGGGGCCTCGCTGTTTTAGTGTGTTGATGCAGGTTTACATATCCGAGAGTTTTTTCAGGTCAATCCCAGTTTGCGTAATCTTGCCGCAATACCACCTCGGTTGCGTTGGAATAATGACATCAGTTCCTCTATAGATGTTCCTCCCTTATATAACTTCGTCAATAGGGCATCGTCATCTGAACTCCAAGGTTTGTATGCATTTGAATATAATGCCTTTTGTTCTTGCATGTGATTACAGGGTTTAGCGGTTACGAATAGGCCGTCTATCTTTTCCATCAAGCAATCTTTTGAAGGAATATCGTTACTGAGCAATGTCTCTACCGAGAATTCTTTATCAAGGTGTGTAAAGTATAGGTTGTCGGGGTCATTGGGGAGACCGCCGATACCAAGAAGCAAACAGACGGGCATGCGTCGCTCGGTAGAGAATTGCAGGAAGAATGCCACTCTTTCAGCTGGCAGCAACTCTTTCTCGATATATTTGGGTAAGTGGCTGCGCCATTTGCATTCCACGGCAAAGGGTTTTCCATCGTATTCAAACACGAAGTCAGGGGCGCTGTTGCTTTCAGGATAGATGCCTGGCAGGGATTTATCGCCTCGCCATTCATTTAGTGTAAGTTTTTTACTGTTAGGCAAGTCAAAGAAATCTACCACATAATCCTCAAACTCTCGTCCTTTCAGTACTTCGTCATTCATAGTCAGTGACTTGACACGAAGGTAAATGGTACTATACGGCCGGTTGATGGCCTTGTGGATGGCATGGATACCCATATCTTCGTAGAACATCCGAAGTAGGCGCTTGTCCTCGGCTACCGTCCAGCGACAGGGCTTGGGCTCTGGCTCGGCGGCCTTGCGAAGATCTTCCCTGTTAAGTAGGTGTATGACGTTGTTTAGGCCAGCCAGCAGGCCGAAAATGCTGCCGTTAGGGTTGATATAGCCGCAGACGATATGCTGTACCTGGTTGATGACGTATTGGTTACGTAGCCGGGGTGTGGCTCCTTTACCGCGGGGTTCGTCCCGTTGTAACTCTATAATAAGCAAGCGGTTCTCTTTCAGTGCATATTCCACCTGTACGTTGTAAGTGTCGCGGAAGCGGTTCATCACCACCAGTACCGTGGGAATCTTGTTCACCAACAGCGTTTTCAGCACCTCGTTCTCAAACTCCGATGAGTTGAAACACACCACCGTGTCGGCAGTAGTAAGTCCATCGATCCACTCAAACACCTTGCCCCATGTGCCGACAGGTGCCAACTTCGAGGAGAGAAACAGCGTCTTTTCGCGTCCCCACAGTGAATTATTCCCGATAGTGCGGAGGATGCGCATGGGAATCTCTAATTAAAGAGTGTCAAAATAGTCAAATATCCTACTCATTTCAGAGACACCTCTTTCTTTGCATGTTTGGATGTCAAACGGTAGAAAAGGCTTTGTGTTGTCTCTTGCGGCTGATAGACCTTCATCACCACCTAATCTCATGTATATATCGGGATTACCACAATAGTATTTCTCGTCTTTAGTATAGTTTGATAATTTCTTGCGCAAATCAACTTCCAATTCGTTGTAGCAATTGTAGAATTTGCCAGTACTATTGAAATGCAACAAATACCAATACTCAAGACACGGATTGTTCACAATGAGTAGCAGACTATTCATCCATTTATCGTGATTATCTTTATGGTATTCTTGATAGAAAGACTGGAACTTTCGAAATTCTTCAACATTTGAAAGCACTTCGTCGAAATCAACAAGCAGTATCACCTTGGGATATCCCTCTTCCACTTTGGCTTTAGCCATGCCAACTAATTCTGATATTTGTTTCTTTTGAGGAAGCTGTGGCTCAATCTTTGTACTCTTAAGTGCGTCGCAAGGATAATGAACTTTCACTCGTTCCAAGTACCATTTCTCCGTTTGGCCATCAGCAATAACAGCAATGGTATTGTTCAGTTTGCGCTGTTTAGTCGGTCTACTCATTGCTTATCACTATTAAGAGGTTCAACATAAGTGTCGCCAAGATGAGGAATACCACCTAGGCGGCCAGAGCGATAAGCGCCATAGCGGTTTTCTATTTGCATTAACTCTTCTTTGTCAAAGTCCGCAATGGAATAGACTTCTGTGGCTCCATATTTATCCTTTTGTGCAATCCATACGGAATCATCGCGGTACAAGTTTCTGTCTGAAAGGAACTCGCGCATATGTGTCGTATAGATTATTTGTGACTCTTTCGCATTAGTAAGAAATGTAACTAGAAAATGTTCATATAAGTCCGGATGCATAGAGTACTCTAGCTCATCAATTGGAACTATCTTGGAACCGTTAATGAGTGTAAGTAGTATTCCCGCCAATTCATAATATCGCTGTGTCCCGCGCGATTCCTCATCAAAATCAAATTCGACCATCCCCTTATTGCTATTATGCATCATCTTGACTTTAACATCAGGCATCGTAGATGTTTTTCGAAGTTGTTCTTTCATTTCGAAAGAGACAAGGTTGCTGTTAATCAATTCTGCTGCATAATAGGGGGATACAGGAATATCCACTTTCTTGGTGGTAAAACCGTTTATCCCAACATCTGCTTTTTGCAGTAGAGCCGAAACTTGTTCGTTGGTTATGGCGTGAATATCAATACTCCGTGATGTATATTCTTTTAAGTTTAGATTACTTGAACTGGATATTATAGGCATACAATATGAGGCAATCCACCTAACAATCTCCAACATCCATGGCAGGTTGACGTTGCTCCATTGAAAAGCACCAAATACAGTACGATTGTGGAGCAGATTTGTAGTCAATTTGTCTATCTCTTTTTGATTGTTCTTATATTGGTCGCCCAACATGATCTTTGACAGCATCGTTTTTTTGTTGGTGTTACGCTCAAACACCAAATGGTCAGTGTGTATGCCGAATGGCGTGCGATTCAGTTTCTCATACACAATCAAATCGTTGTTGAAAATGATTTCATAGCGATATTTGCTATTATTGCATAAGAAATTCACAATAATTGAAGAATCTTTATTTGCGTAATCACTATCTAATGCGAATTTTGTGTATGGGAACTTGTCGCTTTTATTAACGCTTGGTTGCAATACCAGTCCCGGGAACATAGAATATGCTCTTAGTATGTTGGTCTTGCCAGAAGCATTGGCACCGATAATGGTCGCAGCTTTCAACAAACGATAGCCACCTTTCTCTACAACATAATAATCTTCCAGATGATGGTCCTCCGTCGCTTCGAAAGATATGGTCTGTGGCTCTTTTATTGATCGGAAATTTGAGACAGTAAAGTCTATAATCATATTAATATATATTTCTGCTGTTCATAACGTGATTATTCTGTTTTTCGTATTTGTTAATGTGCAACGTTTTGTTAGAATCTATTATTATCTCAATCAATATACCCTTCGTTTTTACAGTAGATATTCAAATCTTTTTTAAAAGACTTGAGTTTCTTTTCGAAACCACGATGCTCTGTTATCAACGAACTTACGCTCATATTATTACAAATCAATAATTCATTTGCTGACAATTTGAATGACTGAACCATGTATTCAGAAATAAGATCTTCTGGTTTTGAGTAGCCCTCAAATTCATTATTACAGAAACTTATTAGTACTCCCTCAAACCATTTTCTAATGGGTTTATTCATGCATTGATGAATGTTAGCAATTGAATTGAGGACACTTCCTGTTTTGATTTCAAAGGTCTCGTCATTTGCCAACTCAATCTTGCCTGATGCATGAGCCATATCATTGCGGTAAGCTACCAGATTACACACATTCTCAACATGAGAATTGTCTAAATCAATAATCCTAAATATTTTTGATATATCTTTCTCAGGTAGAATACTATAATTAAAAATTGAATCTGCATCTTCAATTTGCAGATCTTTTTCTCTTCCAATATAAGAACGTGCAAAAATGATGGCATCTTTATAACGTTCGGGTTCAATTTGACTTATTTTCCATGCAGTGCAATATATGTAGGTCATATAAAGCAAATGCACACCAAAATAAGCAAATTGGTACTGCTCGTATTTATAATTTACTGCAATAAGATTTGTAATATTTCTAATATAGTCATTTACATCTTCTTTGTCCTCTGGATTGATTGGCAAATAGTTTAATATTTCCTGGAGATGCGGAACAATGGTGTATTCTATTTCTTCCATCATGATTATTCCTTCCAAATTTCATTAACACAGTCCTCAATTTTCTCAGAAAAAACATTAATCAATTTTTCCATAGGCTCAATTAAAGCTTGTTCCATCAAAACTTGTTCCACAATCTTTTCCTGTTCACCAACAGGTATTTCTTGGATTGGGAGATTTAATAAATATTGTACACTAACTCTTGGCAATTGTCCTCCTTCTATACCATTTAGAACAAGTTCGTTGAACTCTCGAGTTCTCATAAGAATACTATATACAATGGAACTTATTCCATCGTTTTTAGGACGAAGTACTAATATATCAGTAGAGCATATTCCATCAAAATCTACATATGCAATTTTGTTTAATGCAGGTCGTAATTTCCCGAATAGAATATCTCCTTTTTTGAATATTCTTTTAGTGCTTCTAATTTGGCCAGATTCTTTTTCGATATCTCCAATGATTTTACCAGTATTTGATTCAATATTTTCCAATCCAACAAATGTTACTTTCCCAGATAATGACTGTGGCGTAATCGTATCTGAAATGGATTCAAATAGATTTTTAACCTTGACCATTTTTACGTCTTCATAATAATGTATTTGTGGCTTGTAGTTTTTTATTATTGTTTTTGCACCTAATAAAATATTTAAAAATGCATCAAGTTCCTTTGTTGTTTCTCTTTGTTTTTGGATTGAGGGTATTGGAATTTGTAGTTCCTCAACCTCTTTTCTAGTGATACCTTCAAATGTACTTCCGGTTGATTTTTTTTGTAATAAATGGCCTCCTTTATATTTTAACATATAAAAAAGGTATTTTCTATCTATCGATGGATACGTTTGTAGCGCCATCAGACCACGCCCAATACATATATCCTGACTGCAAATGTTTACAGCACCAACAGGTGCTCGAACAGACAATAGCAAATCTCCCTTTTCTGCTCTTTTTGTTACTTTTGTTGTCCAAACATTAGAACTATTTGTAAGATACTCTCCAAAATGTGTACTGCCTTGGTGGAATGGAAGTCCATTACCTTCATTATTCAAGCAATTACTAGTTGGCGATTGGCCGGATATGATTGTGCATAAATCTTTTAGTGACTTCCTGTCATATTTCAATTGCTTTCCATCAATTTTAGTATCTCGATATTGGGCTCCAATTAAGATGGCTGAATTTTTTATTACTTTTTCAATGGGTATTATTTCAAATCCCACATTTATCATATCATCCTTTTGGTCAGAATCGAGTTTTCTAAATTCTTCATATTTGGATAAATCACTTGGTGTATCTATTTTCCTGCGGTGATTGTCAAGAGTGTATCCATCATTCTTTACATCGAAGTACCAAAAATATTTTTTCTTTTGGGAAGTATTCTTTTTGTTTACATTAATTGCATATATAATATCCGTTTTAACACCAGTATATGGCAAAAAGACTCCTTGAGGCAAGGAAATAATACTTTGGAGTTCGCTGTGACTTAAGAGGTATTCTCGTGTTCTGGTTAAGTCTTTTCTAAAAAGAAAACCCTCTGGAACTACAATCGCCATTCTTCCATTTGGGGATGCACTGTTTATGGCTTTGATACAATGTTGCACGCATATACTATCCCCATTTGTACTAGAAATATCGTATAAATCTCCATGTTTTGTTCTTTGAGAGTATGGCATATTTGCAAGAACAATATCGTATCCATAATGATGCGAATTGCCCTCTTTATCCAAAAATGTGGAATTCCCATCTACTGGATTTGCAAGACTATCTTTCATCTCGATATTGCTATGCCCATCACCTGCAAGAATCATGTTCATTTTTGTGATTCGAGCCGTGTTTGTAATCTCGTTCCCATAAATTGTGCTTTCTTTTAATATGTTATAGTTGGTTTCTGTTCGAGCCATATTATTGTAAATATGACGAAAAGACTCTATCAAAAAACCACCTGTTCCACAAAACGGGTCATATACTTTCTCTCCAATGGTAGGATTAACTAAACGAACCATTGTCTTAACGATATGCCTTGGGGTGAAATACTCTCCCAAATCATTTTTCGTGGCAGTTGATGCCTTGAGAAAATATTCAAACGCATCACCTTTGACATCGCTATCAACATCAGTAAGATTAAGTGGATCAAGTTTCCCCATAATCTCTTTTAGGATACTTGCATCCTTAATTTGTAATGGTGTGAAGATTTCTGTTTTATATAAATTGTTTAGTTTCTCATATACTGTTTTGTTGATGTAGTCAATACGAGTACTTAATGGTATTCCCTTTATACAATCCCAACTACATGCATTATCAAAATTTGATTTAATTCCACTTTCTTTTTTCGCCTGTTCACTTTCACTAACGAGTTTTAAGAACAATATATTGGCGAATTCACCGAAACGTTCAATACCAGCACGAAGACCCTCTCCGCGTAACATATTATTGGCTTCATCAAATATCCTAATTAACTCTTTTCTATCATATTGAACTTTTGTACTAACAGTATTAACTTCATAGGTATTGAGGTACTTGAGTGCCAAAGTCTCTCGAATAAACTCATCAATTTCTTCACCATTCAAAATAGGAGGGCGGTTGGCACCAGTATGGAATGTTTTACAAAACACTCCATCTGTTGCAAAAACAAGTGGTGCATTTAGTTTTCGAGCATAAAATATACCTTGTTCGAGAGCCGCATCCAGTCGGGTTCCTTTCTTCTTCGCTTCAATAATAATTAATGGATTATCACTCTCATTAGAATATAAGACATAATCTGGCCGTTTCCCATCTAATAGTTGTCGTTCTGATTCGGTTTTGGGTTGCTCCATGAAAACGTTTTTTTCATGACCCGATAATTTCCAGCCAAGATTTTCAAGACTAGTGTCGATAAGGATACGTGTGTCTTGTTCTAGTGGTGTTGTGTATGCACTCATCTTGTTGTTTTTTGTTTTTTGAAGTCTGGAAGGCCTCTCGACCTTCCAGACTTGGGGTGGAGAATATTACATCTCCGAGAGTTTCTTGTAGCCCTCGTAGCGCAGCTTGGCGTTACGCTCGGTGGCGACGAAGAGTTCTTCGGCCTCCTGGGGGCACCCCGAAGGGGAACCGAACACCTTATTATCAAAATTAAATGCAGTGAGGAAGGTCTTTTCTCTACCTTCTCCCCAGGAGCATTCTTCGGCGCCGCAGCGTGGGTGGGCAAACTGCGCATAGGAACCAGAAGAAGCTTTCCGTTTTTTATCCTCGACACGCGGGGTGCACCGACGGCTATGCCGACGGTTTAGTCCCGCATCGGCAACAGCAGAGGACGGCCCCAGCGGGGACCTTTCTCTTTGCCATTCATTATAAATCAATATCCCCATTCCTATTTGATAACGCCATTTTGATAAAATCAATATTCCAATTCTGATAACGCCATTTTTTGATTAAACCAATTTATAAATCCTTTATTGATAACGCCATTTTTGAATAAATATTGCCCGTGGGGCTTCATTATTGTGAGATTTAGGACCACTATCTGTTTCTCATCTGTATTGTTATGAATACAAAGATACTAATTCAGTTTCGGATGCATAAGAAAAAAACTTAGTCATCATTAGTATCTCACTTTGCTTCTTGTATATTTTAATAAAACATTGTATCTTTGCATTATTTTTAATAAAAGGAAATATGGATAATTGTTTATTATGTAAAAATGCTGAAGCCACCCAAACCAACTCGCATATTGTGCCCAGTTTTCTGGGGGCACGGATATTCAGCTATGATGGAAGTGGCAAACGTGGCAAAGATATAGCATTCACTTTGACTGCCACGAGACAAAAAGTTCACACAGGAGACTTACCCTCAACCAAATATGAAGAATTGTTCGGAGATGGGAGCCTAAATGAGGATCGAATTAATGAATTAAAGGTTGATTCATTAGCAAAAGACTATTATTTATGTCCCCAATGTGAAAAACTTCTTGCCGAATATTTGGAATCTCCTTACGCTTCATTCTTGAAAAGTGGCAAACATATTCCTGGTGATATTTCACTTTTCTTTTGGATGTCAGTTGTTTGGAGAATTTCAATTACAAAGGTTTTAGGTGATTGGTTATCTCCTGACGTTGAGGAATGTATGCGCAACTATCTGTTTTCTTATCTTGAGCACAAAAAACTTGGAATAGATACAAAAACTATTGTGGAGAAAATGCCATTTAGATACAAAATATTATATTGTCCAGAATACCTATCAAACGATGCGGGTTTTGTTAACTTTAAAACAAATGAAACGCATGATAGTGCTGCTTTTATTTGTGGAGATACTGCAGTATTTATAGGAATCGACAGTAATGTTAATGATTTTTGGGGCTTGGAAGGATACCTTGATGAAGCAACGAGCAATACAGGTATTCAAGCCGAAAACAGATGTATTGTCCCGATGGAGCCGTTTGTAGATGCGAAAAAAGCAATTATCCAATCTTTTGTAAAGGGTAAAATAGAATATGAACGTAATGTCCTTAATCAAATATGGGCAAAACACATTTCTGGAGAAATGCCAATTGAATTACAAAATGAAATTATTGAATCAATCCATGGCGAAGGATTGAAATTAGGAGACAGAGGTGAAATGAAGCTTTGGGCACCAATAATATTTGAAAAAATGTCAAACTATATAAAAGAGCATAGTCAAAACCCATAAATTGTTTTCTATATTATATCTATCTTGGTATTTATGGGAGCAAAGAAACGGCGAACGGTTATTTAGACTCGCCGTTCCTTTTTTGGATGTGGGCGGAAATCTCTTCATAAAAACGCCTATCCTTATCTGTTTATTAGGTGGTGGAATAGTTTGAAGAGTGGGATAAGGAGGAGGCCGAGGAGGAAGGAGATTAGGAGGGGTTTGATGGGGGAGTTGGGGTTGATGGGTTGAATGGGGCTACTGGGGGAGGTTTGGGTGGTTTCCTTGGTAGTGCTGGTGGTTTCAGATTGGGTGAGGTGGTGGGAGTGGTTGGTGGTGCGGTCGCGAGAGGTTATCTTCTCGCAGTCGCGGTTGGTGGTGAGGCGGGTGGTGTCACCATTCTCGTTGGTTTGGACGAGGATAGTGGTGGTTTCACGAATGGTGTCGTGGAGGGTGAGGGTGACGGTCTCAATCACGGTGTCGTGGACGGTTTCATTGTGGGTCTGCTGCGTGACGGTCTTGCTGCTTCTGCAACTCACTGTAAACAGGGCAAGCGTCGCTATGAGGGCAGTCGTTAATCTTCTGTATCGCATTTCTTAAATGGGTTATCTCGGTTCTTAATTCCCTGACTTCATGCCGCAGGGGATCGGCGATATTTTCTTTGAACTCGTCGACGTACATTTTCGACAGGTTCATGTCCTTTTGTCGGTTGTCGGCCTTCAGGCTTTCGACTTCCTGCCGATGGCGGTGGCGGTCGAACAGCCAGCCGCCACCGGCGACGATGGTTAGGACGGATAGGATGATGTTCCAAAGGTTGTTCATATTTCAGTAAATCTTGATATTCTCCTATGCGCCTGACGGCGCAAGAAATCTTGTGAATCTTGTAGATTATTCCCGCTGACGCGGTGATTGTGTCGCCCTGTCGGGCTCAAAGGAAGGGAGGATTCTCTTTTCCGTGGGTTTCGCTGCGCTTCACCCACGGTTAAGGTCTGACGCCCTTACAGGGCTATCGTCACAATCCTACTTCTTTGCACCATTGCTGGACGTCGAAACAGGGGCAGGCACGGTTGGAGAACTCGTTATGGCCGTGGATAGAGGTGATGGGGTACTCTTCCATCAGGTCACGGACGAGTTGGAGCAAGGCGAGGCACTGGGCTTCGGTGCGGGTGTCGGCGGCGTGGCCGTCGGCATCGAGGCCGCCGACATAGGCGATGCCAATAGAGTGGGCGTTGTGGCCAGGGCAATGGGCACCAACGTCTTCGACTGGACGGCCTGAGTGGACGCTGCCATCGGGATAGATGACATAATGGTAGCCGATGTCGTGCCAGCCGAGGCTCTTATGGTAGTGACGGATGCTCTCCACGGTGCAGATGGCATCGAGGCGAGTGGCGGTGCAATGGATGATGATTTCGGTGATTGTTCGCATTTCTTTGTGGGTTTGATGGGGCTAATGGGTTTAATGGGCGTCTTTGGGCTGCGACGGTGTCGCAGCATACGCAACAATAGAATGGATAGAGGCGATAGATACGATAGAGTTTTGGAGAGAGGGCCGGGGTGGATCCTTTCCCTTGCCCTCTCGGGGTTAGTCAGGGATTAGGCGGCGGTGAGGTAGAGGATGTTGACGGTGTCGCCTTTGGCGTAGTGGGAGGGATCTTTGAAGGTGAGCTTGGTATCAGAGAGGGTGTAGTCGGTGGGTGACTGCATCAGGCCGTTGACGAAGACACCTACAGCACTTTCGCCATAAGGCGATTTGGTGAGGGTGATTTCTGGGGTGAAGTCCACGCTGTCGGTGGTCAGGATAGGAGGGTTGGGGAAGGCAATGTTTTTCTCCGTGGCCACGACCTTGCCGCTGGAGAGGGCGAGGCTTACAATGGCCTTGGTGGTGGTGCCAGTACCGGCGGTGTTGGTGGTGTTGACACCTGTGACAGGGAGGGCTGTCTTGACGACCTTGACGGCGGTGCCTTCTTTGGTGACGGCAGAGACATACTTGCCTGTTTCGGCACTTCCGCCAGTGACGGACTGGAGTGCGCCGCCTATGGCGTTGCTGACGGCATTGTCGATTTTCTCACTTGTTGAGGCTGCGGTGGCCAGCTGGTCGGTCAAAGATGACCAGTCATCTGATGCGGATGGCGATACAACGCCGTCGAGTTGTTTAACTTTGAGTTTCTGCATAATCTTTTACTTTTTAATGGTTTTAATTGATTGGGATGGCTTTGAGGATGATTTCGTCGTCGCTCTCAATGCCGGGAATTTCGAGTCCGTCGGACTTGGTTCCGTCGGACAACTCCTTGTAGTCCTTGCCGAGGGTGTAGCGGAGACCGTTGATAAAGACCTCGGAAGTGTTGGCGACGAAGGACTGTCGGCTGATGAAGAGGCCGGACAAGAAATCAATGCTCGCGGCCTTGATGATCTGTGGCGACAAGTCAGAAAGGCGGACTTGCGCGGCGTTGCCGTCGGCGTCATAGCCAAGGGTGTTGAGCTTGGGGATGGACGCGGGGTCGGCGGTCGGGAGGGTTGTGATTTCTAAATCTTCCACTTTACGAATTGATAATTGAAAATTGAAATTTATTGGGTCGTAAGAATTATCCGGTGGCTGTGGAGGGCGAGGGGTCGCCCTCCGAGGAGCAGTCGGATGACCTGACGGGGCAGTCAGGGTGTGGTGGTATTGTTGAGTTCGGGCTGGAGATAGACAGCGGCGGAGTTGATGCCACCGTAGCTGTTGACAGAGGCAATAATGGCCGAGTTGCTCTGGTAGGTAGCAAGGGCGGAGTTCTCGACATAGAAGAACTGTGTGCTGACCTTCAATGTGCCATCGACGGCCTCGCGGCTATGTACCCACACGGCGGCGCCGTTGGTAATCTCGACAGATGTTGCGAGTTTGTTGTCAGCTACTGAGAAGCCCAACTGACTGACGACGTTCCAAAGGGGCGTGTCGTCGGCTGTGCTCAACACCACCTTATAGCCGGTGATGGAGGCGCGAGGGGTTCGCGTCACCGAATCGACAGTCTGGATGCCGTGGAAGAAGGTGATTTGGTCGCCTTCGAGAAACGAAGCGTTGTTGTCAATGACGGCTTGCGAGAATTGCGCCACGGTGGTTGTCGCGCTGATGGTGAGTGAGCCAAGGGCAATGCTGCTGACCAACTTGTTGTTGCTATTCTTGGTCATGCTGATGCTGGGGAGGCTGCCACGCGTAATCTGATAAGGTGCGAGGATGGCACCGCCGTTGAGTTTCATACGCTTGGTGATGTACACCTTGACGACACCGAGGTTGGCCTGGATGAAGGCATTATAGACGGACATCTGCGGAGGCAGCTCCTCGAAGCCACGGCGCAGCATAGAGTCGAACTGCTTGTAGATG
>JAGCYV010000025.1 GCA_017960605.1 Bacteroidales bacterium | reverse complement strand
AGTGCTCACCCTTCAAGGTGACGCCGTCGAGGCCCTTGCCGCCGTTCTTCGGGCGCTTCACGTTGGCGAAGATACCCTTCTCCAATGCGGTGAAGAGACCTTCGCTCTCCATGGCCTCGAGGAGCTTGGTGGCGTTGTGGAGCACCTCCTGGGCGCGGCTCTTGATGATGCCGCCTTCCTTGAACTCCACCTCTTCGCCGATGTCTTTCATGTTGTTGAAGATATACTTGGCGTTCTCGATGGAGAGGTAGCGGTCGCTCATGAAGGGGGTGTGGATGGCTTCGGTGGGCATACCGAGCAGCTGCAAGCCCTGATGAGTCCACTGGCCAATGATGTTGAACAGGGCATCCTGGATATGGCCGCGGAAGATGTTGCCGGTCATGAATTTGGTAGGCGGCATATACTTCAGCGGTGCGTTGGGGAATATCTCGCGGAGCATCTGTGCCTGTGCCAACTCGTAGAGGAATCCGTTTTCAAGCATGGGGTCCATCTCGAAAGCATGACCGAGACCCTGCTGCTCGCTGGGCAGGCCAGCCATGAAGGCCAACTGCTCGTTGATGAAGTCCGAGGCCAGCACGGTATGAGCTTCTTCGTAGGCGTCGGCGGTGGTGAGGTAGTTGTCCTCGCCGGTGTTGATGATAACACCCGCGAAGCCGTTAATGATACGGCTGAAGTACTGGTCAATCAGCGTACGCTGCATGTTGATGTCACGGAAAAGGATGCCGTAGAGGGCGTCGTTGAGCATCACGTCGAGGCCTTCGAGGGCTCCCATGGCGGCAATCTCCGGCATGCAGAGGCCGGAACAGTAGTTGCAAAGACGGATATAACGTCCCACCTCCTCGCCTACTTCGTCGAGGGCTTTGCGCATGATGCGGAAGTTCTCCTGCGTGGCGAAAGTGCCGCCGAAGCCTTCGGTGGTGGCGCCGTAGGGCACATAGTCGAGGAGCGACTGGCCCGTGGTGCGGATAACGGCGATGATGTCGGCACCTTGACGGGCACCTGCCTGGGCCTGCACCACGTCCTCGTAGATATTACCTGTGGCGACGATAATGTAAAGATAGGGCTTGCTGCCCTCGCCGATGGTGGCAATATACTTCTCGCGGCGGAGGCGGTTGCCTCGCACTTTCTCAATGGTCGCGTTGATGACCGGTTCCAGGGCCTTGTCGATATCGGCTTTGCTATGCACAGGAAGTTTGGTAATGTCGAGCGTTCCGGCAGCGATGGCCTCCGCAATCTCCTGCGGGTTCTTGCCGGTTTCAACCATTGCGTTGCCCACATAGAACATCACGCCCTCGCCGAGCACACCTTTGGCCTTCAGTTCCTCGACCACCACATTGGGCATAGGCACCTCGTTTTCATCGACTCCATCGATACCGAGGAAGCGGCAGAGCGTACGCTCCACTGCCACAGTAGTGTAGTCTTCCACGAAATCCTGCACCTGTCCGGCAATCTTCTTGGCCACCGATCGCGCGTGCTCAACTTCCGTAAAATCAAGTCCTACTTTACTTTTTTGCATTGTAATTCGTATTGTTAGTTTATCGTTTTTACACTATGAATTGAACTGCAAAGATACAACTTTTTTTACAATAATAAACAAAAAAGTAATCTTCACCACTGAAAACACCTCACTCCCACCCGTTTTCCATCACGGGTGCATTCTGGAAAAGAACGGAATTCTATTCCCTCAAAGCAGGTTTTGAACATTCATGATGCCCTGGATGACATCATGTTTCTGCTGCTCGTCAAGATTGCGGAGCGGGTAATAGCCCCGTCCGTCGAGCAACATACGCCCATACATCGAGGCTGCCGCTTTGACCTTTATCTTGTTGAACACACATACAGCGGGGTCGAAACTCCCCATATCACCCCGACGGCTTTGGTTCATCCCATAACACGGCTCACAGTGGGGAAATATCAGACAGTCTTTGCATTTCGGGCTAAGAGACAACCCGTCTTCGGAATGCAACCGACAGAAAAGGCGTTCCTCCTCTTGGGCATTATACGGAATGGCAAAATCCGATATGAAAGAATGACAGGGATACTTGTTTCCCGCCACGTCGTAGGCCACGACGTTCGTACCTGCCCCACAGGCTTTGTTGTGGGGTATTCTCTCGGGATAGGCCAACAAGGCAGGTGTCAGCGAAAGCATGGGACAAGGTTCCATCTCGGGGTGGTCGATATAGTACTGCACCAATTTCTCCAACTCACGGGAAAACACATCGGGAGCCTCCTCCATATTCCAATCCACCTCCATCGCCAGAGTCGGATTGACCCGAAAGCCCAAAGCCATAATTTCCTGTATATCGTCGAACATCTTCCCTAACGATTCCGGGCCGATAGTCATCTTGACCCGCGACTCGGGCCAGTGGCGACGGAAGAAGGCAAAGTCTATCAAATCAAACGAGTTGCAGCGGTTCTTGTTGTGAGTTTCACGACCGCCGTCAAGCGAAAGGGTGACTAACAGTTTGTTGTGGTTCTCTTCCAGCCAACGTCGGCTCTCATCGGTAAGCAGTGTGCCGTTGGTCGTTATCAGGCACCGGATATCCCGGTTCGGATATTCTTTCCACACCCATTCCGACAACTCCTTCAGCACCTCAAATGCCGAGAATGGTTCTCCTCCATGAAAAACCACATCGAATCCGTCAAAGTTCGCATCCGCCAGTTCCGCAGCCAGCCGCTCTTTCATTGTCGCAACGCTGGCAGTGGCCTTTGCCTTGCCGCGCTCGTAGCAATATGTGCAACGCAGGTTGCATTTCGTCGTTATAATGACAAAGATGGTCTTTGCTTTTTGGGAATCTCTCATAAGGCAAGATGGGTTAGAATGGATCTGGCGCCGTCTATCATCTCGGCCGGATGTTGCATTGATTTGATATATGGGTGTTCGGGATGGGACAGGAAGAGCTGTGCGACGAATGCCGCGTTTGCACGGTGTACCACCCGGAACAGGCGACACATGGTGGCCGCCATCGGCTTGTTGTTACGCAATGAATGCACCAAAGCCGGACATACGCAACACACATTCCGCGCCACACAGGAAGCGCAACTCTCCATGATGCCGCCGTCGGAACTGACGGTATCGGTTTCGAGAATCTGCCAGGCTCCATTGTTATAATATGGGGTGCAACGGTGGCAGGCATAACGTTGTCCGTCAGGGGCCACACAATGCATATTGACAAACGGCCGACAATGGCCGATATTCATCTGGGTATTCACATTGCCCAGCGACTCCCTCAACATAGTGAACGGTTTCCGCTCCGGATGCGTCAGGTAATACTGGATAAGCCTATCCAGTTGTTCCGCCAAGCGGGGACAGTCGCGTTCCGCATCCCAGTTGTCGTCATCGGCCAGCACACACTTCACATTAAAACCCAACCCTTCAACATGCTGCACGTTATGGCACAAGCTGTCGAGATTCTCCGTCGAAGCCACCATACTGGCCTCTGCCTCTTTGCCATATGTGCGAATGAAAAACGGAAAATCTATTTTGTCGTATGAACCACAGCGGTTCCGGTTATGGTTCTCACGGTCCCCGTCGAGGCTTACACTAACGAAGACCGAATCCCTGTTCTCATACAGCCATTGCTGCACCTCTCCATGAATCAAGGTCCCGTTGCTCACCGTCTTGATATGCACATTCTCAACATGGTCCCGTGCATACTCCACCACCCGGCGCAGCAGGTCGAAGTCCATAAAGGGCTCGCCTCCCATCAGCAGCAGCCTCAGCTTTTTGCATCCTGCAGAGACGGTTTCGTCAATGGTCCGACGAGCCACATCAAACGACATCACAGCCTGCTGCCGTTTGTCACAATAGCAATAAGAGCAGCGCAGATTGCACCGCTCCGTAAGCAAAAGAGACAATTGATATGTGTCGTCAAGGTTCATCATTGAAAAGAAAATGGTGCGCCACATTGAAGGGCGGCGCACCATACAACCATCAGCCCGTGATGGGGTTGGTGCAGCAGGTGCCGCCCCAGCAGCCAGTGCAAGGAGCCATCTTGTCGGCGTTCACGGTCTGGGGCTCTTCGGCCTTCAGCGAACGACGGATAGCGTCGAGCTGCTGCATTGCTTCGTTTGAGAAATTAAACATTTCCATAGCGAAAGGCATTTGATGTTTGTCCCTACTCTGTTACAGGCTTTTCAGGTACCGCCTATTGTTCACATAATGCAAGTGCAAAGATACAAAGAAAAATGAAACTGGCAAAAAAAAATTCCTCCGCACGTTCTTTTGCGGAGGAAAATGCAGGGTTATCTTGCAGCCGGAACCTTTGCTATTTCGCCGCCGGAGCGGTGGCGGTGCTGTCGGTGGTGGCAGTTTTCTTCTTAGGTTTGGGCATCTTGATGTCGCTGAGGCTGTGGTTGCGGTGGAATCGGTTGAAATCCACAAAGCCCGAGATTCCGTTGCAGTGGCCTTTCTCGGTATATTGCCACAGGGTGAACCTCGTGGTGGGATAGCCGCGGTAGTTGGCGATAAAGATATGGTACTTAGAGTATTTCTTGGTGGCGAAATGGGTCTTATAGACCTTCTCCGAGGTGTAAATCATGGGCTTCACGCCGTACTCGCGTTCCATGAGTTCCAGCAACTTATCGACACGCTCCATATAGAGTCGGCCGGAATGGTGTCCCTCGATGTCGAGCACGGGGACGAGGTCCTGCTCGCTCTTTTTTATCACCTTGCGCATATTGCCCATCTGCTGGTATGCGGTGGTCTTGCTGCTATACACATGGTAGCTCCCCACCAGCAGACCGGCCTTCTTGGCCTTCGTCAGATTGGTCTTGTAGTAGGCATCCTGTATCGACGTACCTTCGGTGGCGCGGATATAGACAAACTTGATGGTCGAATCCTTGGCCACCTTGGTCCAGTTCACCGTACCCTGGAACTTGGACACATCGATGCCACGAGTACGTATCTGAGCCTGTGCGCCAATAGCACACATACTCAGTAACAGCAGCAGCCACTTACATTTGAATCTCATCGCCATTGCTGTGGAAGAACCTGAATTCCAACAGTCCGTACTTCTCAGATTGTTTCATCTTGAGGCGCACATGGTAGGCTCGCTGCCAACGACGGTATGGACTCTTAAGCCAACCCTTTGTGAGGTAGGCATAGATATAGGGATGCGTGACGAGGGTCAGTCGGCGCTCTTGCTGCGCTGTGGCCAGATGTCTCAGCGAAGACTCGATTTCATCCACCACCACCAGGCTCTGCTTGATATGTCCGGTACCGTCGCACATGGGGCACTTCTCCTGCACATCGACCTCCATGGCGGGACGTACCCGCTGACGGGTAATCTGCATCAGACCGAACTTACTCAGCGGCAGTATCGTATGGCGTGCCTTGTCGGGACGCATAGCCTCCGTCATCACGTCGAACAGTTTCTTGCGGTTCTCGGCCTTGTCCATGTCGATAAAGTCGATAATCACAATGCCACCCATGTCGCGCAGGCGCAACTGGCGGGCTATCTCGATACCGCTCTCGATATTCACCTGCAGAGCAGTATCCTCCTGACCGCTGCCGGATTTGATATGATTGCCGCTATTGACGTCAATGACATGCATAGCCTCTGTGTGCTCGATATAGAGATAGACCCCCGAGCGGATGGTCACGATGCGTCCGAAAGCACGGCGTATGTCGCGTTGCACGCCGAACTGCTCGAAGATGGGAGTCTCCAGCTTATAGTGCTTGACCATATCCTCCTTGCCGGGCGCCATCACCTTGACAACACGGCGCACCTCCTCGCAGAGGGCGGCATCATCGACATAGATGCTCGAGAAATCGTCCGTCAGCACATCACGAAGCAAAGCCGACGTGGTGTCGAGTTCGGCATGCACCTTGCAGGGAGCGCTTACATGCTTGAGTTTGTCGGTCATCTGCTTCCAGCTGTCCATCAACTGACGCAGGTCGGCATCGAGCTCAGCCACACTCCTGCCCTCGGCCACCGTGCGGACGATGACGCCGAAGTTCTGCGGACGAATACTCTGCATCAGACGACGCAGACGGTTGCGTTCCTCAGATCCTTTGATTTTCTGAGAGATGGATATCTTATTACTGAAAGGGGTAAGCACCAGGTAGTGTCCCGCGATACTGATGTCACCGGTCACCTTGGGGCCTTTGGTGGAGATGGGTTCCTTGGTCACCTGCACAAGGATGGGCTGTCCCACCTTCAGCACATTGCCGAAATTGCCTACCTTCTCCAGGATAGGTTCAATCTTGAAGCTGGCAAGCGTGGAGGCCCCTTTGTCGCCATTCATGGCCAACCGCAGGTATTTATCGACAGAGTTATAGTCGGGTCCCAGATCGAGATAGTGCATGAACCCCTCCTTGTCGCCTCCGATATCAACGAAGGCGGCATTGAGGCCCTGCATGATTTTCTTGACCTTGCCAAAGTAAATGTCGCCCACCGAGAATTGTCCGCCGGGCTGCTCCTTGTGGAGTTCCACCAGACGCTTATCCTCGGTGAGGGCTATCTGCACGCCATCCGCCTGGCGTGATATGATGAGTTCTTTTTCCATTAATAGTATTGGGAGTCGGTAGCCTATGGCCTATACATAAAACAAATTACATACCAGCCCTTGCGGATTGGTGTGTAATTTGTTTTAGAAATTTAACCCGAAGAAAACCCTTTTGGGGCAATCCGTTCGTGCCGGAAGGCACGTTCAGACCTTATTTCTTCTTATGTCTGTTCTTGCGCAGGCGTTTTTTACGCTTGTGCGTGGACATTTTGTGGCGTTTATGTTTCTTTCCGTTAGGCATTTTTCAATGACTTTAACTTATTTCACTTTCTTTTTCACATCCTGCATGAAAGTCTTGGCGGGCTTGAAAGCGGGGATGTTGTGAGCCGGGATGATGATGGTGGTGATCTTGCTGATGTTACGGCCGCTCGTCTCAGCACGTTTCTTCACGATGAAGCTGCCAAAGCCACGCAGATAGACGT
>JAGCYV010000024.1 GCA_017960605.1 Bacteroidales bacterium | reverse complement strand
CACCGAGGAGGAGTGCCCCTACACCATCCGCGTGGTCAGCGACATCCTCGAATCCAATGGCTCCAGCTCTATGGCCACCGTCTGCGCCGGCTGCATGGCGCTGATGGATGCCGGCGTCAAGCTGCGCAAGCCCGTGGCCGGTATCGCCATGGGTCTCATCTCGAAGGGTGACAAGTGGGCCGTGCTGAGCGACATCCTCGGCGACGAGGACCACCTCGGCGACATGGACTTCAAGGTCTGCGGCACCCGCGACGGTATCACCGCCTGCCAGATGGATATCAAGGTCGATGGCCTCTCGTACGATGTACTCGCAAAGGCTTTGGAGCAGGCTCGTCAGGGTCGTCTCCATATCCTCGGCAAGATTCTCGAGACCATTCCCGAGCCCCGTGCCGACTATAAGGACTTTGTGCCCCGCATCGAGCAGATCAAGATTCCGAAAGACTTCATCGGTGCCGTCATCGGCAAGGGTGGCGAGGTCATCCAGAAGATTCAGGCCGAGACCAACACCATCATCAACATCGAAGAAGAGGGCGAGTTCGGCATTGTTGATGTCGCTTCGCAGAACAAGGACGACATCGCCGCCGCCCTCAAGTGGATCAAGGACATCTGCACCGTCCCCGAGGTGGGCGACGTCTATACCGCCAAGGTCGTCTCGATTGTCGAGTTCGGCGCCTTCCTAGAGTTTTTGCCCGGCAAGGAAGGCCTGATGCATATCAGCGAGTACCAGTGGGGCCGCACCGAGACCCTCGAAGGCCTCATCCAGGAGGGCGACGAGTTCGAGGTGAAGGTCATCGCCTTTGACGACAAGACCGGCAAGATCAAACTCAGCCGCAAGGCTCTTCTCCCTAAGCCCGAGGGTTATGTGGAAGAGAAGCCCGCCCGTCGCGAGGGTGGACGTGGAGAACGCCGTGATGGCGACCGCGGACACGGCCGTCGTGAAGGTGGCAACGGTGGTGAGCGCCGTAGCTCCGGTAACGGTGGCGGCCGCCGCAGATAAGGCGACGATAGAATATGAAGGGTGCGGCTCCGCCATTTGGCGGAGCCGCACTTGTTTAAGGGGTTTAAGGGTTTAATGTGTTTAATGGGTTGGATGGTCCCTATGCCCTAATTTGCGGGCGAGGATTGCCTCAAGGAGGGTTTGGAGGATTGGATAGAAGGTGGTTAAGATTTTTTAACAAAATATAATCTATTGATAATTAATATTCTGCCGCCTTGTTGGGGATGAGGGAAGAAAGTATTTGGGGTTTGTGGCGGTTTTAGCGTATCTTTGCAGTTGGTTTCAAAGCCCTTCGGAGCCGCCGGGAGAAGCAGGACGCCCGACAGAGCCGGAGTGAAGACAAAGGAAGGGCCTGCATCAAAAAAATAACACAAATAACAATGAAAAAAGTTCTCGCCGCTATCGCTATCGTAGCCGTTGCCGCTTGCTTCGTGAGCTGCAAGAAGACCTGCACCTGCGTCACCACCGTAGGCGGTGTGCAGACCAGCACGACTGAGACTCAGGCCACCAAGTGCTCCGACATGAACACCACTTCGACCACGTTGGGTGTTGTCACCAAGACCGAGTGCAACTAATTCGTTTGGCGAAAGCTGAAAGGAAAAAGGCATGCCCGAAGGGTGTGCCTTTTTTTGTGTTATGTTTTGCAGGAATGAAAAAAAGTCGTACCTTTGCAGTCGGTCGCAATGGTGCCCGAGGATGGGCATTGCTGTGATTGATAGTGATTTGTAGTATAAATAGAGACTATGGACAAGTATAACCGTCGCGGAGTATCCGCATCGAAGGAGGACGTTCACAACGCCATCAAAAATATTGACAAAGGCCTATATCCCAAGGCTTTCTGCAAGATTATCCCCGACCTGCTGGGTGGCGATGCACAGTATTGCAACATCATGCACGCCGACGGCGCCGGCACGAAGAGTTCGCTGGCCTATATGTACTGGCGTGAGACGGGCGATTTGAGCGTGTGGAAGGGCATTGCGGTGGATGCCATCGTGATGAACACGGACGACCTGCTGTGTGTGGGTGCGCTGGAGCATATCTTGCTGAGTTCCACCATTGGAAGGAACAAGCAGCTGGTGCCGGGCGAGGTGATTTCGGCGGTCATCAACGGCACGGAGGAGTTCTGCCAGACGATGCGCGACATGGGTATCGACATCGTGCTGACGGGCGGCGAGACGGCCGACGTGGGCGATCTGGTGCGTACCATCATCGTGGATAGCACGGTGACGGCCCGCATGCGCCGCGCGGATGTGATTGACAATGCGAATATCAAGGCCGGCAACGTGATTGTGGCTCTCGCCAGCTATGGTCAGGCGACCTACGAGACGGCCTACAACGGAGGTATGGGCAGCAACGGATTGACGTCGGCCCGCCACGATATGTTCTCGCACGTCTATGCCGAGAAGTACCCGATGTGTTTCGATAAGGACCTGCCCGACGACGTGGTGTTCTGCGGCTCGAAGCTGCTGACCGACCCCACTGAGGTGGAGGGCGTGGATGCCGGCCACATGGTGCTTTCGCCCACCCGTACCTATGCACCCATCATCCGCAAGGTGCTGGACGAGTACCGCCCCAAGATTGACGGCATGATCCATTGCAGCGGTGGAGCACAGACGAAGGTGCTGCATTTCATTGACAACCTGCACGTCATCAAGGACAACCTGTTCCCGGTGCCGCCGCTCTTCAAGATGATTCACGAGGAGAGCCGTACCGACTGGCAGGAGATGTACAAGGTGTTCAACATGGGTCACCGTATGGAGCTCTACACCGACGAGGCGACGGCTCGCGGCATCATCGAGATATCCAAGAGTTTCAATGTCGATGCCCGCATCGTCGGCCGAGTGGAAGCCGCCGAGAAGGCGCAGGTGACGGTGACGAGTGAAAACGGACAATTCGAATATTATGGCTGAAACATCACTTGTACAATCGATTGAGAACCGCAAGCAAGTGCGCTTGGAGTCGGGTCTCGAGGACCGTATGTCGGCCCGGTCGTTCAACCTGGTGCTGTGCGGCGCATTGGTGTATGGCTTGATCGTCAATGCTGTGATGGTCTATTTCCTCTATGCTCCGTTGCAGCAGTTGGCGTCCCGCGTGGGCTGGTTCGGATGGCTGCTCATCTATACGATACCCAGTTTGACGGGTATCATCTTGTCTGCCAAATCGAGCAACCCCGTGGTGAGTTTCATCGGCTACAACCTGGTGGTGCTGCCCATCGGGCTGCTGCTGGCGTTGGCGGTGCCGGGCTTGCCGTCGGGTATCGTGGTGAAAGCCATGGTGTTGACCGCGATGGTGACCCTGACGATGATGGTGCTGGCGGTGGTGATTCCGAATTTCTTCCTCAGCTTGGGGCGTACGCTCTTCGTGGCGTTGCTTGTAGGCCTTTTTGCCGAGATAGCGGCCACGTTCCTCTTGGGCTATCGCGGCATGCTGTTCGACTGGCTCTTCGTGATTGTCTTTTCGGGCTATATCGGCTACGATATCGCCAAATCGCAGATCTTCCCCAAGACTTTGGACAACGCCATCGACTGTGCGATGGATATCTATCTGGATGTCATCAATCTTTTTATCAGGATTCTGAGTATCTTGTCGAAGAGAGATTGATTGTTTCTGGGGGAGTGAAAGGGACAGATGAAAAAAATGTTTTGTGGTAGTACAATAAAGGAGGAGAGGGGTCGTTATTAGGGTTGTTTTGCGACAATAGCTCAGTTGGTAGAGCGGCGGCTTCCCAAGCCGCAGGTCGCGGGTTCGAGCCCCGTTTGTCGCTCTTGGGAGCCGGTCTGGAAGGACCGGCTCCTTTTTTATCATCGGGCGTAATTATAAAAAAATGTGTATCTTTGCAATTTACACCCGGGTGTGAGTACAGAATATAACAACTAACATTCAATATCTTATGACTAATTCTCTGGAAAAGAAAGATTGGAAAAAAGAAGTATGGTCCTACTGTCTGCTGGTGATTGGCAGCGCTTTGTTCGCCGTGGGCGACGTGATGTTTGTGAACCCCTACCACCTGGCGCCCGGCGGCGTCTATGGTCTGGCCAACGTGTTCAACGCCCTGTGGGGTTGGAAGATTTCGGTGGCGGGCATTTGCATGGATATTCCCCTGCTCATCATCGGCACCATCATCCTGGGACCTAAGTTCGGCCTTAAAACCATCATCTCGGTCATCCTGATACCGGTGTTCACCTTCATCATGGAGACCACTTGGGGCTACAAGCCGCTGATTCATGACGGCCTCTTCGACAGCGCCGAAAGCCTGACCAGCTATCTGACCTATATGGATGGCGACATCGAGCGTTACTTCCAGCCCGATATGTTCCTCAACACCGTGGTGGCGGGCCTGATTTACGGCGTGGCCATTGGCGTCATCTTCCGTGCCGGTGCCACGAGTGGCGGCTCGGACATCATCAGCATGATTATCCACAAATACACCAAGATCAGCCTCGGCACCCTGGTGCTCATCGTCGATAGCCTCATCTCGCTGACCACCCTCATCATCGGCGACATCCGCCTCCCGATTTACTCTATCATCCTCATCTTCATCGAGAGCAAGATTATCGACCTGGTGGTCGATGGCATGAAGAGCTACAAGACCATGTTCATCGTCACCGACGAGCTGGAGGCCGTGCGCGACTATATCCTCAACGACCTGGGGCGCGGCGGCACCCTGCTGGTGGGCACCGGCCTCTATCAGGGCAACGAGCGCAAGATGATCTATGTCACCCTCGACCGTGCCGATATGGTGAAGCTCAAGAGCAACCTGCACCGCCTCGACCCCAAGGCCTTCGTCAATATCATGGAGAGCAGCGAAATCCTTGGCTACGGATTCAAGGCGCTGCCTAAGGAGTAGAAGTTATAGGTTATGGGTTATAGGTTATAGACGGGCCATGTCGGGATTCAATAACCAATAACCAATAACCGATAACCAATAAACATTAAAAAATGAAGGTACTACAGCTCTGCAACAAGCCCCCGTATCCGCCTGTCGATGGCGGCACGATGGCTATGGACAGCATCACCCAGGGGTTGCTGCAGGAGGGCTGTGAGGTGCGTGTGCTGGCGGTGGAGACCGACAAGCACCCCGTCCTCCAGGAGCTGATACCCGACACCTACCGCGAGGCGACGCACATCGAGTCGGTGTATATCGACCTCGGTGTGAAGCTGCTGCCGGCCGGTGTAGCGATGCTCTGCGGCGAGTCGTACCACGTGAAACGCTATGTCAGCAATGCTTTCGCCGCCAAACTGAAGGAACTTTTGCAGCAGGAACGGTTCGACGTGGTGCACGTTGAGAGCCTCTTCCTCACCCCATACGTGCCGCTGATACGCAAGTACTCCGAGGCCAAGGTGATCCTGCGTGCCCATAATGTGGAGCACCTCATCTGGCAGCGTGTTGCGGCGAGCATGCCCCACGGACTGAAGCGGTGGTATATGAAGCACCTGGCTTTGACGCTGAGGGCCTACGAGCTGGAACACCTCAACGACTATGACGGTGTGGTGTGCATCACCCGCAACGACGCCGACTACTTCAAGGCCAACGGCTGCCGCCGTCCGGTGACGGTCGTCCCCTTCGGAGTGGAGATCGGCCAGTGGTCAGTGTCCAGTGTTCAGTGTCCAGTGGCGTTGTACCACATCGGTGCCATGGATTGGATTCCCAACCGCGAAGGGGTGGAGTGGCTGCTGGAGAAGGTGTGGCCCGTGGTGCACCGCGAGGTGCCGCAGGCCCGGCTCTACCTGGCAGGCCGCAAGATGCCCGAACGCTGGATGCAGGCCTCCCTCGAGGGTGTCACCGTCGTGGGCGAGGTGCCCGATGCCCGTGCCTTCATCGCCGACAAGCAGATCAACGTGGTACCCTTGCTCAGCGGCAGCGGCATCCGTGTGAAGATCATCGAGGCGATGGCGGCCGGCAAGGCTGTGGTGACCACCACCATGGGTGCCGCCGGCATCGACTACACCGACGGCGAGAACCTGCTCATCGCCGACTCCCCCGCCGACTTCGCCCGTCAAATCAAGCGACTCCTTTCCGACGCCTCCTACTGCCGCAGGGTGGGGGAGGCCGCCGCCCGTCTGGTGGCGGATCACTACGACCGTGGCCGGTTGGCATCCCGACTCATAGCGTTTTACAACGAACGAATAACAAAATGAAGAATCCCATGAAGATACGCACATGGCTCGCTTCGGCGGCATTCCTGGTTTCTCTGTTCCTGGCTCCGGCCTTGCAGGCCCAGCTCACCATCCCCGGCACCTCGGTCAGCTTCCAAGTCGGAGACAAAGAGTGGCAGTATGTCCGCAACTTCAAACTCGACGACGGAGCCAACGTCTATCTCTACAGCTACATCGGCCAGCCGGTGCTCGAGGCCGACGGCGACACCGCCGTGCCCTTCCTGCGCATCTATGTCCGTGAGAACTACAGCGGCGATATCTATCAGCTGGCCTATGACCGCTACCTCAAGCAGCCCTTCCAGTCGCTCAACGAATACACCAAGGGGCTCGGCCTGCCCAAGAACGGCGGCCTGGGCTACGAGGGCATCTACACCAGTCCCGGCGACGGCCGCGACTACCGCTTCCTGATGACTTACTTCAAAGACCGCCGCACGGTGGTCGAGTTCCGCCTCGAGACCTCCCGTGGCACGTGGGAGCAGATGAAAAGCAAGTTCAGCGCCGTGCTGAGCACCATCAAATAAATTCCGCCAGTGAAACGCCTTGCCTCCATCCTTTTCGTGACCATGCTCTCGGCGGCGGCCCTGTCGCAATCCTTGCCCAGCGACTATGCCACACGCTTTGCCGAGGTCAGCAGCGCCTATGCCAAGCATCCCGATAACGTCGAGGCCCTCTACAACATGGCGCAGTTCTATTTCGACAACTCCCATCCCATGCGCGACCTGGCACAGGCCATGACCTATGCCCGCCGTGCTGAGGAGCGTCATATCTACCTGCTGGAGAAGAACAAGATCAAGGAGCTGACCCGTCTGGGCCGCAAAGGCATCGACCTCACCGCCCTGCGTCAGTTGAAACAGGCGGTGACTGCGGCGGCCCGCAATGCCGTCGCTATCCGCAACGACATGAGCCTGGCCGAGATCGACGCCTACCTGGAGGCCTTCGACGGCGATGCCGACCTGATGCGTCAACTGCGCCAGCTCCGCATCCGCCGGGTCTATGACGAGGCGGTGGCCTCGGGCACCCCCGAGGCGTGGTACCGTTTCGCCGTGGATTATCCGGGCACCACCGAAGCCGGCTACATGGAAGACCGCCTCCGCGAGGCGGCCCCGTCGCTCTTCGCCGGCGCCGCCACCGACGCCGAGGTGGATGCCGTCACGGCCCGCTTCCCGCAGAGTGCCGCCATGGCCCAAGAGGGGGAGCGCTACAAGAGCCGCAAGGCCTTCGCCGAAGCCTCGGAGCAGGGCACCAAGGAGGCCTTCCTCCGCTACCTCAACCGCTACCCCACCAGCAACGAGAGCCGGCTGGCCCGTGAGCGTCTCGACGCCCTGACGGCCCTCGACTTCGAGCGCCGCACCATCGCCCTCGAGCTGGCCAACTTCGCCGACTCCAACGCCGACCTGGCGTTGGCCGACGACGCCCTGGAGCGTCTGCGTGCCTTGATCGACGACCGTCACGATGTCGAAGCGGCCCGCCTCTATGTCAGCCGCTATCCCCTCGACCCCTACTACAACGCTGTCTATGGCCGCTACTACTCCTGGGTGTCGGCCGAAGGCAACGGAGCCCCGATACAGCTCTTCATCGAGCAGAATCCCGACTTCCCCTATTCCCACGCCCTCGAGAACGACCTCGACATGGCCGAACGGATAGACACCGTTCTCCTCTACGTGCCATACAACGACACCCTCCGTCTGCGCTACACCGACTACGTGCGTCAGTTCATGGGCAAGGGCATCGCCATGGTGCCGTTGCAGCGCATGCTGCAGGTGCCTATGGCCAACCGCAACTACGCCGCCGCCATCGAACGTGTACGCGAGTCCGAGATATGTTTCGACAACCAGTGGCAGAGCCAGTACGAGCAGCTGCTGCGGCTGCTCGCCACCCCCAACGCGGGCCGTGCCTTGCGGCGTGAGCTCTCCGACACGGTGACGCTGCTCCATCCCGCCGTCTGTCCCGCCGACGGCAGCCTCTACTACACCCGTCTCCTGCCCGACGGACGCCACAGCGTCTGCCGTGCCGTGAAGCAGGGCCATGTATGGCGCCCTGCCGGCACCGTGACCTTCACCAACACCGAGGCCGACCTCGTCCTCTTCGGCTTCTGCCCCGACGGACGCATGCTCCTCGGCAGCAACGGCGACATCTGGATGGCCGAACGCGACGGCGACGGCTGGCGCCTCAGCGACTTGCCGCCCTATCCCGTCAATACCGACTACGTCGAGACCGACGCCTGCTTCCTGCCCGACGGCAGCGGCCTCTTGCTCGCCTCCGACCGGCCGGGCGGCCACAACCTGCAACCCTCGGGGTCCAACTTCCACGGCGACACCGCCCTGGCTACCGACCTCTGGATGATTCCCTACAGCAACGGCCACTGGGGCACCCCCGTCAATCTCGGCTTCGGCATCAATACAGCCTACTGCGAGCGCAGCCCCCTGATGAGCCGCAACATGAAGACCCTCTACTTCGTCAGCGACGGCCACGGCCTGGGCTACGGCGACGTGATGGTGGCCGAACGCACCTCGACCGACAACTGGACCTCGTGGAGCACTCCGCGCAACGCGGGCCGAGAAATCAACTCGCCCCTGCGCGAGACCTCCCTGGCCTTCACTCCCGACGAGAGCCGTCTCTACCTCGCCGCCGAGACCTACCGTCCCCTCGGCACACCGCTGTCGCAGCTCTTCTCCTTCGCCGCCTGGCACAACGCCACGGTGCCCTACAGCGCCTGCAGTCTCGGCGTCGAAGGGCTGGAGTCCTACCTCTTCCGCGTCCGTGTGGCCGACCTCGACCGTCAGACCGTCACCCAGACGACGGAGTACGGCGGCACCGCCTCCCATGTGACCGTCAGCGTCGGCAAGCAGGGCCGTCAGGTGGTGCTGGCCGATGCCGGCAGCCTCTTCGTGCCCGCCGTGCCGGTCGATGCCACCCAGACCCAAGGGGTCAGCCTGCAAGGCTATACCCTGCGTCAGCTCGTGGCCTCCGACAAGTCGCTGCCGCTTGTGGCGGTGGGCTTCGCCGACTCCACGGCCGATCTGCTGCCCGTGGCACGCCTCCAGCTCGACCAGCTGGCCGCCTTCCTGCGTCAGCAGGGCGACGCCGTGGTGGAACTCAGCGTGGATGTCTCGGGTGGCGACACCAAGGACTGCTACCGTCTCTCGCTCCGACGGGGCGATGTGCTGCGCGACTACCTCGCCGCCAGCGGCGTCGAACTCTCGCGGGTCATCATCTCGGCCTACGGCAACGTGCGTGTCGGCCTTGCCGGCACCGATGCCGTGAGCGTCAAGTTCAGGGAGTAAAGGTTATAGGTTATAGAGTGGCCACCGTTCAGTGGCCACTAATTACAGATCACAGGTCACAGGTCACAGCTCAATAGCATCCTGCCACGAAGTTGAGCAGGCGGGGTTTGACGTACTCGCGCTCCTCGATGAAGGCCATGTGCGCCACGTCGTCCATCAGCAGCACCTCGGCCCGACGCGGCAGGAGGGTCTGGGTGAGGGCCAGCTCGACGGGGATGCGGGGGTCGTTCTTTCCATAGATGAAATAGACGGGCACGTCCAATTGCTGCAACACGCCGATGCGCGACGGGCGCTGGGCCATGCCGCGCTGGGCGGCGATGATGGAGGCTGCGGTGGTCTCGAGGCACTGGTCGGTGAGGTCCTTGATATCCTTGCTGAGGGCCGCGCGGCGGCTGTCGTCGAAGAGCGAGGGGATGAAGTCGAGGATGTATCCGGCGCGGTTCACCTCCACCTTGCGGCACACCTCCTCACGGGCGGCGCGGTGGGCGTCGTTGTCGGCCATGGCGTGCGAGTTGATGAGTCCCAGTCCGCGGAGCGAGAAGGGATACTTCTCGGCGAAGGCCAGCGCCACATAGCCGCCCAGGGAGTGGCCGGCCATGACGCAGTGCTCCACGCCGCAGGCGTTGAGCACCTCCTTGACGATGCGGGCCATGAAGTCGGTGGTGTGCACGTCGCAGAAAGTGTCGGTCAGACCGTGGCCCGGGAGGTCGATGGTGATCACGCGGAGGCGGTGCATATAGCTCAGCACATAGGAGCTCCATACATCGAGGTTCTGCAGCAGACCGTGCAGCAGGACAAGGGTTTGCGTGTTGTCACGACCTTCGTCGCGGTAGTGGACGGTGCGTCCATCGACTTTCAGGGTGCGGTGTTGTTCCATGGCGGAGAGGGTGTTACAAACTCGGTGCAAAAATACAGATATTTTTTTACATAGGATGACCCGCGACGGAAAAGAAATACCCAATGGATTGTTGATAAGTGGTCAGTGTTTAGTGTTTAGTGTTTAGTGCCGTCGGCTAGCCGACAACCTATCAACGTATCAACATATCAACCTTTCACCTTAGGTTCTCCTCCCGTTTGCCTAAAGAATGACTCAAGTTTGCCTATAGTATGACTCAAGTGTGACGGGGTAATGACTTAGTACTTTCTATATAGTCAATACTAGGTCAATACTAGGTCAATACTAGGTCAATACTAGGTCAATACTAGGTCATAATGGATTCAAGGCTTAGTATCAGGCGGTTATGGGGGTATGGAAAATGCAACTCGCTGGGAATTAGTGTGCATTTTATATTAAAGAAAGACGCGCGAGGCAGCCGTTTAAATGTTAAAAAAAGAAAAAAAGTTGCAAAAGTGGAATTGATTTCCTACTTTTGCGGTAGTGTTTCGGAAAGGGCAGGGATGCCTGTTTTCGATGCAACGGATTGAAATATTAATATTTAAATAACTGTTATTATGAGAAAATTACTATCTGTTTTGATGCTTCTGGCGGCCTTGTCGCTGCCATGGGCATCGAAGGCACAGCTGACGCTGAATGACTACACGTTTAGTACCGGCACCGATGCCAACAAATGGATTACCGTGCCGACTACGGAGCCCTCGTTGATTACGCCGGGCGCCGGTGACTACGGTGCCTCGTCCCTATGTGACATCGGATTTGCCTTCCCGTTTGCATCGGGTACTTATGCCAAGTTCTCCGTCAATTCCGACGGTAACTTGCGTTTGGGTAACACCGTCACTGGCACAAACAATTACTCCACTCCGTTCAGTTCGACCTATGCGATTACCAACAATCCGAAAATCAATGTGATGGGTTGTGATGGATTCTTGTCGGATTCGGGTTATGTGCGCAAGTACAACACGGTTGACCTTGCCGGCGACTCGTTGCTTGTGATTGAGTTTGCTACATCGACCTATAACACTACTTCCCGCAACTCGCTGCTCAAATGGCAGGTGCATCTCTATCCCAATGGCAATATCACGATTGTCTATGCCGCCACGCAGCCGCCTATCCTGCCTGCTGTCACGCGTCAGTGCGGTATGTGTGTCGATGCCACCGACATCTGGCTCATCAATGCTTCGCATGTAGCCACCCATTACACTGCGGGTCAGTCGGGGACCATTGCTACCAACACATGGCCCAATGCCAACCGCTACTATACCTTCACTGCGCCGGTCATCAGCTGCCCGGCGCCTGTCGTCACTTTGTCCGACCTCAATCCCACCGAGGCTACGGTTGGTCTTTTGTCTAGTGGCACTGAGTCGGGTTATCTCTATAGCCTCGATGGGGTCGATTGGGAATACTACACCGGCACGTCCATCTATCTCGACAACCTGATGCCCCAAACCTCATACACGTTGCGAGTGCGCGCCTATTGTGGCGTGGATGATACCAGCAATACCAGTACCCTGAGTTTTGCTACTCCCTGTGCGCCAATCGAGACCGATTCGCTGCCTTGGACGTATGGCTTCGAGGATGCCACGGCTACCGGCGCTTCTGGAAACTTCAATCCCTGCATGGGCCGTTATGTGAGCGGCTCCACCACGGCCTACCCCTATCCTTCCAGTACCAACAAGCACACGGGTACGTATGGCCTTTATATGTACGCTTCCACCAGTGCCTACAGTTATGTGACCCTGCCGCTCTTCGATGAGGACATCGACCAGTTGCAGCTTTCGTTCTGGGCCTACCGTACCGCCACCGATGCCTATGGATACTGGGCCGTGGGCGTGATGACCAACCCGAACGATATCACCACCTTCGACACCATCGCCACCGGCCATGTCAGTGCTGCCACGACATGGGAGTTTGTTGAGGTGCCGCTGAACGCCTACACCGGCACCGGCACCTACTTGGCCATCCTCTGCCCGAAGGGGTCGGCGACCTGCTACACCTATATCGACGACATCACGGTGGATTATCTGCCCACCTGTTTCCGTCCGACGGCGGTGACGGTGGATACCACCCTGCTGACTCCCACCTCGGCTTCGCTCGAGATTACGCACAGCGACGCCACGACCTTCATGGTGCTGTGGCACAGGGCCAACCGGACGACTTGGGACACGCTGGAAGTGAACGGCACCACGTTCAACCTGACGGGTCTGCAAGGAGGCTTCACCTATGAGGGCCGTGTCTATACCGTCTGCGGCAGCGACACGACGCTGGGCTTCGCCTCCTTCAGCTTCACCGCAGGTTGTGCCGCTATCACGCAGAACGACCTGCCCTACACCGAAGACTTCGAGGCCTACGGCACAGGCGCCGCCAACCCCATCAACGGCTGCTGGGATAAGAACCTCGTGGGCTCCGGCACCACCACAAATTACCCATATCCCTACAGCTCGGCCGCCATCAATGGCAGTCGCGGCCTTTATTTCTATTCAGGTAAGAGCAGTTCTGCCAGTTATGGTTGCTGGGCGGCACTGCCACCCATCGACGAGAACATGGAGATGAGCGATTTGATGGTGAACTTTGGTGTCAAACGCGGTACGTCAGTGACCAACACCACCACTTATACGTACACTTGCCGGCTGGTGGTCGGTGTGGCTGAAACGGCGGGTGTGGGTCCTACCTTTGTTCCTGTTGACACGCTTGATTTCTCGACTGGTGCTGCCTCTTCGGTGCACAGCGCCGAGGTGAGTTTTGCCGACTATACCGGTACGGGCAAATATGTGGTGTTCTATGCCGAGGTGCCCGCCAACGTGACTACTTACAATTACAATACGGTCTATGTTGACGACGTGGTTCTGAGGCAGATTCCGTCCTGCTACTGGCCGTCGGCCGTGGTGCTCGACGCGGTGAGTACCGACGAGGCGACCCTTTCGTGGACGCCCGACCCGCGAACGCCCAACCCGAGCAGCTGGACGGTGGAGTACGGTCCCCGCGGATTTACCCTCGGCGAGGGCATGGTGGAGACGACTAACAATACCAGCATCATCTTGAGCAACCTTGATGTCAACACGGAGTATGACGTCTATGTCAGCGCCAACTGCGGTGGCGATGTGTCGGAACCGACCAGTTTCCGTTTCCAGACCAATTCCGTCCCTGCCACGCTGCCCTACTACACAGGCTTCGAAGCCGAGCAGGATAGTGGATGGGTGTTTCTCAATGCCGACCAGACCAACCGTTGGATGATAGGCAACCATGGGGATGCCACTGTGAGCGGCAGCCGTGCCCTCTTCATCAGCGACAACGGCTCTTCGCCCAACTACAATATTACCGCTGCCAGTATTGTCTATGCTTTCCGTCTGCTGGAGGTGCCCGACACTGGCGACTATGTGGTCAGTTTCGACTGGCGCGCTCAGGGTGAGAGTACTTTGGATTACCTGCGAGCATTCGTTGTTCCCAACGACGTGACCATCACCCCGGCTAACTTGAACGGTATCACCGCTACCGCCACGCCGGAAGGTTGGCTCAATGTGGGTAACTATAACAATGCAGTCAAACTGAACCTCAATGGAACATGGACGAACAACGAGACCATCTGCCATGTCGGTGCAGGGCAGACAGGACTCTATAAACTTGTGTTCCTGTGGCGCAACGATTTATCAGTGGGAACCATGCCTCCAGCCACGGTTGATAATGTCCATGTATGGAAGATTACCTGCCCGGCCCCGACTAACGTGACGGCCGACTCGGTGGGAGCTTATCAGATTGACTACTCGTGGACCGAACATGGCACCGAGGCTTCGTGGGAGGTAAAACTCAATAATGGAGCCTGGATACCTGTTAGTACCAACAGCTACTCGGCCACCGGCTTGAATCCCGTGACCAACTACACCTTTGTGGTTCGTGCAATTTGTGGCGATGGTGACACCAGCATGGTGACTGAACCGCTTGTTGTGCGCACGGCCCTTGATTGCGGTCCGAACTCGATCAATATTGTTGACACCATCGGTGACGGTACCTCTTCCGGTTATTCATATACCTTCTACAGCTATTCTTCCTACTATCAGGGATACAGCAGTGCCATCTTTACTGCCCAGGAACTTAACGAAATGGGCTTGCAGACGAACAACCGCATCAACGGCATCAAATTGCATGTGGGCTCGACGGGCGGCACCGTCCGCAAGGCCAAGATTTACATGGCCGAGAGCCCGCTTGCGCAATATGGCAGCACGGCCTCCAACGACACGATGAACCGCAACACGATGACGCTGGTTTATAGCGGCAACATCGTGGCCACGGCGAACAGCTGGGTGGAGATACCCTTCGACAGCGCCTTTACCTATAGCGGAAACAGCAACCTGCGCATCACCTTCGCCCGCGACACCATAGCCAGTGCCAATGTCACGTTCTACTATACCAACTATGCCAACAAATATAACTGCTATGGCTACCGCAGTTCTGCCTCGACGGCGAATCAGACGGCCACCGGTGGTACTTACCGTCCGAATGTCATCTTTGATATCTGCACGGAGATTCCTCCCTGTGCCCGTCCTACCGAGGTGGCAGTGGTGGAAATCGCCGACACAACGATGACCTTGGCGTGGCACGGCACTGCCGCGAACTATGAGGTGGCTGTCAGCACGACATCGATTGACCCTGATTCGGCTACCGGTTTCACCACCTACACCGTGGCCGACGACACGATTACCATCACGGGCCTGAACCCCAACACCACCTACTACTACTATGTGAGGAGTCTCTGTTCGGCCACCGAGAGCTCGGAGTGGAGCGTGGAAGGCAGCCTGACCACCAATTGCACGCTGCAGAGCCTGCCCTACACCGAGAATTTTGACAGTTATCCTGCCTCTACCACTGCCGCTGCCGGCCAGACGATGTCGCCCTGCTGGCGAAAGGGCACCAACTATTCCACCGCCTATCCTTACCTCTACACCACCAACAAACATTCGGCCCCCAACGGACTTTATATGTATGGCACCGCGACCTACTACTGTTATGCCGCCTTGCCGATGATGGCCGACTCGGTGAAACACCTGATGATGAACTTCTACGCCTACAAGACTTCGGCCAACTATGGCAAGATTTGGGTGGGCGTCATGACCGACCCCAACGACTTCACCACCTTCACCCGCTACCAACGGGTCAATGTATCGACAGTCAGCACATGGGAGGCCTTTGAGATTGACTTCAGCGGCTACACCGGACCTGAGGGCTGTATCGCCTTCACGCTGCATGACTCGGCCGCCAACTATGCCGTCATCGACGACATCACGGTGGATGTGATTCCCACCTGCCCGCGTCCCACCAATGTGACGGTGAACAATATCGGTCAGAACACTGCCACGGTTCACTGGAACCATACCGCCACGAACTTCGAGATAGAGTACGGCCCTGCAGGCTTCGTGCAGGGCAACGGCACTACGGTGACCAGCGTGGTGGACAGCGTGGTCTTGACGGGCTTGGCATTAGGTACCGCCTACGATGTGTATGTGCGCGCCATCTGCTCGGCCACCGACATCGGCGAATGGTCGTTTGCCACCTCCTTCTATACCGAATGTGGCATCTTCCCGGTGCCTTACTTCGAGGACTTCGAGAACTATGTTGCCACATCTACGAGTCCCATCCACCCCTGCTGGACAAAAGGAACGAACAACTCAACCGCCTATCCCTATCCCAGCACTACGGTTGTTTCCGGTGCCAAGAGTCTCTACTTCTACGGCTACCATCCATCAACATCCTCTTCGACAGCCTACTACTGCTATGCTGCTTTGCCGGAGTTCAGCGCACCGATCAATACATTGGAATTGTCGTTCAAGATGCGTCGCTACAGTACGGCAACCGACTATTACACCTCGTTAGTGGTGGTCGGAGTGATGACCAACCCTGCCAATATCAACACCTTTACAGCGGTGGATACTATTGATCTGAAGACTGCTGCCGCGTCGTCGATACATGAAATCTCTGTCGATTTCAGCGGCTATACAGGGACAGGTGGCCACATCGCCCTGTATGCTCCAGTGCCCCCGCTGTATGGAACAGCGACCTACAGTTACAACTACTTCCATGTAGATGACATCTATGTTGGCTACATTCCTGCCTGCCCGCGTGCTTTCGACCTCACGGCCGAGGATGCCACGCAGAACAGCGTGGTGCTGGGTTGGACCGACACCATCGGCTCGACGCAGTGGGAGGTGGCCTATGCCCTCGACACCAGCAACAACTGGAACACGGTGACGGCCAACAGCAACCCGTTTGTGCTGACCGGCTTGACGCCCAACACTATTTATAAGTACAAGGTGGCCCCCATCTGTGCCGGTGGCCAGCAGAGCGACTGGAGTCGTACAACCTACCGCTTCAGTACTGCCATGGTGCCCGCCACGGTGCCTTACACCTACAACTTCGAGGATGCCGCCGAATGGCAGAACTGGCAGACCATCAGCAACAACAACGCGAAGTGGTATCGTGGTACGATGGCTGCGGGCGATACCACCAACGTCATGTACCTGAGCGCCGACAACGGATCCACCAATTCGTGGTTGCGTGCACAGGTGACCAACAGCGCAGCCTACCGCGACATCGACTTCGGTCCGGTGCCTCACAGTTATGCTGTGACCTTCCGCTACCACGGCGGTGGCCATAACACCGGCAACTACGACGGTGTCACGGTGCTGTTGGAAGACCCGGCCGACATCCCTGTTGCCTCCAGTACCTATTTGGAGAGTCCGTGGGGTCACTTCGGCGTTGTACATGCCCGTCGCGACACGACCTGGGGTACGCACACTGTGCTCTTTGACAATATCTCCGGTGTGCATCGTGTGGCTTTCCTGCACTTCAACAACGCAGTGTCGGCTGACACGGCCTATCTCAATATAGCCCCCGCCATCGACGATATCACTATCACGATGCAGACCTGTGAGCGCCCGGACAGCGTGACGGTCGATGCCATCTACTCCACCTTTGCCACCGTGCACTGGTTGGGTGACACGGCAGCTACTTATGTGGTTGACTACCGTCCGGCGGGCACCACAGGCACCGACCTCTTTGACACGGTGACGGGTCTTTCCGCCGTCATTACCGGCATGACTTCCAACACTACGTACAATGTATGGGTGAGGAAGATATGCGATGACACTACTGTCAGCTACTGGAGCAGTTATGCCACCTTTACCACGGCCCTCTGCCCGAATGCGGGCGTGGCCACTATCGGTGACGAGACCAGCACGACGACAACTTACGCTTCGCCAGTCAACAACCTTTGGAAAAACACCCTCACCGAGACTATCATTGACAGCACCGAGTTGACGGGTATCTCTGACATTACTACGATAGGCTACTACTACAACTATGCAACGGCAATGACCAAGAAGACCAATGTCGATATCTGGATACAGCCCACGACCAAGAGTGAGTTTGCCGGTACCACTGCTTCTGATGCCGAGCCGCTCAACACGGCCACGGCTCTCAAAGTCTATCATGGTCCGCTGAACTGCAGCCAAGGATGGAATTACTTCGCACTCGATACGGCCTTCCACTATAGCGGAAGCGGCAACCTGATGGTCATTGTCGATGACAACTCGGGCCAGTATGATGGCTCCAGCTACACTTTCAAGTCCACATCCACTTCGCAGTACAAGACCTTCGCCTTCTACAGTGACAGTGATAATCCTGACATCAACAACATTCCAAATTCTGCCGGCACCAAGACCCGCTACCAGTACCGTGTCGTGATGAAACTCATCGACTGCGGTGTCAGCACGGTATGCAATGCTCCGGAGATTGTCTATGACACCACCACGGAGACGACGGCCACACTGACCTGGACCCCCACCAATGCAGCCAGCTATGAGGTGGCAATGGTGCAGGGTACCTGGGTGGAACCCACCGCCGGCACCGGTGTCACAGGCAACACCTACACCTTCAGTAACCTGCAGCCCGGTACCGACTATGTTCTCGGAGTCCGCGCCGTCTGCGGTGAGAACAGCTACAGCGACTGGGCCGCGGTGACGGTCACTACGGCCGAGCATCCGTGCTACGCTCCCAGTGGCCTGACAGTGACCAACACCACCTTCGACGGCGGTTCGATTGGCTGGATTGTCGGCGAGCAGGGTCAGAACGCCTTCGAGGTGAGTGTGCTCAACACCACCAACGGCAACCTTGACACCATCGCCGTCAATGACGCCACCACGCTGACCCTCACGGGCCTTTACTCCGACATCACCTACGCCTTGATGGTGCGTGCCGTCTGCGGAACGGATAACTACAGCGACTGGAGCGACACCGTGCATCTGACGCCGCTCAGCTGCAGTATGCCGACCAACGTGCAGGCTCCCAACGTGACGGCCAACAGTGCCTTCATCACCTGGGCCGGCACGGCCTCGAAGTACGAGGTGCGCTACGGTGTGGATATCAGCACCAGCACGGGCGCGGTGATTGTGGTGGAGAACACCACCACGGCCACCCTCACCAACCTGGACGAGGAGACACAGTATGACGTGTATGTGCGCGCCATGTGTGCCGACGGTGTCACTTCCGACTGGACCGAGAAGTTCCAGTTCACCACCGCCGCCGGCAGTGGCGAGGGCATCAACGATGTCTTTGGCAGCGATGTGGTGCTCTACCCGAACCCCGCCAGCACGCAGGTGACCATCGCCGGCCTCGAGACGGGCGCCACGGTGACGCTGGTTGACCTGAACGGGCGCAAGAGCGGAGAATGGAAGGTGGAGAGCACAGAGATGACCATCGATCTGACGGGCTACGCCCAGGGTGCCTACTTCGTCCGCATTGTGGGCGAGCAGGGTGCCGCGGTGCGCAAGCTGATTGTCAAGTAACACTAAGCAGTACGACTGCAAGGAGGAGGGTTCCCGCCGCGGCGGGAACCCTCCTCTGTTGTTAAGGTATGGTTTTCATGGAATTGAAGAAAAAAAAGGGGATTTAACATTTAATTCGGAAAAAATGCTTATCTTTGCATTCGATTTGCCGTAGTGTGCACACAGGTTCCACGGGACGGCAAGGAATGGAAAGAGAAACGTTTAACACACATAAATAAAAAGCATTATGACAACATTACTGATTGCATTGCAGGCTGTGGCAGGCATTGCCACGGGTTATCTGGGAGCCGCCATCGGCGCGGGTCTGGCCACCATCGGTGCCGGTCTGGGTATCGGCAAGATCGGCCAGGGCGCCATGGAGGGTATGGCCCGTCAGCCTGAGGCCGGTGGCGACATCCGCTCGACGATGATTATCGCGGCCGCCCTGGTGGAAGGCGTCGCCTTCTTCGCTGTCGTGTGCTGCTTGCTGGTTGTCCTCAAGTAACACACTCCAACCACTCATGGGGACGGCGATTGGCCGTCCCCTTTGAAAGGAAAACGGTTTCACTGAACACTAAACACTGATGAACAATCCATTGATAAATCCCGGCCTGGGCACCTTTGTGTGGATGCTCGTGTCGTTCGGCATATTGGCCTTCATCCTGATCAAGTTCGGCTGGCCGATGATTCTCAAGAGCCTGAAGAGCCGCGAGGAGGCCATTGAGAAGTCGCTGGGCGAGGCCGCCAAGGCCCGTGAGGAGATGAAGACTTTGGTGGCGCACAACGAGGAGCTGCTGCGCCAGGCCAAGCAGGAGCGCGACGAGATGCTGCGCAACGCCCGCAAGGCCAGCGACCAGGTGGTGGAGGAGGCCCGCGCCAAGGCGACCGCCGAAGCCGACCGCATCGTGGAGGCCGCCCGTGAGAATATCGAGTATGAGAAACTCAAGGCCATGCACGAGTTGAAGAACCAGATTGCCAACCTCAGCATCGAGATTGCGGAGAAGCTGATCCGTGCCGAGCTGAGCGACAAGCCCAAGGCCGACGCCTTGATACAGAAGGAACTGGAGCTGATGAAGCTGAATTAGAGGTTATAGGTTATGGGTTTTTCGCTTTATTTAATCTATTTTAAGGTGCTCAAGGCCTGCAAGCAGGCAGATAGGTTATAGAGACGATGGCTGATAACCGATAAATAATAGAGGATGAACGACTACCGCATCAATAACAACTACGCCAAGGCCCTCTTTATGCTGGCGACAGAGAGGGGGGTGGTGGAACGTGTGGCCGAGGACATGCGGACGGTGGGCGCTGTCTGTGCCGAGAACCGCGAGCTGAATGTGGTCTTTGCCAATCCCACGATACGGTTCGACAAGAAGACCGCCGTCATCGAGGGCTTGTTTAACGGCCGTGTGAGCGAGGAGACGATGGCGTTCCTGCGGTTCGTGGTGCGCAAAAAGCGCTCGGTGAACCTGCACGGCATCAGCGAGGCCTACCTGAATCTCTTCCGCGAGAGCAAGGGCATCGTGCTGAGCGACCTGGTGACCTACCAGCCGGTGGATGACGAGGCCTGCAAGGAGGTGGAGAGAATCGTGGCCGAATACACCGGCAAGCAGGTGGAACTCCACGACCATACCGACGAGCGCATGCTGGGCGGCTTCAAGCTGGAGTTTGACCACAATATGTACGACGCCCGCCTGCGTACCAAGATACGCAAGCTGCGGGCCGAATTCGCCAAGAACGATTACGAAAGCAAACTGTAAGAGAATATGTCAGATATTAAGCCTGCCGAGGTATCGGCAATCTTGAAGAAACAACTGGCCGACGTCAATCTGGACGTCGAGCTTGAGGAGGTGGGCACGGTGCTCACCGTGGGCGACGGCATTGCCCGTGTCTATGGCCTCAACAATGCCCAGAGCGGCGAGCTGGTGGAGTTTGACACCGGCGACCAGGGCATCGTGCAGAACCTGGAGGAGGACAACGTGGGCGTGGTGATGCTGGGCGAGGTGAGCACGGTGAACGAGGGCGACACGGTGAAACGCACGGGCCGCATCGCATCGCTCCGCGTGGGCGAGGGTATGCTGGGCCGTGTCATCAACACCATTGGCCAGCCTATCGACGGCAAAGGCCCCATCGAAGGAGAACTGTGCGAGATGCCCATCGAGCGAAAGGCTCCGGGTGTCATCTTCCGCCAGCCGGTGGATCAGCCGTTGCAGACCGGCATCAAGGCCATTGACTCGATGATTCCCATCGGACGTGGCCAACGCGAGCTTATCATCGGCGACCGCCAGACCGGTAAGACCGCCATCGCCATCGACACCATCATCAATCAGAAGAACAACTACGACGCCGGCGACCCAGTGTATTGCATCTATGTGGCCTGCGGACAGAAGGGTTCGACGGTGGCCAACCTGGTGAAGACCCTCGAGGAGAAGGGCGCCATGGATTATACCATCGTGGTGGCCGCCACTGCCAGTGACCCTGCCGCCATGCAGTTCTATGCCCCCTTCGCGGGTGCCGCCATCGGCGAGTACTTCCGTGACACGGGCCGCAACGCACTGGTGATTTACGACGACCTCTCGAAGCAGGCTGTGGCCTACCGCGAGGTCTCGCTGCTGCTCCGTCGTCCGCCGGGACGCGAAGCCTATCCGGGCGATGTGTTCTATCTGCACAGCCGCCTGCTGGAGCGTGCCGCCCGCATCATCCAGAACGACCAGATTGCCGCCCAGATGAACGACCTGCCCTCCTCGTTGCAGGGCAAGGTGAGGGGTGGAGGAAGCCTGACGGCACTGCCTATCATCGAGACTCAGGCAGGCGACGTGTCGGCCTATATCCCCACCAACGTCATCTCCATCACCGACGGACAGATCTTCCTCGAGACCAACCTGTTCAACAGCGGTGTGCGTCCCGCCATCAATGTGGGTATCTCGGTGAGCCGTGTGGGTGGCAAGGCCCAGATCAAGAGTATGAAGAAGATTGCCGGTACGCTGAAGATGGACCAGGCACAGTACCGCGAGCTGGAGGCGTTCTCCAAGTTCGGCAGCGACCTCGATGCCGCCACCAAGGCGGTGCTCGACAAGGGTGTGCGCAACGTGGAAATCCTGAAGCAGCCGCAGTACAGCCCCATGCCCGTGGAGGAACAGGTGGCCATCATCTTCTGCGGCACCAACGGACTGTTGCAGAAAGTGGCTGTCGATAAGGTGCGTGACTTTGAGAAGGCGTTCCTCTTCCTGATGAAGCAGGACCACGCCGACATCATGGCCAACCTCCGCGCCGGCAAGCTGGTGGATGGCGACTTGGCCACGATGAAAGCGTTGGCTCTGGATACCGCCGAAAGATACAAGTAACCTATGGCAAACCTGAAAGAAGTACGCACGCGCATCGCGTCGGTAAGCTCGACACAGCAGATTACCTCGGCTATGAAGATGGTGTCTGCCGCCAAGTTCCGTCGTGCGCAGAACGCCATCGTCGGCATGCGCCCCTATGCAGCCCAGCTGCAGGAGATTATCGCCGACATCGACACGGGCGACGGGGTGCAGACTCCCTACCACAGCGTGCGTCCGGTGCACACGGTGGTGCTGGTGGTTGTCACTTCCAACAAGGGTCTTTGCGGTGCTTTCAACAGCAATGTCCTCAAGCAGGCCCAGCAGCGTATCGACCACTGGCGTGGGCAGCCAGAGGTGACCATCCGGGTGGTGGCCATCGGCAAGAAGGCCTCCGAGATGTTGGTGCGCCAGAAGGACCTGCAGGTCAGCAGCCATGACGCATTGCTCGACAACTCCGATTTCGACGCTGTGGCCACGTTGGCCGACAGCCTGATGGACGACTTCGCCGCCCAGCGTATCGACCGTGTGGAGATAATCTATAACCAGTTCAAGAACTCGCTGTCGCAGGTGCTCACCTGTGATCAATGGCTGCCGGTGGAAAACGGAAAGGTGCATGTGAAGGGAGAGAAGTCGAACAACGACTACATCTTCGAGCCTTCCAAGGAGGAGATTATGCGCGAGATGATACCGCTGACCCTGCGCAGCACGTTCTACAGGGTGGTGCTTGATTCGCTGGCCGCCGAGCACGGAGCCCGCATGACGGCCATGCAGAAAGCTACCGACAACGCCACCGAACTGCTCAAAGACCTGCGTCTTAACTACAACAAAGCGCGCCAGGCCGCTATCACTAACGAAATCATCGAAATTGTCAGCGGCTCTGAAGCTCTGAAAGGATGAAAAAGGAATAACCACTTAGGCAAGTGACCCGGACTGAACATCAGTCTTGGTCACTTCTTTGTTTGATAGAAAACCATGAAGAAAGCATTATTAACCTTTGTATTGGCCGTCAGTGCCGTTACCTTGTTTGCCGCACCGGTCTCTCTCGAGCAGGCCCGCCGCGTGGCCGAGACCTTCTGGCTGCACCACTTGCCCAAAGGTTGCGAGCGTACCAGCGCCGATATTAGGCTGGTGGAGAACACCGGATTCGACCGCTTCTATATCTTCGACATCGACCAGGGAAAGGGCTTTGTCATTGTCAGTGCCGACGACTGCGCCTATCCTGTGCTCGGCTATTCCGTGGGCAGGCCCGCCGGCGAGATGGGAGCCAACGTGCGATTCTGGCTTGACCAGTACGAGCAGGAGATAGACTATCTGGTGGAACAGCGTACCCAGGCCAATGAATACATCCAGTCGGCATGGGATGTGCTCCGTGCCGGCAACTGGGAAGAGCCTCAGCCCAGTCAGGCGGTGGCTCCGATGCTTACCACCACATGGAACCAGAGTCCCTATTACAACAACCTCTGTCCTCCCAACACGCCTGCGGGATGCTCGGCCATCGCCATGGCCCAGGTGATGAAATACTGGAACTATCCTCCTGTGGGTACCGGTTCGCACTCCTATTCGAGCAGTTTCGGAACCCAGAGCGCCAACTTCGGCTCCACCTACTACGACTGGAGCCACATGCCCAACAGCCTCAGCGGCGGCAGCAGCTCGACGCAGGTCAATGCCGTGGCCACCCTCTGCTACCACGTGGGTGTCTCTATCGAGATGGAATATGGCTATGACGGCAGTTCGGCCGCCCTCATCGGTGGCAGCAACACCTATTGTGTGCAGAACGCCTTGAAGAACTTCTTCGACTATCGGACCACCCTCCAGGGAGTCAGCAAGAGCAACTATACCGATGCGGCATGGGTGCAGCTGCTGAAAGACGAGATGGATGCCGGCCGCCCGGTGCCTTACGCCGGATTCGACAATACGGCCGGACATGCATTCGTGTTCGACGGCTACAATAACAGCAACCAATTCCATATCAACTGGGGATGGGGTGGCTACTATGACGGCTATTTCACTATGGGAGCCCTCAATCCGGCTGGTGGCGGTACCGGTACCAACGGCAGCAACACCTTCAATATCGGCAACCAAGCCGTCGTCGGTGTGCAGCCCTCCGGCATGCTGCGTCTCTCGAAGAATAGTGTTCTGCTTCCGCAGAACGGCACCGCCTCCACGGTGACGGTGAGCAGCAACGCCACCGTGGCCAGTGCATGGACCGCCTCGTGCAATGAGTCCTGGGTGACGTTATCGCCCGCTACAGGCAGCGGCAACGGAACCCTGACCACCGTCAGCATTTCAGCCACCGCCAACAACACCGGCGTTGACCGTGTAGCCACGGTGACCTTCACCCAAGGCACTGAGACCGCCACGTTGCAGGTGGCGCAGTTGGGCTGCAATGCCAACGCCATGTGCCAGTTGTCGGTCGTGATGACCGACCGTTACGGCGACGGCTGGGAAGGTGCCCAGCTGACCTTCACCTCCCCGCGCGGCACCGTCTATGGCACGGCGACCGTGTCCAGCGGTAGCACGGCCACCGAGACCATCGCAGTCTGTCCCGACACCGTCGTGGTCAGCTGGCAGAGCGGCTCCTATGACAACGAGTGCGCATTCACCATCAGCAATGCCAACGGAGTCTGCTTCTTCAGCCATGCTGAGGGTGCAGCCTTACAGGCGGGCCAGTTGTTGATTATCCCCGACCCGTGTGCCACCACCGGCGGCATCGGCCCCGTTACCTACACCGTCACCGGCGAGCCTGACAATGCGACGCATGGCCATGTGACCGGCGGCGGCTCGAATCTGCCTTTCGGTTTCACCGATACCCTTTACGCGTGGGCCAACGACGGCTACCGCTTTGTCAAGTGGCAGGACAACAACAGTGTCACGAATCCCCGCGAGATTCAGGTGGCTTCCAACAAGACCTACCGCGCCATTTATGCCAACCTCGGTAACGACACCCTCCACTACGACAACGGCAAATACAAGACCGCCTTGGGAGCTGGCAGCAGCTTTGTGTGGGGCGTCAAGTTCACCCCCGCCGACCTGGTCAACCGCCCCACTCTGACCAGCATCATGTACTATCATGTCGCCGCCGGCACCTACACCATCACCCTCTACCAGGGAGGTGACAATGCACCGCAGGAGCAGATATACCAAGGCTCTGTGGCTATCGGCAGCCAGTACAGCCAGACGTGGATTACACTCAATTTTGACAACCCTGTGGCCATCGACCGTAGCAAGACCCTTTGGGTGACCTTCAAGGTGCCGTCGGCCAGCTATCCGGCCGCCATGGCCGACTGGTGTGGCAACGACAACGGCTCCATGCTCTCCACCAATGGCGGCAGCACGTGGAGTCCGTTGAGAGACCACGACTTCTACGGCACGTGGCTGATGCGTGTGGTTATTCCGGTCAATGGCAACCCCAACGGTGTCGCCACGGTGAACCCCGCCGACATCACCCTTGCCGCCGAGGGCCGCCGTCTCTTCATCGTCGGTGCCGAGGGCCGCATGGTGCAGCTCTTCGACATGACCGGCCGTTGTCTCCACAGCTCCGAAGCCTTCGACGGCACAGCCCTGACGCTGCCTGCCGCCGGTGTCTATATGGTCCGTATCGACGGAAGTGTTACCCGTCGAGTAGTCGTTTATTAATACCCCATTTGGTTATGAAAAGACAATTTGCCTTTCTCGCCTTGATGCTGGCCACCGTAGTGACGATGGCCAAGCCGGTGGATACCGCCACCGCCCGTCGTGCCGCCGAGTCCTTCCTCGGCCGTGCCGTCGTCGATGTAACCCCAAAGGACTTCACCGAGTGCTATATCTTCAATGCCGCCGATGGTCACGGCTTCGTGCTGCTGGCTGCCGACGACTGCGTGTTCCCCCTGTTGGGCTATTCCGAAGAGGATGCTTTCGGTCTCGGGGAGATGCCCTGTAACCTGAAGGCATGGATGGATTCCTACCGTCGCCAGATTGCCGAAGCACGTGCCCAGGGGCTGACGGCGTCGGCCGAGATAGCGGCCGAGTGGCGTACCCTCCTCACCGATGCCTCCTCGTTCAAGGACGGCAACGAGGGCGATGTGGAGCCGCTGCTGACCAGCAAGTGGAACCAGAGTCCGCGGTACAACAACCGTTGTCCCTACGACACCGCCCAGCAAGCCCACACCCTTGTGGGATGTGTCGCCACCGCCGTGTCGCAGGTGATGTACTACCATCAGCATCCCGTACAGCCCCGTGGCAGCCACTCCTACCTCTCGAGGAAAGGCTATGGTGTCATCGGGGTGAACTATGACACCTCGACCTACGACTTCTCGTTGATGCTCGACGAGCTCAAGGCCAGCAGTCCGGCTGCCTCGATTGATGCTGTGGCCAAGCTCTGCTTCGAGGTGGGCGTGTCGATGGACATGAACTACGGTGTCGATGGCAGCGGTGCCTACGAACAGTCGGGCGGCCTGCTTCAGCGTTTCTCCGCAGAGCTGGCCCTCGAGAACCATTTCGGATACAACCCCGCCATGTATGCCGCCTTCAAAGAGGGCTACTCCCTCGACGAATGGAAGGCACTCATCGGCGGCGAGATACGTGCCGGTCGGCCTGTGGTCTATACCGGAAGCAGCTCCAGTGGCGGCCATGCCTTTGTCCTCGACGGTATCCACGGCAGCCGCTATCACATCAACTGGGGCTGGGGCGGCCAGAGCAACGGTTATTTCCTGTTCGGCCATCTGGCCTTTGGCATGAATGGCAGCACCAGCTCTTTTGACGAGATGAACAATGCCCTTATCGGGGTTTATCCTATCGTGCGTAACGAGACTACCGCCACCGTCGAGGTGGTGCCCGACGACCCCGCTCATGGTACAGTGAAGGGTAGTGGTACCTACAGCGTCGATAGCCCGCGTGTGCTCCTCTACGCCACTGCCGCCGACGGCTACCGTTTTGATCACTGGACCAGCGGCAACCATGCCAACCCCATCTTCTATTTCCCGACGCACGACTACCGTGACACCGCTGTCTTTGTGCCGCTCAGTGCCGACACCCTTGGCTACTGCATGGATTTTGTCCCCAATTTCGACACCCTCTACAGCCTTGCCCACACCGAGTGGGGTATCCGCATTCCCGCCGACCGCGTGCCAGCCGGCAAGGAGCTGCGCAAGGTGCAGAACTTTATCTACACCACTGGCGACTATCGCCTGCGTGTCTATCAGGGCGAGCGTCCTGAAGGAACACCCCTCTACGATGCAACCCTCAACTTGCGTTCATATGGTTGGCGCACCATCGAGCTCGACCATCCTGTCACGCTCGATGCCAGTCAACCCCTATGGATTACCTTCGCCACCGACAGCGTCAAGTATCCGGCCGGCATTACCCCCAATACAGGCAATCCCGACGGTACGTGGATACTGCACGACGGCGTCTGGGAAGAATTGGATACCGTCAATTTAGCCTATGTCACATGGTCCATTCGCGGCATTGCCTATGACCCCTCGGCCGGCATCGCCGCTGCGTTTGAGGACGACTTCTTCGTCTCTGTCGATGGCCGCACTCTCACCGTCGTGGCCGACCAGCCTGTCACCGTCTATGACCTCCAAGGCCGCCGTGTCTGTGCCTCGATGGCCCACGGCTTGCAGGCTGTCATGCCCGCTGCTGGCACCTACATCGTCAGGGTGGGCGAGGCCTCACGCAAGGTGGTTGTCTTAAACTGAACACTAAACATTGAACACTGATATGGAAAAGACTAACAAAAGCACCCAGACGATAGCCATCGTCACCATGTTTTTCATGTTTGCCATGATTTCCTTTGTGACCAACATGGCAGCCCCCTTCGGCAATATCTGGAAGAACCAGTACGCCTGGGGCGGCATGCTTGGCAACATGATGAACTTCCTTGCCTACCTTATCATGGGTATCCCGGCGGGCCGCCTTATGAGCCGCATCGGGTATAAGAAGACCGCCTTGATTGCCCTCGGCGTGGGCTTCGTGGGCATGGTGGTGCAGTATCTTTCCTCCCTCGTCGGTGCCGGTACCGCCACCTTCAGCGTCGGTGGTGAACCTGTGATGCTCAACTTCCTGATTTACCTCCTTGGCGCCTTCGTCTGCGGCTTCTGCGTCTGCATGCTCAATACAGTGGTCAATCCCATGCTCAACACCCTGGGCGGCGGCGGCAACCGCGGCAACCAGCTCATCCAGACCGGCGGTACCCTCAATTCGCTCACCGGCACCCTCACGCCCCTGCTGGTCGGCGCCCTCATCGGTACCGTCACCGACCGCACCGCCATGAGCGACGTGGCTCCGCTGCTATTCATCGCCATGGGAGTTTTTGCTCTGGCTTTTATTATCATCTGCATCGTCAAGATTCCCGAACCCAACATGGAACGTGCCAAGGTGACGGTGAAAGACAAGCACAGCGCCTGGAGTTTCCGTCATCTGGTGCTCGGAGTGGTGGCCATCTTCTTCTATGTGGGTACCGAGGTCGGCATTCCCGCCGAGCTCAACTTCTACCTCACCGACGACCCGCTTTGCGGTGCCGCCATCGGCGGAGCCGTGGCTGCCGTCTATTGGCTCCTGATGATGGTGGGTCGTGCCGCCAGTGCCGCCATCAGCGGCAAGGTCAGCACCCGCACTCAGCTCTCCACCGTGGCCCTGGTGGCCATCGTGCTTGTGGTGGTGGCCATTATCATGCCCTCCTCCATCCGTATCTCGATGCCCGGCTATAGCGTGGCCGACGGCTTCCGCATGTTCCAGGTGCCTCTCAGCGCCCTCTTCCTGGTGCTCTGCGGCCTCTGCACTTCGCTCATGTGGGGCGGCATCTTCAACCTCTCGGTCGAGGGGCTGGGCAAATACACCGAGCAGGCCAGCGGCATCTTCATGATGATGGTGGTCGGCGGCGGCGTGATGCCCCTGTTGCAGAACGCTTTGGCCAAGACGGTCGGCTACATGGGCTCCTACTGGCTTGTGGCCGCCATGCTGGCCTACATCCTCTTCTACGCCCTCGTGGGGTCGAAGAACGTCAACCGCGACATTCCAGTGGAGTGAGAGAGGAGTGAAAGGGGTGTGTGAAATTTTATCTACGGGTATTTAACGGGTATTAGACGGGTATTTGACAGGAGGGAAGTGCGAGAGGAGAGACTCGCTATGATGTTCCTTTGAAACTTTTTCTTGCCGGGTCGGGAAAAAGTTGTATCTTTGCAGTTCCGATTGTGTGGTCCGTAACCTGCCAACGGGTTGCTGCACAATGGTTTAATATGTCAAACCGTGCCCGGCAGGGGCACACAAAAAAACAAAGAATCCATTAGAATGGACTACAAGAACGTGCAACCGCTGGCCGATTTCGACTGGAATGCTGTCGATGAGAAGGCTGGCAAAATCAAACAACAGGAAACTGGCGAGAAGAACGACGCTTACGAGAAGAGTTTCAACTCGTTCACCGAGCAGGAAGTGATCAAGGGCACCGTGGTGTCGATCAACGACCGCGAAGTGGTGGTGAACGTGGGCGCCAAGAGTGACGGTGTCATCCCCATCAACGAGGTGCGCTACAACCCCGAGCTGAAGGCTGGCGACGAGATCGAGGTCTATGTCGAGAGCCAGGAGGACGCCAACGGCCAGTTGATGCTGAGCCATCGCAAAGCCCGCATCCTGAAATCGTGGGAGCGTGTGAACGAGGCTTACGACAACCAGGAAATCATCACCGGCTATGTGAAGAGCCGCACCAAGGGCGGTCTGATTGTCACGGTGTTCGAGAACATCGAGGCTTTCCTGCCCGGCAGCCAGATCGACGTGAAACCCATCCGCGACTACGATGTGTATGTCGATAAGACGATGGAGTTCAAGGTCGTGAAAATCAACCATGAGTACAAGAACGTGGTCGTCAGCCACAAGGCCCTCATCGAGGACGAGATCGAGGCTCAGAAGGCCGAGATTATCAGCCACCTGGAGAAGGGTCAGGTGCTCGAAGGCGTGGTGAAGAACATCACCAGCTACGGTGTCTTTGTGGATCTCGGCGGCGTGGATGGTCTCATCCACATCACCGACCTCAGCTGGGGCCGTATCAGCCATCCGAGCGAGGTGGTCCAGCTCGACCAGAAGATCAATGTCGTTATTCTCGATTTCGACGAGACCAAGCGCCGTATCGCCCTCGGTCTGAAGCAGCTCACTCCTCATCCTTGGGATGCGCTCGACGCCAACCTGAAGGAGGGTGACCATATCAAGGGTAAGGTGGTCGTCATTGCCGACTACGGTGCCTTCGTCGAGGTGATGCCCGGCGTGGAGGGTCTGATCCACGTGAGCGAGATGAGCTGGAGCCAGCACCTGCGCAGCGCCCAGGACTTCCTGAAGGTGGGCGACGAGGTGGAGGCCGTCATCCTGACGCTCGACCGCGAGAACCGCAAGATGAGCCTCGGCCTGCGCCAGCTCATGCCGGATCCCTGGCTGACCATCGCCGAACGCTACCCCGTGGGCAGCAAGCATACCGCCACCGTTCGCAACTTCACCAACTTCGGCATCTTCGTCGAGCTGGAGGAGGGCGTCGATGGTCTGATTCACATCAGCGACCTCAGCTGGAGCAAGAAAATCAAACACCCCGCCGAGTTTACCAAGATTGGTGAGAAGATCGACGTGGTGGTGCTCGAGGTCGATGCCGAGAACCGTCGCCTGAGCCTCGGTCACAAGCAGCTCGAGGACAACCCCTGGGATGTCTATGAGAGCCTGTTCGTGGTGGGCAGCGTGCACCAGGGTAAGATTGCCAACCTCAATGACAAGGGTGCCACCGTCATCCTGCCTTACGACGTCGAGGAGTGTGCACCGCTGCGTCACCTCGCCAAGGAAGACAAGAGCAAGGCCAAGATCGGCGAGACCCTTGACTTCAAGGTTATTGATTT
>JAGCYV010000003.1 GCA_017960605.1 Bacteroidales bacterium | reverse complement strand
TACGCCAGCAGTGGGGGTAGCTGTGCGTGTGCTTCTCGCTCTTGAAGAGCTTGCCCTGCTCCTTGAGCATGATGACCAGCTCCACGTCGAGGCTCATGTCCTTCTCGCCCTTGGTAGGGTCGTAGGCGTTCTTGACAAACTTGCCGGCATACTTCAAGTATTCCTCCACATCGACATTGTTCTTCACCCATTCGGGGTCGAGGTCTTCGACGGGAGCGAAACGGCCTTGCTTATCGACCATCGGCAGCTGCTTGCCGTCGCGGTCGAAGAGCAGCAGGTCGCCGATGCCGGCCTTCTTGGCCACACGGGCGTCGTCGGCACCGAAGGTAGGGGCGATATGCACGATGCCGGTACCGTCCTCAGTGGTGACATAGTCGCCAAGGATGATACGGAAGCTGCCCTTATCGCTCACCTCGGTGGGCTTCACCCAGGGAATCAGCGGCTCGTAACGCAGACCTTCCAGCGCGGTGCCTTTGCACTCACTGACAATCTTATACTCAGGCGACTTGCCTTCGGGGAACATGCTTCCAACCAAGGCCTTCGCCATAATGATGCGGCAAGGAGTCTCCTTATAGGGGTGCGTAGTCTCGAGGGTGACATAGTCGATATTGGGGCCTACGCAAAGGGCGGTGTTCGAAGGCAGTGTCCACGGTGTGGTCGTCCACGCGATGGCGTAGGTATCGACCTGATTGCAAATCTTGAACATAGCAACACACGTCGTATCCTTCACGTCACGGTAGCAGCCGGGCATATTGAGTTCGTGGCTCGAGAGGCCCGTGCCGGCGGCGGGGCTATAGGGCTGGATGGTGTAGCCCTTGTAAAGCAAACCCTTGTCGTAAAGCTTCTTCAGCAGAAACCACAAAGTCTCGATATACTCGTTGTTGAAGGTGATATAGGGGTTTTTCAGATCGACCCAATAGCCCATCACGCGCGTCAACTCATCCCACAACTCCTTGTATTTCATCACCTCCTCGCGGCAGGCCTTGTTGTAGTCGTCCACACTTATCTTCTTGCCGATATCCTCCTTGGTGATGCCGAGGTTCTTCTCCACGCCCAACTCCACGGGTAGGCCGTGGGTGTCCCAACCGGCCTTGCGATCGACGAAGAAACCCTTCTGCGCCTTGTAGCGGCAGAAGACGTCCTTGATGGTGCGGGCCATCACGTGGTGGATTCCGGGCTTGCCATTGGCACTCGGAGGACCGTCGTAAAAAACGTAGGCGGGATGTCCTTCAGCCAGTTTCTGTCCTTTCTCGAAAGTCTCATTCTCCTCCCAGTAGCGACGCACTTCCTCGCCAATCTGGGTCAAATTAAGTTGCTTATACTCGTTATATTTCATAGTCAACCATTATATTATATTTATACTCAAAATGTTGGCAGCAATAACCGCCAACTTGTTGAAGAACAAAGATACACACTTTTTTCCAACTGACAGAAAAAAAGTATGTACAAACGAAAAAACTCAATAGGAGACAGCCATCTTGAGAAGCACCTTGCCCAAAGCATCGGCCACCTCTTTCCCACTGCAGGTGAATCCGTTGGCCATAATGGCAAAAGCCAAGGTTTCGCCTCCGGCGGTGTTGATATAGCCCGCATAGGACTTCACCCCATCCATGCTTCCCGTCTTCACCCACACGGTAACATCTTGAGGCAGTGAAGGTAGCATATTCTTGGCCGTACCGCTCTGACCCACCACCGCCAGCGAATGCTGAAATTGGTCAAAGAAGGGTTCCCGGCTGACAGCCATCAAGTAACGGCACAGGAAGTCGGGCGTGACAAGATTCTGACGCGACAAGCCGCTGCCATCGACGATGCGCACACCGGCGCAATCTAATCCCCGCTCCTTGAAGTATTCGGCAACCGCACGGGCACCACCCTCGAAACTGCCGCTGCCGCATTGTTTCTGTCCCAAATACTTGAAGATGCTCTCGGCATAGATATTATTGGAAGTCAGGTTGGTGTACTGGGCAATGGTATAATACTGAGGGCTTGAATAGTCAAGGAGGGACCGAAGGCTGTCGGGCAACGAGAGCACCTGCATGGAGCCCATGGAGATGCCGATGCCCTGCGAACGCAGATGCGAGGCGAAGAGGTCGGCACAGGTGCGGGCAGGATTGGGCATAGCTCCGCGCACGGCGAAGTCGTTCTTGCCCAACGGCACGGTACCCCGGTAGAGCCGTTCCTTGGAGGTCGGCGAGCCATAGATCACCACCTGGTCTCCACTATTTTCAGGGCCGGTGGTCACCTCGCAGGTGCCGTGGATGTCGATATTCTTGGGTTGGGTGCGAGCCACACTGGCTGCATGGCCGAGTTTCTTGCCCGGATTGAAATGCACGAAGTACATGTTCTCGTGGAAGTTCAGTCCGCTGACGCCGGCGGCGTAGTAGTTGCCCACATCGCCCCATTGCCAACTGTCGTGCAGCGGTTGATCGTCGAAGATGGCGGTATGGTAGCACACCCGGCCATCGACACGGCGGACGCCTTTCTTGCGCAGCGCACGCGTCCATCCTGCAAAGAGGGAGTCGGGCGACGTCTGGCGGTAGCGGTAGGAACCCAGCAGCGGGTCGCCGCCACCGACAATATAGATATTGCCGTGCAGCACTCCTTCTCGGTCAATCTCACCCCTGATATAGAGCCTCGTGGTGAAGCGGAAGTCGCCTCCCAAGCGTGCGAACCCCGCGCCCGTGGTGAAGAGTTTCTGCACCGAGGCCGGCACCATGGAACTCTCGGCATTGCAGCCATAGAGCCGCTGGCCGGTGCTGACGTTATAGGCACACACACCCAGCTGTCCGTGCCGCAGCGCTTCCTGCTGCTGCACCTGTTTCACCAGTCGATCCAGTTCGGCCGTCTGCTGCGCCTGCATGGGGATGGACGACAGGCCGAGAGCCAGACACCCTGCCACCAGCAAAACTCCCCTCAACAATATCTTATGGTTCATGTCATCACGTTTTTTATTGCACACTCTCCCCTTTCAACATCTCGTTGATCTGTTCTATCTGTTCCAGCAAAGCCTCGCGGCCGTAACCTGTGAGCGACGAAGTGAGCACCATCGGGGGCAACTCCTCCCATTGCTCGGAGAGGGCTTGCTTGAAGGCCTTGATATTGGCCATCACCTCGCGCTGCTTCTCCTTGTCGGTCTTGGTAAAGACGATGCTGAGCGGCACCCCGTTGCTGCCGAGGAAGCCGATAAACTCCAGGTCGAGCCGCTGGGGCTCCACACGGCTATCCACCAGCACATAGGTATTGGTCAGCTGCTCGCGATGGAGGAAATAGTCGCGCATCATCTTATCCCACGCCTCACGGCCGCTCCTCGAGGTGCGGGCGTAGCCGTAACCCGGCAGATCAACCAGATACCACTCGTTGTTGATCAGGAAGTGATTAATCAGCTGCGTCTTGCCCGGCCGGCCGCTGGTCTTGGCCAGCCCCTTGACACCCGTCAGCATGTTGATCAGCGACGACTTGCCCACATTGCTGCGCCCGATGAAGGCATACTCGGGACGCCCGTCCTGGGGGCATTTGCGGTAGTTGGGGCTGCTTACGACAAACTGTGCGCTCTTGATAATCATCTCTTATCCTTCTTTTTACGACGCAGTTGGATACCTTTGCCTTTCCCCTTGCCTTTGGAATCGCTTTCCTCGTTCTGCAGCCGCAGCTTCTGGCTTTTCATCAACTGCAGTTCCCGAAGCACATCCGTCTCCTCGTCGCTGTTCTTGCGCCACCACGGCAACCGGCGCATGTCGATACGGAAGAGGCGCTTGCGGTCGAACTTGAGGTTCTTGGTGGTGTAGCTGTCTATGTGGCGACTGCGGGTGGCGTCGTTGATGTCGCTCAAGGTCACCAGGATGCCGATGCCGTTGGTACCCGGCAGGCCGTGATCGGGACAGGTGCCGAAATAGCGCATCGTGGAGGAGAGTTTCATGTAGGCGTTCACCAGCGCCGGCACCGTGCATCCGCGTTCCCTCACGGCATGCAGCAATATCTGATAATCCTCCTTGTAGTTGCGCCCGTTGAAGAGCCTCACCAGACGGTTGTAATCCATCTCGATGCGTGTAGGCTCATAGGGCCACAACAACCCGTCGGGGTCGGGGAAATATTTCTGATAGAAGTAGAGTATCATGTCGCGCGCCTCGGTGTCCATCGAGTCATAGATGGTAATCTTGCCGAGGAAATAGCGCGTCTCCGGAATCTCCAGTATCAGCACCCCGAGGCCGTCCCACAGGTTGTCAAGCGAATAGAGCCCCTTGCCGAGATTGTTCGAAGGCTGGTAGGCGGGTTGCACAAAGGCGCGCCCCAGCTCGACGGTGTAGGGAAGATAGTCTTCGAGGAACTGCTCGCTGAACTGGTAGTGTTCGGCCGTGGGTGTCATGATGGTCCCGTCGGGACGCTGCATCATCGTGCTGCCGTGGGCGAAACGGTAGCCGCCCACAATCTCCTCCTCCTCAGGGTCCCACACAAACAGCTGCTTGCAGCAGTAAGGGTCCGGCAGGGTGTCATACTCGTCGATATCCACCTCCTTGCCTGTACCGCCTCCGTCGGCGGCGAAACTCAACTCACGCAGACGGCCTATCTCACGCATGATATTGGGCGAGAGGTGCGCCGTCGTGATGTACAACTCTTTGTTGCCGCGGTTCGACTTGCGGAGGAAGTGTTTCTGCTTCAACTCCTTCTTGATCAACTCGCGATCGACTGGTGGGGCTATATAACTTAAATCCATATCACTGAACACTAAACACTGAACACTAAACACTGAACACCGCCTCCGGATTCTCCTTCAGCCTATACACATGCTCCTTCACCATCGCGGCCCACTCGGCGGGAGTGTGGCGGCCGTCGAACGTCTGCCAAGGGATAGGCTTCCCGAAGGTGACGTTGAACGTATGGCCGCGCTGGGCAAACATCTCGGCCGGCAGCAGCGCCATCTCGAAGTTAAACTTGATACCCAGCGCCTTGCGCAGGTCGGCCGTACGGTAGAAACTATTGCGGTTGCGCGCATCGGTATAAACCGGCACCAGGTCGCGGTGGTAACGAATGCACTTCTTGATGAAAGTCGGCTTCCATTCCAAGTCACGTATCTCACCCTTCTGCAACCGGGAGCACATGCCGGCGGGGAAATACAGCAACGCGTTCTCCGACGCGAAAGCCTCCTCGAGCGACGCCAAAGCCCTGGTCTTGTTCACTTTGTCGATGGGGAAGAACAACTCCCTCAAACCCGGCAGGTAAAGCAGGAAGTCATTCACCGGGAACTTGATATCCTTCCTCACATGCCCCACGGCCGCCATCAGCGCCAACCCGTCGGGACCGCCCAAGGGGTGGTTGCCCGCCACCATTGGGTAGCCGTCGGTCGGGATGTTCTCCAAGCCCGACGTGTTGATGGTCACGCCCAGATTGTACGGCTCCTTGCCCTCGAGGAACTTATACACAAAATCCAACCCGAAATACTCGCGGTTGTAATAGATGCCGGCGTTCAGCTCCTTCACATGCAGCAGGCGCTCCATCCACCGCAACACAAATCGCGGCAGATTCACCTTCTTGGCCGCCATAATCTTCTCAATGTCAATGTACTTCTCTCCTATTTCCGCACTTCTTGGATCCATAGTAGTCGTATTTTTTCAATCTGCAAAATTACATAATTTTTCCCACTCTGCAAAACCCTCGCCCCACTTTTTTTCAACAATCCGACCCCAAACCGCTCCGATGCCTATCGCTTGCCTAAAGTATGCCTATCGTTTACCTAAAGCTTACCTATAGGGTAACTATCGTACCTATAGAGTAAGTCGTTTTTTGTCGATTGTGGAAGAAAAATTTTGTCAGTTTCAAAAAAGGTTGTATCTTTGCAGCCGATTTGAATGCCTAAAAACGAATTGTTGATGCTCTTTTCTTTTTAGGAATCAGTCACTTAACGTTTGAAAAACAATTATAGTCATGGCAAAGAAAAATAAAGACGCACGCGTGCAAGTAATCCTCGAATGCACCGAGCAGAAGAACAGCGGTGTTGCCGGCATGAGCCGCTACATCACCACCAAGAACAAGAAGAACACTCCGGAGCGTCTGGAGCTCAAGAAGTACAACCCCTTCTTGAAGAAAGTCACCGTTCACAAAGAAATCAAGTAAAAGAATAGGAGAAACGAACTATGGCAAAGAAAGTTGTTGCTACCCTCAAGACCTCTACCGGTAAGAGTTTCGCAAAAGTGATTCGCATGGTCCGCTCCGAGAAGACCGGCGCCTACATGTTCAAAGAGGAAATCGTGGCCTCGGACAATGTGCAGGAATACCTGAAGAAGAAATAATTTTTTTCATACGCTTTTGTTTTGGCCTATCCCACATCCCGATGTGGGGTAGGTTTTTTTTATGGCCGTCACAGAACGACCACCTTGCGTATGGGATACTCCCCTACCCTGACGAAATAAACTCCGCGACGGAGGACGGCATCGGCCACACGGCGACCCATCACATCATAGACGGTCACCTGCTGCCCGTCGGCTTCGACCACGATGCGGCCGTCGCGGACATAAATCCTCGGAGCACCCTCCACAACCCGAATGCCGGAATGCGGCACTGTGTCGATTACAAAGTAAGCGGTAAAGAGAGAGTCGGAGGTCACTGTGACAAAACGAGGATTGGCGGTATCGCCGTCCATCCAATGGTCGAAAGCATAGCCCTCTCGGGCTTGGGGCGTCAAAATCGCAACACACCCTTCATAATACTCTCCCCCGCCCTCGACAGCACCCATAAAGGTATCGTCACTCTGGACAGTAAGCATGTATTGCGGAGCCTCTTCAAAATAAGCAACCCAGTCGGTATCCCCCGCCACCACAACTTGTAACGGATTGTCCAACACTCCATTGCTCCAGTGGGTGAAGCGATAACCACATTTGGCGGTAGCCAGCAGCGTTACCGTATCCCCTTCGCCGAACAGGCCTCCCCCCGCCACAGTACCCATCGAGGTATCCTGGCTCTCCACCGAGACGAGGTTCAAATGGTGAATCATGTCGATGTAGTTCACCAGCGAGTGCTGGAGAAAGCCCCAGTAAACGGGCAGGTTGTCGCTGCTGAGGGTTTTCACCGTAGAGATCTCCATGGTGAGCTCGAGGCAGTTGTGGTAGTAATTGACATAGTCCTGCCGGCCGCCGGTGATGACGTACCAGTCGCCTCCGGCGATATAGCCCTCGCTGTTGACGTCGTTGAAGTGGTTGCTGGAATAGACGCGGCTGGTATCGACAAAACGCTTGCAGACCTCCTGCCACCAGGCGCTCTTCGGGTGCGGCCTCTGGGCCGATGTGAAGCAGTCCCACGGGTAGTTCATCACCTCACTGCCTCCGTGCAAGTTGGCACTGAGACGGAAGTGGTGGGCGCTGAAATAGTTAATCATCGCCACATTCTCCTGCTGCAGGTTCGACTGCGACGAGCCGAAGGGATTGGGGAAGTTGCGGTTGAGATCGACATTGTTGGCGTTGTAGCGCCGCGCCCCCTGCACCGTGTTGTTCCCCGAACGGTAGGTGCCGTCGGGATTGGCCAAGGGATTGATATAGATGTGGGTGGTGTTGATGAGACGGGTGTATTGCGGATTGACTCCGTAGCCATGCAGCAGGGTGTCTATCAGCCGCAGCATCATCACATAGCCCGTCACCTCGTCGCCGTGGATGGTGGAGGAATAGAAGAACTCGGGCAAGAGGGTGTCGTCGAGTCCGCCCGAAATCTCAAGGCTCAATATCAAGCGGCTCTGGACAGAGGTGCCGATGGTGTCGAGACGGCAGAGGGCCGGGAAGTCGGTGGCCCACTGCTGCATCATGGCCAGATAGGTGCTGTAGGTCGGATAACGGTCCCACGAGGCCATCTGACTGATGTCCGTAGCCATCGTCACCGCCTTGGTGGCCAATGGTTCCGGCTCAGGCGGGAAAGCATCGGGACGCGGCTTCAACTGCGCCGACGCCACCGCTCCCACCGTCAGCAGGAGCACCAGAGCCAACAGCTTCTTCATCGGATGAGGAATGAGAACTTGTTGAAGTTCTTGAGGGCGATGCCGGTACCGCGAGCCACCGCGCGCAGCGGGTCGTCGGCGATGTGCACCTGGAGTTTGGTCTTGCTGCTGATACGCTGATCGAGACCGCGCAGCAGAGCGCCGCCGCCGGCCAGATAGATGCCGGTCTTGTAGATATCGGCGGCCAACTCGGGAGGCGTGGCGGCAAGGGTGTCGAGGATGGCCTGCTCGATGCTGGCGATACTCTTGTCCAGAGCGTGGGCAATCTCCTTGTAGTTGACGCTGATTTCCTTGGGCAGACCGGTCAGCAGGTCGCGGCCCGTGGTACGGAAGTCATCGGGAGGATCGGCCAGCTCGCTGACGGCGGCACCGACGGCGATCTTCACCTGCTCGGCGGTACGCACACCGATAATCATATTGTGCTGGCGCTTCATGTAATCCACCACATTCTCGTTGAACACGTCACCGGCGATGCGGATGGAGTTGTTGCAGACGATACCGCCCAGGGAGATGACGGCGATTTCAGCCGTGCCGCCTCCGATATCGACCACCATGTGGCCCTCGGGCTGCAAGACGTCGATGCCGATACCGATGGCGGCGGCCATAGGCTCGTGAATCATACGGATCTCCTTGGCGCCGGCCTGCTCGGCACTTTCGCGCACGGCACGCTCCTCCACGTTGGTGATGCCGGAAGGAATGCAGATGACCATGCGGAGCGACGGCGGCAGGAACGAACGGTTCACGTTGGTCATGCCGATAAGCTCGCGGATCAGGTGCTGCGCCATCTCGAAGTCGGCGATCACACCGCCGCGCAACGGACGGATGGTCTCCACATTGCGGTCGGTCTTGCCGTCCATCAGCTGGGCACGCTTGCCGACGGCGATAATCTTGTTGTTGGTGCGGTCAAAAGCCACGATGGAAGGCTCGTCGATGACCACCTGGTCGTTGTATATCACAATGGAGTTGGCGGTACCCAAGTCCATTGCCACCTCACGGTTGAAGAATGAAAAAAGTCCCATTTATGATTAATGTTTAAAGTGTCTCTTACCTGTAATTGCCATTCCCATGTGATGCTGCTCGCAATAGTCGATGCTGTCCTGGTCGTGGATGCTGCCGCCCGGATGCGCCACAGCCACAATGCCGGCCTCGTGGGCTATCTCCACGCAGTCGGGGAAGGGGAAGAAGGCATCGCTGGCCATCACGGCTCCGTTGAGGTCGAAACCGAAACTCTTGGCCTTTGCGATGGCCTGACGCAGAGCATCCACACGGCTCGTCTGACCCGTGCCGCTGGCGTAGAGCTGACGGCCTTTGGCCAGCACGATGGCGTTGCTCTTGGTATGCTTCACCAGGATGGTGGCGAAAGCCAGGTCCTCGGCCTGCTCCGCGGTGATGGCGGTACTGGTGACGCTCTTCTCCATCTCCTTGGCGGTGGGCACCACAGCGTCGCGGTCCTGCACCAACACGCCGTTCAGCACCGAGCGGAACATCGGGTCGGCCATCTTAAACCCCTTGCGGCGCAGGATGATGCGGTTCTTCTTGCCGCGCAGCACCTCGAGGGCATCCTCGTCGTAGTCGGGAGCGATGCACACCTCGAAGAATATCTTGTGCATCTCGTCGGCCACCTCCTTGGTCACCTTCTGGTTGCAGATGAGCACGCCGCCGAAAGCGCTCACGGGGTCGCCGGCCAACGCGTCCTTCCAAGCCTCAAGGAGCGTCTTGCGCACGGCCATTCCGCAGGCGTTGTTGTGCTTCAGGATGGCGAAAGCCGTCTGCCCCTCGAAGTCGTCTATCAGGCCGCACGCGGCATCGATGTCGCCCAGGTTGTTATAGCTGATCTCCTTGCCGTTGAGTTTGTCGAAGCAGCCTTCCAGGTCGCCATAGAAGACGCCTTTCTGGTGCGGGTTCTCACCGTAGCGCAGCACCTCGCCGTGACGGCAGCTCTGCTTGAAGGCGGGAATCTGCTCGCTCTTGTTGAAGTGGTTGAAGATGGCGGTGTCGTAGTGGCTGCTCACATTGAAGGCGTAGGCCGCGAAGCGGTGGCGCTGCTCCAAGGTGGTGCAGCCGCCCTGTGCGGTGTAGATGTCGAGGAACTCCTTGTAGTAATCGACGGCGGGCACGATGACCACGTCGTTGAAATTCTTGGCGGCGCCGCGGATGAGGCTGATGCCGCCGATGTCTATCTTCTCGATGATATCCTGCTCCGAGGCGCCGCTGGCCACGGTCTGCTCGAAGGGATAGAGATCCACGATGACGAGGTCGATCTCCGGAATCTCGTACTCGGCCAGCTGCTTGTTGTCGCCTTCGTTGTCGCGACGGGCCAGGATGCCGCCGAACACCTTCGGGTGCAGCGTCTTCACACGGCCACCGAGAATGGAGGGATAGCCGGTGAGGCTCTCCACAGCCACCGGCTCGATGCCGAGTTCCTGAATAAACTTCTGAGTGCCACCGGTTGAATAGATGGTGACGCCTTGTGCGTCGAGGGCTTTTACGATGTCCTCCAGGCCGTCTTTGTAGAAGACCGATACGAGGGCTGATTTTATCTTTTTAGGTTCCATATTATAGTTTTATATATACAAACAAGTATGCAAGACATTGACAATACACCACTTGCGCAGTATATTGCCCGATACTTGCAGTTTGCAAATATACACCCTTTTTCTTATTCCACAAAAACTTTTTATTAAATATTTTCACCCCCTACCGCATACGAAATCCTGATAGTTCTCAGGTGTAACCACAGCGAATGTGTGATCTGGATATCCCTTGGCAAAGGTGTCCGTCAACCGAGGTTGCTTCGTGAGTTATTCGTACTATGATTTTTTTAATTGTAATAAAAAATTGTTATAAGAATTTTTAATTATACTGCAAAAAACTGAATTGTATTATTCTCGAAAATCTTCAATTCTCCAACAAAAGATCTTCAAATCTTCCGAGAAAAATCTCCGATACTTATTGCAACAACCATATATTTACCACCGCCGAAATACAACAACCTCTCGATAATCCTTCGGCGATGTTTCGGCGGTGTTGGCTCTTCAGTCCTTCTTTGTGGGTTGTCGGCCAAGCCGACGGCATACCAATATGTGGGTTCTTTTGTTCTTCGGCTATATGCATAAAAGAAGAGCATATCATTATGGCAAATGATATGCTCCATCTATTGAAATAATACACTATTATCCTATCCTATGAATTGGATATGTCTCATCATTCCACGAATGCAGGTGTGGATAGCGTGCCTCAAGGTAGTCAGTAAGACCATCGGGCATCTGGCCACGCATAATGGCAAGCATATCATTGTAATTGTATGCATAGTTTGGCATAACAAAGTATTGCCAAATCATGTCGTCGAAACATGCGGTTGCTCGGAATTGTGCCAGAAGTTTTAAATAACTCATAGTTTGGCTTGACGGAACAACTTCTGGCTCCGCGCCGAGAATGTATAAGATATTGGCAAACTTGATGTTCAGCGGAGCCTCTTGCATTTTCCTCGCAACATCCGGCTCAATGAAATCATTGAGGGCAAGCATGTCCGTCATAGCATAATTGCTCTGGTGCAAGTTGGTTATGGCAATCAAATGCTTCACAATTTGGACTATTCCATCGTTATAAGCATGGTCAACATTCTGGAAATTTTTGATATAATCAATAAAGCTGTCCTCAAAGTGATTGTTGTAGTAATTCTTTCTTTCGATATAGGCTGGCTTGAATTCAGCATCTCCATGTTTTGTGTATTCTGACAATTTCGACTCAAAGCACAGCATACAGTGGCAGTCATCGCTGACAAGGACCACATCCACATTGGCTGGCGAATTGGGGTGAGATTTCAATACTGGCATCTTGACCTCAAAATATACTTTGTCATAAGTCTTACCGTCAGAGAAATGGAAAGGATGCTTAGAACTTATCCAATGGAAGAAATTATAGGCCAACATAGACGATGAATGAACAGCGCAGGCTTTTGGGGGGATGATGTTGCCCGCAACCTTTGACGGTTTTAGTTCACCGCCTTTGCCTTCGTCAAACATGTTATAAAACTTTCCACCAGGCATCATTGCCTCACGACCAGTTGGGAAGATGCCGTCAAGGTAACTCGGCAAATAGCCTTTCTCGTCGGGCTTGGCCGACAACACGGATGAATTCATCAGAGCCAACTTCCATGATGGCTCCTTCGCTGAGATGTTTAGATTTCTTTTCATAACGCCATATTATTTGTGAAACAAAAAAAACAAAACCAAAAGGACTATAACCCACCAAACCCAACGGTATGGTTTTGTCCCGCCGCCATCAGAGCGAGCCCGCCGATCTTCATCACGGCATTTCTCTGAGCAATATGCACTTCCAATTCCTATAAAATTTCCAAGAAAGCTTTCATAAACCCCAGGTCCATTAAAGCGCCGTCCACACCATTTACATTGTTTCATAATTATTTTGTTTTTATTTTGCCTACTCTATGATGCAGTTTTCGGCTTACCTGCTTTAGTTTTATCTTGAGCAGGAAGCTGTTGTTGAGAAATAAGGGGCATGAAGAAAGGCGTGATTCTTTCGTTTATTTCCTTATTCTCGTGATAGGTGCTGGTGATACCTTTGGAACGAATAAGTTGCGAATGATCCACGCCTAAGCGCGAACCTCCCGCATCCTGTCCTCGTTCCTTAGTTACCAGCTTTATCACGAGAGAGACAAGAGCGTTCAGCTCAATATATGTCTATGTTGTCTATTCTGTTTTTATCTCATTGTTTTGTTTTATTTCCGACTGCAAAGATACGAACATTATTTTAATTGGCAAAATCTATGTGCCGAGGTTATGTCGTCGAGGCTACGGCATTGGCGTAGAGCTCGGGGAAGCGGGTCTCGAGCGAGACGGGGCGGCCGTTTTCGAGGAAACAATGCGTGCTGGAGGCGGTGCATACCAGCTTGCCGGCCACCTTCATTGTGTAGTTGAAGACTATCTTGAGAGGCGTGGTCTCGGCCACCTTCACTTCGATGTCTATCACGTCCTTGAAGGTCGACGGATGGCGGTAGCGGCAGTCTACGGCCACCACCGGCGACACCACACCTTCGGCCTCCATACGGTCGAAGCCAAAACCCAGTTGGTCCATCCAGTCGACACGCGCCTCCTCCATGAAGCGTATATAGTTCGAGTGGTGCGTGATGCCCATGCGGTCGCACTCATAGTACTTCACCTCGTGGCGGTAAGGGCGCAGTTCCATCATCTGACCACTTTGGTGAAGACAGGAGCCTGTCCGTCGGCGACGGTGACATAGACCTGCATCTCGCCGGCAGGAGGCATATCGGAGCGGTCGGCACGCGGAAGGTCCACAGCGGTGAAGCGGTACTCGGTGCCGTTGGGGAGGGCACGCAGGGCCACGGTCTTGGGCTGGGCGTGATACATCGGATAGTCGCCGAAGGCGGCCTCAAAGATGGCCGACTCCTCGTCGCTCACCTCGTGCGGCTCCGCAAACTCCTCCAGCCGGGTATATTCACCCTCGACGAATCCCAGGCATTTCAGGAACTGATCCACCTCCCCGGGCATCGCCTCGAGGCGGGCGGCACGCACGCCGTAGCCAGGCAGGATCTCGGCTCCGGGCTGGGCAGCCTCCAGGTCCTTGACGCTCGACTCCAGGCCGCCGCTGCCGAAGGTGCAGAAAGGCACCACCTTCTTGCCCGTGAGATCTACCCCCTCGAGCCACTTGGCCACAGGAAGCGCATAGGTGCCGAACCACACCGGATAGCCGATGAACACCACATCATATTTCGACAGGTCGGCCTGCACCGGCAGTATCTCGGGCGTCACCCCCTGCTCGCGTTCCTGCATGCAACGCTGGATGCAAGCCTGGAAGTTGGTGTCGTAGGGCTCCACGCACTCGATCGCCTCCATATCGGCCCCCAGACGGTTGGCCATCTCCTCGGCCACCATCTTGGTGTTGCCCGTCAGCGAGTAGTAGAGCACCAGCATCTTGGGCTCCTCCTTCTTCGTGCCGCATCCGGCGGCGCACATGGCCACCACAGTCATGGCCAGCAACAGTTTCGTCGTTTTCATAATGTTTGTGTAAATGTTATGACAACCTTTCAATTTTCAATTCCTAATCCCCAAATTCTATGCCTACTCCTTTGGCGGTATGCACCAGACGGCTGTCGGGCGCCACCAGGTTCTGCTCGCGGACGGCCTCCTCCAGCGGGATGCCCACCACGTCGGGATGGTGGTAGGCCACCATCTGGCCGAAGCGACCCTCCATGACGAACTCCATAGCGCGCACGCCGAATTCGGTGGCCAGCACCCGGTCGAAGGCAGTCGGCGTGCCGCCGCGCTGCAGGTGTCCGAGGATGGTGTAGCGTATGTCGTGCTCCACACCCGCGGCCTTCAGGTCGGCCGCCAGCTGCTCGCCCACGCCGCCCAGCTTGATATGCTGGTAGCCCACCTCGCCGCTCACGGTTCCCGTCACCGAGCCACCTTTCGGCAGTGCCCCTTCGGCCACCACGATGATGCAGTAGCCGCGGCGCTTGTTGTAGCGCTGCTCTATCTTGGCCTTCACCTTGTCGATGTCGTACGGTATCTCGGGAATCAGGCACACGTCGGCGCCGCCGGCGATGGCCGAGTGCAGCGCTATCCAGCCCGCGTCGCGGCCCATCACCTCGAGGATGAACACGCGGTTGTGCGACGCTGCGGTGGTCACCAGCTTGTCGATGGCGTCCGTGCAGATCTGCACCGCCGTCTGGAAGCCGAAGGTGTAGTCGGTCAGCGACAAGTCGTTGTCTATCGTCTTGGGCACACCCACGATTTTCAAACCCTTCTGCGCCAATCCGAGCGAGATCCTCTGCGAGCCGTCACCTCCGATATTTATCACCGCGTCGATGCCGAGGTACGAGAGCTTGCGTATCATCTCGTCGCTACGGTCCACCGTCGTCCAACTGCCGTCGGGATTCTTCACCGGCCAGGCAAACGGACCGCCCTTGTTCGTGGTGCCCAATATCGTGCCGCCTTGTATCTGCAGCCCTTCCACGCTCTTCTCGTCGAGCACCCTTATCTCCGTAGGCTCGCGCAGCACTCCGTTGAACGACTCGATGCAGCCAACCACCTCCCAGTCATTCTCCTGTGAGGCGCGTTTCACGATGCCCCTTATCACAGCGTTCAATCCCGGACAGTCGCCGCCGCCTGTGAGAACCATAACTCGCTTAAGTGCCAGAACCATTGATTATTTATAGTTTTTTAT
>JAGCYV010000023.1 GCA_017960605.1 Bacteroidales bacterium | reverse complement strand
GTGGATGGCCATGGCCATGTTGTGGCGCAGACGCATGACGGCGCCGAAGGTGTTGGTGCGCAGGCGTAAATGGCCGATTTCACGGAGAAACTCCATGCTGTGTCCCTTCTTTTGAAGGGGGTAGGTGTTGGGGTCGGCCTCGCCATAGACGACGATGCTCTCGGCCTGGACCTCCACGGCCTGGCCGCTTCCCTGGCTTTCGACGAGCTTGCCCTCCACGCCGATACAGGCGCCGGTGGTGATGCGCTTCAGCTCTTCCTCGAACTTGGCAGGGTCGGCGACGACCTGGATATTGTGGATAATCGAGCCGTCGTTCACAGCCAAGAAGGCCACGTTCTTGTTGCCGCGTTTGGTACGCACCCAGCCTTTTACACATATCGTGGTGCCTATCAAGGCGCTCACGTCTTCTTTCAACAGATGCTTAATCTCGTAGCGTTTCATTGTATGTTTTGTTTTATTTCTTGTCTATCAGTTTTTTCAGTTCCACGTCGCTGGCGAATTTGAAGATTTTGTCTTCGTTCTTGCGGCGGCAGATGAGGAGGGTGTCCTTGCTGGCGGCGACGATATAGCCATCCAGTCCTTCGAGCACGGCAGTCTTCCCTTGGGGAACGATCACCACGCAGTTGCGGGTGTCGTAGGCGAACAGCTCCCCGTTGATGACGGCGTTGTTGTCCTTGTCGTGGCGGAACACGCCGTGGAGCGAGTCCCAGGTCTCCACATCGCTCCAGCCGAACGAAGCTTCAAGCACGTGAACATTGTCGGCCTTCTCCATGATGCCGTGATCGACCGAGATGGATTCGCACTGCGAATAGATCCGCTCCAGTTCCTCCCGCGGGGTGTCGGTGTCGAGGCTGAAGAAGCTGTCGGCGATGGCCGGCAGGTATTTCGTATAGGCTTCGCGCAGCACAGGCATTGTCCAGACCAGGATACCGGCGTTCCAGAAGAATTCGCCGCTGGCGATGAACTGGCGTGCCATCTCGACCGGCGGTTTCTCGGTGAAGGTCACCACCTTGTGCAGGTTGTGTGCATTGGAAAGCGACGGCTCCTCGTGGAACTGGATGTAGCCGTAGCTGGTGTCGGGCTTCACCGGCTGGGCGCCGAGGGTGATAATCCAGTCGTGCTTCTGCACGGTCTCCACGGCCTGCCGCATGTCGGCGTTGAAGCGTTCGCGATGGAACACCGCGTGGTCCGACGGTGAAACGATGACGGTGGCCTGCGGGTCGAGGTGGGAAATCACCGAGGCTGCATAGGCGATGCACGGCGCGGTGTTACGGCGCAACGGCTCGCTGAGCACCTGGTAGGATTTCAGGTCGGGAAGCTGCTCGTGCACACGGTTCACATACTGCTCGCCGGTGACGATGATGATGTTCTCGCGAGGGCAAAGCTGTTCAAACCGCTTGAAGGTGAACTGCAGCAGCGACTCGCCAGTGCCCATGGCATCGATGAACTGCTTCGGGCTGTCGGTGGTGCTGATGGGCCAGAAGCGGCTTCCCAATCCTCCTGCCATAATTATGCACCATAGGTGCGTTGATATGTTGAAATGTTGATATGTTGATATGTTCTCGCTCATTTCTGGCTGCTCAAATAGTTAATCAGTTTATTTATTGACCCTGTAATGTTCTTGCATTGTCCGATTACTTCTAATGCCGTTTGGTGTTCACAATAATTCAGCTCGTCTGCCAGGTAAAGCATGCTCCTGACTTCAGCGCAACTTCCTTTTGCAATGTTGAGGAAGTGAATATAGTTAGTAGTGGCTCTAGATTCGCTTCCTTCGGCGACGTTGTTCATTATTGACACGGCTGCCCGTTGAATTTGGTCCTTAAAACCATAGTCATGACCATACTGGAAATCTTTATATATGGTCAGAGTCAGGTCTTTTGCCTTGCGCCAGATGTCTAAGTCCTCGAAAAAAGCCATAAAACACTATTATCTTATCAACCTATCAACTTATCAACCTCAAACAGAAACCTCCCCTTTGATGTGCGGGTGCGGGTTGTAGTTCTCCAGCGTGAAGTCTTCGTACTGGAATCCGAAGATGTCCTTCACCTCGGGGTTGATACGCATGGTGGGCAGCGGCCGCGGGTCGCGACTGAGTTGCAGGTGCACCTGGTCCAGGTGGTTCTTGTAGATATGTGCGTCGCCGAGGGTGTGTACGAAGTCACCCAGCTGCAGGCCGCACACCTGCGCCATCATCATCGTCAGCAGCGCGTAGCTGGCGATGTTGAACGGCACGCCGAGGAAGATATCGGCACTGCGTTGGTACAGCTGGCATGAGAGCATGCCGTCATTGACGTAGAACTGGAACAGGCAGTGGCAGGGCGGCAGCGCCATGTCCTGTATCTCGGCGGGGTTCCACGCCGTCACCATCAGGCGGCGGCTGAAGGGGTTCTCCTTGATTTCACGCACCACGTTGGCAATCTGGTCGATGGTGCCGCCATGGCCGTCGGGCCACGAGCGCCACTGACTGCCATAGACGGGCCCCAGGTCGCCGTTCTCGTCGGCCCACTCATCCCAGATGCTCACCCCGTGGTCTTTCAGGTACTTGATGTTGGTGTCGCCGCGGAGGAACCACAGCAGCTCGTATATGATGGAGCGCAGGTGCAACTTCTTGGTGGTCAGCACGGGAAACCCTTCACTGAGCGGGAAGCGCATCTGGTAGCCGAACACGCCCACGGTGCCTGTCCCCGTGCGGTCGAGGCGTTCCGTGCCGTGGTCGAGCACATATTGCAGAAGGTCAAGATATTGTCTCATATTCGAGACAATAACGCCCTCCGAAGCCTTTTTATTGTGCCTTGCAGATAATTATTTTCTTGGCTTTTGGTTAGCCATCAACTCCGTCTCACCTCCGTCTTTTAACGGAGGTGGAACGGACAAGATATTGAGTATCACCCTAATTGGAAACAGGGTCAAAATAGACCTCCGGCGAATGAGTTTTTTTGCGTAACTTTGCAGTTTCCGATTCCACCATGTCATCCATATAAAACACTGGTATTGTGAGCGAACTATTGGCACAACTGAATGAACCCCAGCGCGCGGCGGCCGAGTGCACCGAAGGGCCGGTGATGATTATCGCCGGTGCCGGCAGCGGCAAGACCCGCACGCTGACCTACCGCATAGCGCACCTGATTGAGCAGGGTGTCGATCCGTTCCACATCCTGGCCTTGACCTTCACCAACAAGGCTGCCGGTGAGATGAAGGAGCGAATCATCAAGTTGGTGGGCCCCGAGGCGCGTAACATCTGGATGGGTACCTTCCATTCGGTCTTTGCCCGCCTGCTGCGCAGCGACGGGTCGAAGTTGGGTTACACCAATAGTTTCACCATCTATGACACCGACGACACGAAAGCCGCCATCAAGCAGATTGTCAAGCAACTGAACCTCGACCCCAAGGCCTACAAGCCCTCCTATGTGGCAGGACGCATCTCGATGGCCAAGAGCAACCTGCTCTCTCCCAAGGAGTACCAGGAGAACCCCGAGATTTATCAGACTGATATCGACAGCAAGCGCCCCGCCATCGGACAGATCTACCAGATGTACGACCAGCGACTGCATCACTCGAACGCCATGGACTTCGACGACTTGCTGTTCAACATGAACATCCTCCTGCGCGACTTCCCTGACGTGCTGTTGAAGTACCAGCAGCGTTTCCAGTATATCATGGTGGATGAGTATCAGGATACCAACTATGCCCAGTATTTGATTGTGAAGAAGTTGGCGGCGCGGAACCAGAATATCTGCGTGGTGGGCGACGATGCGCAGAGCATCTACGCCTTCCGTGGGGCCAACATACAGAATATCTTCAACTTCAAGCGCGACTATCCGCAGATGCAGCTCTTCAAGCTGGAGCAGAACTACCGCTCGACCAAGACCATCGTGGCGGCGGCCAACAGCATCATCGACCACAACCGCGACCAGATACAGAAGGAGTTGTGGAGTGACAACGCGGGCGGAAACAAGTTGCGCTTGCTGCGGTGTGCCGACGAGAAAGACGAGGGCACGCGGGTGGCCGACGCCATTCAGAACCTGCGTTTGGGCGAGGATGCCGACTTCCGCGACTTTGCCGTGCTCTACCGTCAGAACTCCCTCTCGCGTGCCGTCGAGGATGCGTTGCGCAGGATGAATATCCCCTATCGCATCTATCAGGGTATCAGTTTCTATGGTCGCCGTGAGGTGAAGGACGCGTTGAGTTATATGCGCTTGGCGGTGAACCCCCACGACGACGAAAGCTTGGTTCGCATCATCAACTATCCCGCCCGTGGCATTGGACAGACCACTATGGACAAGATACGTGTGGCGGCGGCCGACAACGACGTGAGTATCTGGACAGTGCTGGAGAACATCTCCGACTTCGGCCTGCCCATTCAGAGCGGTGCCGTGCAGAAAATCGGCGAGTTTGTCTATATGATTAAGCGCTTCGAGTCACAGGTGCCCACGGTCGATGCCTTCACGCTGGCCAAGCAGATTGTCCATGCCAGCGGTATCGTCAAGGCGTTGCGCGAGGAGGACGACCCCGAAAGTGCCGAGCGCATAGACAACATCGACGAGCTGTTGAACGGCGTGCAGGAGTTCTGCGAAGAAGAAGACAACGAGACGACAAGACTCCAAGACGTGGATGCTTCTCGTAGTCTCGACGGCTCATCGTCTCAGCGTCTCCGCACCCTCGACGAGTTCCTCCAGCAGGTGCTGCTCTACACCAGTGAGGACAAGGACAAAGACAAGGATGCCGACAAGGTGAGCCTGATGACCATCCACGCCGCCAAGGGGTTGGAGTTCCCGTATGTCTTTGTGGTGGGCATGGAAGAGCAGATTTTCCCCTCGTTTCTGGCCGCCACACGGGCCGAACTGGAGGAGGAGCGGAGGCTGTTCTATGTAGCTGTGACGAGGGCCGAGAAGCAAGTGACGCTGAGCTACGCCCAGACGCGCTTCAACAACGGCCAGCGCATGGGAGGCGAGATGAGCCGTTTTGTGGAGGAGATAGATCCGCAGTATATCGAGATGCCGCGACGGTCGGCCTTCCCCGAACCGGGCACCTTGCCGCGGGCTTTCTTCGAGACTGCCCCCAAGAAAAAACCAGCCACGACTTTCGTACAGCGCGGGCCGGCGGTGACCAACAGTCCCGCCGCCATCAACGCCATCATGCCCGGCATGAAGGTGCGGCACGACAAGTTCGGCATCGGCAAGGTGCTTGGCATCGAAGGCGACGAGGCCTCCCGAAAGGCGACGGTTTTCTTCGAAGGTGTCGGTCAGAAACAACTGATGCTCAAGTTCGCCAAACTAACCATTGTTGAACCATGAGGATTGTCATTCAGCGTGTTAAAGAGGCATCAGTCGCTATCGGAGGAAACTTGAAGTCGGAGATAGGCAAGGGCCTGATGATTTTGGTAGGCATCTGCGACGAGGATACAGATGAAGATATCGACTATTTGTGCCGTAAAGTGGTGCAAATGCGCATATTCGACGATGAGAACGGCGTAATGAATCTGCCGATTACGGATGTGTCGGACAGCGGTATTCTGGTGGTGAGCCAGTTCACCCTCATGGCATCGACCAAGAAGGGCAACCGCCCCAGCTACATACATGCTTCGCGGCCTGAATTCGCCGTGCCGATGTACGAGAAGTTTGTCCTAAAGTTGAAGGAACTCTTTGGGAAAGAGATACAGACCGGCGAGTTCGGTGCCGACATGCAGGTTGCGCTGATTAATGACGGCCCCGTCACCATCATCATGGACTCCCACCGGCGGGAGTCGTTTTAGACTATCTCGCGGCCGAAGGGCGTAAGGGCGATATGGGCCAGCTTGAAATGCTGCTTGCCGAAGGGAATGCCCACGATGGTGATGTAGAACAATACACCCAGCAGCAGGTGCGACAGCACGATGCCCAGTCCTCCGAAGAAGAACCACAGGATGTTCATCACGGTATAGAGGCATCCCGTTTTTCCCGTGTTTTCCTTGACCTCCTTGCCGAAAGGCCACAAGGCCAGCAGGCCCAGTTTGAATGCTTGCAGTCCAAAGGGGATGCCGATGATAGTGATAAAAAGCATCAAGCCGGAGCAAAAATAGCCGATGGCCAGCTCGAGGCCGCCAAAAAGCACCCAGATGATGTTACCTACTATTTTCATTGGTATTAGGGGTTGAGATTTGCACTAATCCAGCGAGGCTTTCCGCGGAAGTCGGAGTGCACCTCCGGCGTGAAGCCGTAGTCTTTTAGCAATGCACAGGTCTCTTCGGCCAGGACCTCGTTGATTTCCACCACCAACAGGCCGTCTGCGGCCAGACGCTCTTTGGCAATGGTTGCAATGGCTTTATAGAACCGCAGCGGGTCGTCGTCGGGCACGAAAAGAGCCAACTCAGGGTCATAATCGAGGACATTGCGCTGTATCTGCGCACGCTCACTTTCTCTTACATATGGCGGATTGCTGACGATAAGGTGAAAGGTGAGAGGTGAAAGGTGAGAGGCGCCGTTGAGGATGTCGGCTTGTATGAAATGTACATCGGTGCCATTGTTTTGTGCGTTCTGCCGTGCTATCTCAAGTGCGGCGGCAGACACATCCACGGCCGTTACTTCGGCCTGTGGAAAAGTTTTCTTCAGTGCGATGGCGATGCATCCGCTTCCGGTACAAAGGTCGAGAATTGAAAATTGAGAATTGAAAATTGAAAATTTGGAGATGCACCATTGTACAATTTCTTCTGTCTCGGGGCGCGGAATGAGCACGTCGGGGCTTACAGTGATGCGGCAGCCACAGAAGTCAGTATAGCCGATGATATGCTGTATGGGGCGGCATTGCTTCAGGTCTTCGAGGGCCCAGTGGAAGCGTAGCAGGTCGCTCTGGTCGATGGTCTGCTCCTTGGAGGTCAGCAGCCGCACCTTGTCCCACCCCAGGAATGCCTCGAAGAGCATGTCGAGAAACACGACCACCTCGCCGCCGCCATACATGCTGTCCAGTTTTTCATGGAAGAGTGTGATGATGTCGCGGACGCGATTGGACTTGAAGCGAATATTGCGAGTATTCATGCTTTTAGACTCTTCGACTTTTTGACTTTTAGACTTATTTTCTTCCGAAGTCCGCCGGTATCTCGCCCCAGTTGTCGGTATCCCACTTGCGTATCTCGGTGGTGTAGCTGTTGGTGCGCAACCAGTTCTCGGCGCGGTGGATATAGTCCCACAACTCGGCGGTCGAGGCGTCCTCGGGCAGCTTGCTCTTGCATGCCTTCTGTTTCACCCAGCCGAGGGCGGTACGCGAGTCAGTATAAATAATCTGGTTGAGGTGGTGCTTCTTCAGGTAGGAAAGCCCATGCACTATGGCCAGGAACTCACCGATATTGTTGGTCCCTTTCTCGGCACGGTAGTGGAAGATGCGTGTCCGCGTGGGGATATAGATACCCTGGTACTCCATCACTCCGGGGTTGCCGCTACAGGCGGCATCCACGGCCAGTGCATCGAGTACCGGCGCATTCTCCGTGCCGGGCTTTATGGCGGTCATGCCGTTCTCGTCGATGACGAGAGCCGAAGGCTTCCCACTTCCCACTTTCCGCTCTCCACTTTCCACTTCCACCACGCTGCTGTAGGGCAGCCTGCTCGCCGCTTCAGCCTCGGCCATGCTGTCGAAAGCCTTGTACTGAGCACCCTGCACGCCTACAACCTGCTCCTTGCACTCGTCCCAGTCGCTGTAGATGCCGGGCTTCTTGCCCTGCCACACAACGTAGTATTTCTGTTTCTTCGCCATAGTTTTCCGCGTGCAAAGATACACACTTTTTCTCACATGACAAAAAGAAAGGGTAACCCTTGCGGATTACCCTTTTCTTTTCTTTGTATGCGTATGGCTTAGGCACCAAGTTCGAGGCGCTTGAAGCCGGTACACTTCAGATCCTTGTCGGCCTTAGCGATGAAGTCTTTGACTTTCACCTTGGACTCCATGATGTACTCCTGCTCCATGAGGGTGTTCTCCTGGAAGTACTTGTTCAAACGGCCGTTGGCAATCTGGTTGATTTGCTGCTCGCTGAGCTGGGCGGCCTTCTCGGCAGCGACCTGCTCTTTGATCTGGCGGGCCTGATTGACCTGCTCCTCGGTGATCCAGCCTTTGCCCATGTTGGAGGCCATGTGCTCCTCGGTGTCGACGTGGGCGGGGTTGATGCCAGCCTTGCGGAGGGCGGCATCGACGGCCTTGCCGATGAGCTCCTCTTTGGTCTTCTCGACGGCCACGCGGAACTCCTGGTCCTTGATCTCCTGAGGAACGCTCTCGGCGTCGAGGGCCACGGGACGCATGGCGACGACCTGCATGGCAATGTCGTGACCGACCTGGTCGTAACCGGCCTTGTTCAATCCGACGATGGAAGCCATGCGGTTGCCCGGGTGGATGTAGGAGTAAACCTTCTCGGCCTCGATGGTCTCGAAGTGAGCAAGCTCAATCTTCTCGCCGATCTTGGCAATCTGGTCGGTGATGGCGTCAGCAACCTTGCTGCCGTTGAGGTCCATGTCCATGACCTGCTCTTTGCTGGTGAGGTGCTTGGCCATAGCGGCATCGAGGATGCTGGTGGTGAACTCGACGAAACCAGCGTTGGTGGCCACGAAGTCGGTCTCGCAGCTGACCATGATGAGGGCACCGAAGTTACCGGTGGTCTTGGCGAGGACGCAACCTTCGTTGGCGTCGCGGTCGGCGCGCTTGGCGGCCATCTTCTGGCCTTTCTGGCGCAGCAGCTCGATAGCTTTCTGCATATCGCCGTCGGTCTCGACGAGGGCTTTCTTGCAGTCCATCATGCCGACGCCGGTGAGCTGACGGAGTTCGTTAACCTGTGAAGCGGTAATTGCCATATTGTGTTCCTTTCTTTTCGTTAATGATTATTCAGCTTTGGGTGCTTCTTCGGGCTTGGCATCGGCGACCTTCTCGGCCTTGGGGGCATCGTCGGTCTTGCGGGGACGGCGGGCGCGGGTCTTCTTCTCGACGGGCTTCTCCTCGGCGTTTTCAACCACGGGAACCTCTTCCTCAGCCTGGGCGTCTTTGTCGAGGGCGCGCTCGTTCAGACCTTCCTGGATGGCCTCGCACATGTGTTTGAGGATGGCGGCAATCGACTTCGAAGCATCATCGTTAGCGGGAATCGGGAAGTCGATAAGCTCGGGGTTGGTGTTGGTATCTACCAAGGCGAAGGTGGGGATGTTCAGGCGGCGGGCCTCGGCGACGGCAATGTGCTCCTTGTTGATGTCGATGACGAACAGGGCGCTGGGCAGACGGGTGAGGTCGGCGATGGAACCGAGGTTCTTGTCGAGTTTGGCACGCTCGCGCTGCACCTGAAGGCGCTCACGCTTGCTGATATTGTTGAAATCCTTGTCGTGCATCAGCTGGTCGAGGCTGTTCATCTTCTTGACAGCCT
>JAGCYV010000022.1 GCA_017960605.1 Bacteroidales bacterium | reverse complement strand
TGCCAAGAAAGGCCCCGAAGCCCTTGCCATCGCCCAGAGCAAGCGCGACCCGGGTTTCCAGATTTTCTACGTCTTCATCAACATCGGCGGTGTGCTGGCCCCCTTCGTGGCCCCCTCGCTGCGCCAGTGGTGGCTCGGCCGCAACGGCATGACCTACAATAGCGACCTGCCTGCCCTCTGCCACCAGTACATCACCGATGCCACTGGTATGGATGCCACCCAGATGGCCAACCTCACTACCTGGATGAGCAACAGCAACACCAACTTCGACCCCGCCAACATTCAGGCCGCCTGCGAGAGCTACCTACAGGTGTTCAACACTGGTGTGCACTACTCGTTCATCGCCTCCGTGGCCGCCATGCTCATCTCCCTCGTCATCTTCCTCATCTTCAAGAAACTCTTCCCCACTCCCGCCAAGAAAGCGAAAGCCGAAGTGGTCGAGTACACCGCCGAGGAGCGTCTGGCTATGGCCAAGGACATCAAACAGCGTATGGCCGGTCTCTATGCCGTGCTTGGCATCTGCGTCTTCTTCTGGATGTCGTTCCACCAGAACGGCCAGTCGCTCTCGCTCTTTGCCCGCAACTTCGTCAACTCCGACAGCGTGGCTCCTGAGGTGTGGCAGTTCCTCAACCCCGCCCTCGTCATCCTGCTGACGCCCGTCATCATGTGGCTCTTCGGCACCAAGTGGGGTCGCAAGTTCTCCGCCCCGCGCAAGATTGTGCTCGGTATGCTCTTCGCCGCCTGTGCCTACATCTTCCTCACCATCTTCAGCATGCATATGGGCTATCCTTCGGGCACCGCCTTCCTGAAGCAGGATGCCGCCACCATCGCCGGAATGAAAGCCGACGCATGGGTGCTCATCGTCACCTACTTCTTCCTCACCGTAGCCGAGCTCTTCATCAGCCCGATGGGTCTGAGCTTCGTGTCGAAGATTGCCCCCAAGCACCTGCAGGGTATCTGCCAGGGTCTGTGGCTCGCCGCCACCGCCGTCGGCAACCTGCTCATCATGGTCGGACCGTTCCTCTTCAACCAGCTGCCCAAGCTGTGGATGACGTGGACCGTCTTTGCCATCATCTGCCTCATCGCCATGACCGTGATGTTCGGCATGCTCAAGTGGCTTGAGAAGATTACCGCCCAGCAGCAGTAACACAACACAACCCATCAAGAAAGAGTGCCCATATCAGCACTCTTTCTTGATTTTAATAGCAATAAAACCGATATAATATGAAAAAAATTAGACTATCGCTATTATTATTTCCTTTGTTATTCACCTTATCATCATGCACGGATTATCGTGACAACTTCAATGATATCTGTGGGATCTTTACCAATAGTTTTCTTTTACATAGAGGGCAAGAAATCGGGAAAACTGTCCACGGAGAGTACACCGATGTTTATGGAAGCAAAGTTGGATATGGCGACGATGAGCCCTGGACAATTTATCGTATTAGAACATTAACCATCTTATATAATGATACTCTATCAAAAAAGAAAATCAAACAGCATACAGAGGAATATGATATTTTAGCACTCACAAAATCCGTTCGTCGTGAAAGCAATTGGGACGATGATGCTTTTTGCCGGGTAATGTGTTTTCCTGGAGGAACTCTTACAAGTTATGTAAATGGGCACGAAGAAAATTACAAAAGAGATTCGTTTATTAAAGAGTTACGCGTTTTTATCAGCAACCATGATGCAATCTATTCGACAATTTACGCCGCTGGTAAAGAGGGGATAGGTTCATATCAAGAAGAAATCCTTGATGACTCAGAGTACAATCCCATTACATTGGATAGAATTAGCAATCTTAAGTACGACAAATTGAATTCCGGAGACTTAAGGCAAGTTTACTTTTCCTTCGTGAAAAACATTTGTGTATTTGGACGAAACTTGATGGGCAAAAATATCTGGATACTAGGATTATTATTACTCGGAACGGCAATCTTCCTTTTATATAAACCTATTGAGGTCGTAGAGAAACTTTCTTCTGGGGCTTGGATATTAATGATTGGCAGCATCTATGGACACATTGCCATAGCAATAGAAGCTGGTCTTGTTGGCTTATGTCATTTTCGATCAATGAATGATACGTTTACGGAATATGTATCCGGGATATTAGCCATTATCTTCATTTTAATCCTTTTACTTAATCTGATATGGATTATTCTATCTTTGACCAAACAAATACCGTTCAAATATATTATCAGATTCCTTTGGGGGGGATTATTGCTTCTGCTATCTTTCTGTTTCTTGGCGGGCGTTTTCGCTTGGTTCGCAAAACTTCTTTTCTGGCTTTTTATTATTGGTTTTGTTATTGGAGCCGGTAAGAGTGCCATAGGAACTGCTATTGGCAGCGTTGGAAGCAAAACCACTTACACGACCGAGGACGGCGGGAAAATAACGGGAGAAAAAACACTTTTGGGGACAGAATACCAAGACAGCGAAGGTAATTCTTACACAAAACAAGGTGATTATTTCAAAAAGGACTAATACTCGGTCCCAGAACCTCAAAAGAAGGATATGCCACTCCTGCTACATCCGTAGCAGAAGTGTGCTTTTTAGAGCCATTCGTAATTACTTTACAACCAACTCTGACGGTATGTTATAAACTCAACAGATACATGCCTTTTCCAAACTGACAAATAAATGTTTTATTCAGACCGCTTGCCCTAACAGAAAAGCCCCTGCAACAAATTGTTGCGGGGGCTTTTCACTTCAATGGCGTTGCTCCGCTGGGGAGCTCTCTCGTCGGGCTTACTTGTCGAGCTCTTGCTGACGCAGGTGCTGGACGTAGATGGCCTTCAGATGCTTCTCGCGATTGATGACGCTGGGTTTGGTGAACTGCTGACGACGGCGCATCTCTTTCACCACACCGGTCTTGTCGAATTTGCGTTTCAGCTTCTTCAGAGCTCTCTCGAGGTTTTCACCTTCTTTAATGGGAACTACGATCATTGTTAATACCTCTTTCTTTGTTAAGGTTAATACTAATGGTTTATTTAAGACATGTTGTCTTCACTTAGAACATCAGGTGACCCTGGGCGGCAGCGTCATTCAAAGCGGCGATGATGCCTTTCTTGTTGATGATACGCATGCCTTTGGCCGAGACTTTCAGGGTAATCCACATGTCCTCCTCGGGAATGTAGAACTTCTTGGTCTGCAGGTTGGGGCTGAAGGTACGTTTGGTGTGGATACGGGAGTGCGACACATTGTTGCCCACGATGACTTTCTTACCGGTGATTTCGCATTTCTTTGACATTGCAGTATAATTTTTATTGTTGTTTTACGTTTATTAACCACGTTTTCTTTCGGAGAAAACGGCGGCAAAAGTACTACCTTTTTCCGACATGGCAAAATGTTGGACGGTTAATAAGTTTGTTTTTAATACTATTTAACATTTCATTAAACACAACTTACTGGCAGAAAGAACTATAACAAAATCGCAAAATCGAGATTTAACACACTTTTTTCAGGCTGTTACGTGTGTTTTTTGACTAAAAAATGAACAGAAATGGCATTTTTGAGCACCTTGGAATCATGGTTTGACGAGCATGGACGGACGCTCCCCTGGAGGGGTATCGACGACCCCTATCGCATCTGGCTTTCGGAGATTATCCTGCAGCAAACACGCATCGAACAGGGGCGCGACTACTACCTGCGGTTCATCGACGCCTTCCCGACGGTGGCCGACCTGGCCCATGCCAGCGAGGAGCAGGTGCTGCGCCTGTGGCAGGGGCTCGGCTACTATTCCCGTGCACGCAACCTGCACGCTGCCGCACAATATATATTGAATGAGTGCGACGGGGTGTTCCCTTCGACCTACGACAGCCTGTTGAAACTCAAGGGGGTGGGACGCTATACGGCAGCAGCCATCGCCTCGTTCGCCTACCGGCTCCCCCACCCTGTCATCGACGGCAATGTCTATCGCTTCATCAGCCGCCTGCGGGGCATCGCTACCCCCATCGGCACCGACAGCGCCTACTCGGAGTTTGAATCTCTGTTAATGAAATTGATAGACCGCGATCGGCCCGACCGTTTCAACGCCGCCCTGATGGACTTCGGCGCCCTGCAGTGCACCCCGCATCCCGACTGCGAGGCCTGCCCCTTCGCCGACGAGTGCATGGCTTTTCGGACGCACAGAGTAGCCGCGTTCCCCGTCAAAGCACTGAAGACCAAACCTAAAGACCGCTGGTTCTACTATCTGGACCTCCGCTGGAAGGGCCGTCGCATCATGCAGCAGCGCACCGGCAAGGACATCTGGCGCGGCCTGTGGGAGTTTCCTCTATTAGAGACCCCCAACGAGCTGACCGACAGCGAACTCACGGCCGAAGCCACACGCTTCATCAAAGAACGATTCCAACTTACAATTTTCAATTTTCAACTTCCTTCCTCCACCAGCTAACCCACCGCACCATCCACGCCCGTTTCCTACCGGCAGATTTGCCCGACAAGCCCGTCGTTTTACCCGAAAACACAAGGCTCGCAACCGCCGGAGAGATAAAAAAACTACCTGTATCCCGACTGATTGATAAGTATTTGCAGGAAGTGTGAAAATCTTTATTTCCCCATATGGGAAAATTGTCGTATCTTCGCACTCTGAATTATTAGAGAAAACACACAAACTAACGTAACGAGACACAAGTATGATTGGAGTAAACAAAGTGATCCTGGTAGGAAACGTGGGCAAGAATCCCGATGTAGTCACATTCCCCTCCGAAGGCGCCGCCCCTGTCAAGAAAGCATCCTTCCCCCTGGCCACCACCGAATACCGCCGCACCCGTGAAAGCGAGCGCGTGGAAATCACCGAATGGCACAATGTCGTCTGCTGGCGAGGACTGGCCGACGTGGCCGAACGCATCCTGACCAAAGGTGCTCAGATATATCTCGAAGGCCGGCTGCAAAGCCGCTCTTGGGAAGACAAAGAAGGCAACAAACGCCATGTCACCGAGGTGGTGGCCGACAACCTGCTGCTCCTCAGCAAACGTCAGCAAGACGAGGTCAAAGGCAATCCCCTGATTGACATTCTGAACGACTCGGAGCCGCTGGGAGACCTGCCCTTCTAAGCCCAACCTAAAACACAAAAAGAAAAAGCCAAAACGGTCACGGGTGATTAGTTTTGGCTTTCTGGCAATACAAGAAACGCCTTATGCGTTCTTGTATTTCTCAATCTGCACCTTCATGGCATCCACTGCCTCGCTGACAGCCTGCTCGAAGGTATCGGATTGTTTCGAGATGAACAGCGTCTGGCCCGGCAGGGCAAGCTGCAACTCGGCAATCTTATTATTGTCGCTCTCCGGTTTGTCAATCTTGAGGAATACCTCGCACTTGGTAGCGCGGTCGGTCATGCGGTCCAGCTTTGCGACCTTGTCGTTGATGTACTTCTCCAACTTCTCGTCGGCTTTGAATTTGGCAGTGTTGATGATTGTGTTCATGATATCCTCCTTTTTTATATGTTGGTGTATTTCATTTCTTTGCTTTGCCGCGGGGATGCGCCTGACGATAGACATCCTTCAGGTGATCTCGGGTGACGTGGGTATAGACCTCTGTGGTGGCCAGGTTCTCATGTCCCAACAGTTCCTTCACCGCCATCAGGTCGCCCCCTTCGCTCAGGATATGGGTGGCGAAACTGTGTCGGAATACATGGGGTGAGATGCGGTCGGCTCTGGAGAGCTTCGTCATATACTTCTTGACGATATAATTCACCGACTCCGGACGCAACGGCTTCCCACTGCCATTCACAAACAGCCACTCTCTGTCACCCGTCTCCTGTTGCTTTAACGCAATGTATTCTGAAATATTGTGTGCCAGTTCACTTTCTATCGGTATCATCCGCTCCTTGTTCCGTTTTCCCCTGACTTTGAGGGTTAAAGCCGTGATATCGACCGCCCCTTCCTTCAATCCCACCACCTCCGAACGACGGATGCCGGTCTCATACATCAACCTCAGCATCAGCCGGTCCCGCCGTCCGATAAAGTCATCTCCGAACACACCTTCCTCGTAGAGGTGCTCCGTCTCGCTCTCGCGGAAGAATACCGGCATCCAACGCGGTTGCTTCGGAGCCACTACCTTGGCCATCAGGTCGGTGTCATAGTATCCATGCCGCTGGAGGAACCGCAGCCAGCTACTCACGGCCGACAGGCGCCACCGAACCGTGCGGGGCGACTCTCCGGCACCCATATGCTGCAATTCCCACTCCCTGATATCCCTCGAAGTCAATTCCTCCATCGACCCTATCTGGGCCTTCTCCATATATTTGGAGAGGTCGTCCAGATTGGTCATATAGCTTCGCACCGTCCTCTCCGACAGACGTCGTTCGTTGGCGATGTAATTGTAGAACAGGTCTATGGCCTCCTCGATACCCATCAGATCATGCTTGTTGCCGGCACCACCAGTTGCTCCGTCGAACGGCTTCGCTGCTCCAACAGGATGGGCCGTCCAGCCACAATGCGGTCGATGACCTCCTGCGTGTAATAACGAATGGTAATCAGCTGTAGATTCTCATTGTAACGCACACGGAACATGCTCTTTAACCTGTCAATAAGAGGTCTCACCAACTGGGGGTTGTTGTTAATGCAGATAGAGAAACTCAAGGCGGAGTTCTGCATCAGGTTCACCTTGATTCCAAGGTCGTTAAGTATCCCGAAGATAACTTGCAGGTTATCCTCCGCGATGAAAGAATAGTCGCGAGGCAGGATAGAGAGCAGTATCTGGTTGTTCGCAAAGATATAGAGCGGAGTCTCAGGCACAATGGTCTTGTATTCGCCTATCGACGAACCTTCGTTTTCGGGAGTGATAAACGACTTGATATATAACGGAATGCCTTTGTTCTGGATGGGCTTCACCGTCTTGGGATGAATGACCGAGGCACCGTAATAGGCCAACTCAATAGCCTCGTTGTATGGTATTTGGGATATCTTTACGGTATCCGAGAAAAACTTGGGGTCGGCGTTGAGGAATCCCGGCACATCCTTCCAAATGGTCACGCTCTTGGCACCCAGACAGTAAGCAAGGATACTTGCCGAGTAGTCGGAACCCTCACGTCCCAGCGTGGTGGTAAACGAAGAACTGGTGCCCCCGATAAACCCTTGGGTGATGACGACACTATAAGAATTATGAATTATGAATTCTGAATTTTGAATTGCCTGTTGCGTTTCCACCCACTTCACGCGCCCTTCGCGGTAGTGGTCGTCGGTACGGATAAGTTGGCGGGCATCCTGCCACAGAGTATTGATTCCAAGATGGTTGAGGTAGTGTGCGATGATGGTGGTGGAGATCAACTCGCCGAAGGACACCACCTGGTCATAGTTGAAATTGTATTGTTCCTCCGAGGGCGTGAGGGAGGCGATGGTCCCATCAAGCCGGCTCAGCAAGCCTCTCACCTTATCGACAATACCCTCCTCGTTTGGAATCAACGACTTGGCGATACTTAGATGGTATTCCTCCAGCTGTCGGCGCAAAGCGGCCTTGTCCTCATTCGCAGCGGTACCCGGCACCAGATTCTCCAACAGATTGGTGGTCTTGCCCATAGCGGAGACCACTACCACCAATGTTTCTGATTCCAAATGGTTTTGCACTATCCGTGCCATGTTGCGCACGGCATCGGCGCTATTGACCGAAGCTCCTCCAAACTTGAATACCTTCATAACTCAAACAATCAAGCAATCAAACATTAACACATTCAAGCCAACTCCCTTTCCATATCGCGGCGCGAGTCCTTGGCCTTGATGGTCTCGCGTTTGTCGTAGTGGTGCTTGCCCTTGGCCAGGGCAATAGTCATCTTGGCATATCCGCGGGAATCAACGTAAAGCAGTTCCGGCACGATGGTAAAACCACGTTCTTTGATTTTGTTCTGCAGCTTGCGTAGTTCACGACGCGTGAGCAGCAACTTACGGTCACGCTTGGCCTGATGACCCCAGTAGCTGCCAAACTTGTATTCGGAAATATGCATATCACGGACAAACAACTCGTTACCTACAAAAGTACACCACGCGTCGTTCAGATTGGCCTTACCCTCGCGGATACTTTTGATCTCGCTCCCCATCAGCACCAGCCCCGCGGTATATTCATCCATCAGGAAGTACTCATACACCGCACGCTTGTTCTTGATTTCTATGATATTCTTTCCTTCCATATTCAAGGCCATAACGCCGGGAAATATGTTTTATTGTGTCAGCTATACTGCTCGGCAATGCGGTCGAGGACAGCGAGGGTCTCTTCGATCGAGGGGGTGCTGACAAGGGCGAGGCGGAAAGGTTTGAAGTTGTAAAGTCCCTTGAAATAAGCGCCATAGTGTTTGCGCATCTCAAAGACTGCGGTGCGCTCCCCTTTGAAGTCAGCGGCGGCCAACAGGTGACGACGGCAGACCTCGACTCGCTCTGCCACAGTGATTTCCCTTTCAGGCAATCCATCGAAGGCTCGGTGGCACTGCTCGAAAATCCAAGGGTTGCCAATGGCAGCACGCCCGATGAGGATGCCATCGACGCCGTAACGGTTCTTGTTCTCAATGGCTTGCGCCGCGGTAGTGATGTCGCCGTTGCCGAAGATGGGGATGTGCATGCGGGGATTGTTCTTCACCTCGCCGATCATCGTCCAGTCGGCGGTGCCGCTATACATCTGGGTCTTAGTGCGTCCATGGATGCTGAGGGCGGCAATGCCGGTGTCTTGCAAGGCCTCGCAGAAATCGGTTATCATCATGCTGTCAGCATTATAGCCCAGCCGGGTCTTCACCGTCACCGGCAGATGGGCTCGCTTCACCAGCGAGGCGGTGATTTCAAGCATCTTAGGTATATCCTGCAGGATGCCCGAACCGGCTCCTTTGCCCGCCACCTTGCGCACCGGACAGCCCCAGTTGATGTCGATGAAATCGGGCTGAGCCTGCTCCACCACATCGAGACATCGCAGCAGTTCGTCCTCGTTGGCCCCAAATATCTGTATGCCAATGGGTCGCTGTTCCTCAGTGAACCGCATCTTGCGGAGACTCTTCTCGGCATCGCGGTTGAGTGCCTCGCTGGCGATGAACTCCGTGATGAGCAGGTCGGCACCGAATTCCTTGCACAACTGGCGGAAGGGCAAGTCGGTGATGTCGTCCATGGGGGAGAGGCCAATTGAGAAATGAAAGTTGAAAGTTGAAAATTGAAAATTGTTTCCCATATTACTCCTCTCCATCATTCTCATTATAAAGAGACTGCACTAGTTCATCATCGAAATAGACCTGCTCATCGGGATGTTCGGCGGCCCGACGGATGGCAGCACCAAGCCCTGTGAGGGCGGCAAAGGGGGCGAACTGACCGGCACGCCCCTCCATGCTCATACGCGGGTAACAGTTCGACACATGGTGCGGCAGATTGATAATATCTTCATATTTTTCCATAACCAATAACCTATAACCTTTTATGCCTTGTGTCCTCCTATCTGTGCATTGCGGTCGCGTGCGGTGGCCCCGTCCTCGAGGTCCGTTCCTTTGAAGATGGCGTTCTTGTTGAATTTCCGTTTGATAGAAAGCACCGTCTCCTGCATGCGGCGCTCCTTGGCGAGGGCAGTCTGCTCAGCCTCGTTCTCTCGGGCAACCTGCTCATAGTCAGCAAACATGCTAAGCTGTTCGGCCTGCCGGTTGGCTTTCATCCGTTCCTCATCGACCACCTGGTTTACGTTGATGGTGAGCCTGCGAATCAGCAACTTGGGATTGACATTGCGGTCGAAGAGTTCCATGGCCGCCTCGGTAATGACACGGGCCGAGGAGGTGGGTCGGGAAAGATTGACCGAACCATGAGCGGGTTTGGGGGCCGGACGGCCATAGTAGTCGCTGACCACATCACCCTCGTAAGCACCTTGTTTCAAGCTTGATGTGTCATAATTGACATAGATATCCACCTGATGGGTCACCATACGGAGGCTTACCAACTTGAGCGCCATAGCGTCGGCCATCTCACGCATCACAATACGCGCTTTCTCAAACGTATAGGGTTCAGAAAGCACCTGTCCGGAACTGAAGGAATTGCTCTTGGAACGGTAGGCTTTGATGGCGGCGATGGTGCAGGGTTCCCATCCCCAGGCGTGGTCGATGAGCAGTTCGGCATTGACACCGAAGAGTTTATACAGCAATGCCTCCTTTTCCAGAGAGCAACGTGCCACATCGCCCATGGTCCTCATGCCGCAGGCTTCGAGTTTGCGTGCGATGCCACGTCCCACACGCCAGAAGTCGGTCAGCGGCCTCTGGTCCCACAACTGGCGACGGTAGGACATCTCGTCCAGTTCGGCGATGCGCACGCCGTCCTTGTCAGCCGGTATGTGCTTGGCAACGATGTCCATAGCCACCTTACAGAGGTAGAGGTTGGGGCCGATGCCCGCCGTGGCGGTGATACCCGTCTCGCGCAATACATGAGCAATCATACGTCGTGCCAGCTCGTGAGCTGTCATCTTGTATGTTCCCAGATAGTTGGTCACATCCACAAAGACTTCATCGACCGAATAGACATGAATGTCCTCGGGCGCCACATACTTCGTGTAGATGCTGTAAATGCGGGCACTATAGTCGATGTAATAGGCCATACGGGGCGGTGCCACATGATAGGTGACAGCCAGCGAAGGATTGGTTTTCAGCTCGTTGTCGTCGGCCGACTCGCCGGAGAACTGTCCATAGGGAGCTCGGCGACGGCGTTCGTTGTTCACCTGCCGCACCCGTTGCACCACCTCGAACAGACGAGAACGTCCTGACAACCCGTATTGCTTCAACGTCGGGGTCACCGCCAGGCAGATGGTCTTCTCCGTGCGGCTGGCATCAGCCACTACCAAATTGGTAGTCAGCGGGTCAAGACCACGCTCGACACACTCCACCGAGGCGTAGAACGACTTGAGGTCGATAGCGATGTATGTGCGGTTGGATGGCATGGGACAAGAAGATAACGCAAACGGAAGGGAAAAATTGCCTCCCACTCCCTTCGTCCCCAGCCATCGCCCACATCCATGCGAGGCAACGACACCATAGTGACTATATACTTTTTATATGGTCATCACTAGGTCACTACTAGGTCATCACTAGGTCACTACTAGGTCATCACATGCACAACACTTAATATCATCCAATTACAAGGATTTGGACAAAGCATTGGCAATCGAGGAGCAAAAAACGGCCTTGCGATTGAATATATTTTCGTAACTTTGTGGCAGAAAAAGAAATGCAGAATCATGGATAAAAGTCTTGTTATCAGGTATAAGGAGTATGCTTCGGCAACAGAACTCGAGAGCTGCGACCGCGAATTGCTGGCACAGGCGTTCCAAGCCGCCGAAGGGGCATACGCTCCTTATTCCCAGTTTCATGTGGGAGCGGCCTTGCGGTTGAAAGACGGCAGTGTGGTGTGCGGCAACAACCAGGAGAACGCCGCCTATCCGTCGGGGCTCTGTGCCGAACGGACGGCGCTCTTCGCCGCATCGGCACAGAAACCGGAACTACGTGACTACGAAACGATTGCCATTGTCGGCATCGACCAGCAGGGTCGTCGGTGCGAGGCCTCGCCCTGCGGTGCCTGCCGTCAGGTAATGGCCGAATACGAGCAGCGACAAGGACATCCGATGAGGGTGCTGTGCTATGTGTCGGAGGGTTGTATCCGCCTGTTCGACAGCGTAGCCGACCTGCTTCCCTTCGGGTTCCAATTTTAGATTTCCACACCCTTTTCCAACCCTTTCCCTTCACGGAAATCAGCTGAGCGGTGCACAAAAACAGACCGCACTAAACACTGATTCCATGCATTTTACAATAACCCAGACATCACCGTGGCAAAAAAAATTTTCCCACACGCGATTTTCTTTGTATTTTTGCACGCTTAAATATTGAAAATTATAATAACAAAAATAAACTAACAACTACAGAAAATGGCAATCATTGGAAGTATCAGAAAACATTCGTGGATAGCGGTGGCTATCGTGGGTATCGCCATCCTGGCATTCATCCTTGGCGACCTGACCAAGAACAATGGCGGCATTCCCGACGTGGGTAAGGTTGATGGCGTGACCATGACTTCACAGCGGTTCAACGAGTTGGTGACCGAGATGGAAAACAACTACAAGACCCAGCAGCAGACCGCCCAAGTGCCCTCCGAGATAGAGAGTCAAATCCGCGAACAGGTGTGGCAGCAGTTTGTCGATGAAACCTTGATGGAAGAGCAGACCTCGAAGCTCGGCATGAGCGTGAGCGCCGCCGAAGTGAGCGACATGTTCACAGGCTCCTTCATTCACCCATATCTGCGCCAGATGTTCACCAATCCGCAGACCGGCCAGTACGACCTGAAGCAAGTCAATTACCTGATTGAGAACTTCGACCAGCTCGACACCACCATCCGCATGCAGTGGGTGGAGATTGAGAAATATGTGAAACGCGACCGTGAGCAGCAGAAGTACAGCAGCCTCATCGGCAGCGGCTTCTACATGCCCAAAGCCATCAGCGAGAAGGTGGCCTCCTATGGCACCGAGACCTCGAACATCCGCGTGGCCGCCCTCCCCTACAACACTGTGGGAGATGAGGAAGCCATTATCAGCGACGCCGACTTCAAGGCCTACTATGACGAGCACCGTGCCGAGTTCCGCATCCAGGAAGAGATGCGCGAACTGGAGTTCATTACCTTCCCCGTCAACCCGACACCCGAAGACCTGGCCGACATCCAGAACGACGTGAACAAGGTGTGGGATGAGTTCCAGACCATCCCCGAGGACGAGATTGCCTTTTTTGTCAACTCCGAGTCGGACCGCAGCTATGACTCCACCTATGTGAAAGCCTCCACCTTCAAGACTCCCTTCGACGAGCAGATTGCCGCCGCCGGTGCCGGCACCATGATTGCTCCCCAGATGGTGGGCAACGAGTGGATGATGGCCAAGGTGCTGGGCAGCGCCGTGCGTCCCGACAGCCTGCGTGCCAGCGTGATATATATTCTCAACAGCAATGCCGGCGGTAACATTACCCGTTCCGACGAACAGGCCAAACGTATGGCCGACAGCGTCCTTGCCCTTGTCAATGGCAACAAGATGAGTTTCGAACAGGCTGTGGAGCAGTTCAGCGACGACCCCCAGAAAGGCGATACCAAGGGTGACATGAAATGGCAGCTCGACGGCGGCTTCGGCTTCCTCAACGAGCAGATTGTGAACACCCCCGTGGGACAGAGCTTCCTCTTCACCCACCCGCAGGGTGTCGGCTACTTCGTGGTGAAAGTGACCGACAAGACCCCCGCCAACAAGAAATTCCGCGTGGCTCTGATTACCCGCGAAATCGTTCCCTCGAACAATACCAACCGCGCCGTCTATAACGATGCCAACCGCTTTGCCGGACAGAACCGCACCATCGATGCGTTTGATGCCGCCGCCCGCGAGCAGAACCTGCAGGTGCGCAGTGCCCGTGTTGGCATGATGAGCGACAACATGGCCGGTGTGCCCAATGCCCGCAGCATCGTACAGTGGGCCTACAACGAGGACACCAAGGTAGGTGCTGTAGCCGACCAAGTCTATGAGAGCGACGGCATGTTTGTGGTCGTGGCCCTGAAAGACGACTACAAGAAAGGCTACGCCACCCTCGACCAAGTGCGTCCGATGATTGAGCAGCAGGTGCGCCTCGAGAAGAAGGCTCAGGTGCTGATGGAGCGTGCCAATGCAGCCGTCAAGGCCGGACAGGATATCGCCTCGGTGGCGGTGGCCCTGAACGTGTCGGTGGACACCCTCACGGGTGTCAACTTTGGCGACTACAACTTGCAGAAATTCGGCATGGAGCCCAAGGTGCTGGCCACCGTAGCCGTCACCAAGGACGGTATGGTAGGTCCCGTCAAGGGTGCCAACGGTGTCTATGTCATCCAGGTGGATGGCAAAGAGGCCGCCGAGAACAACTACAACGTCATGGGCCGCATGGAACAGGGCATGAACATGAAATCGCGCTACCTGAACCAGGTGCTTCGCGACGGTGCCAAGATTACCGACCAGCGCAACAAGTTCTTCTAATAGACAATCGCTTAGTGGGTAGCGGATAGTGGGTAGTGAATGGCTTTTTCTGCATGCGCTACCCACTAACAACTACCCACTTTTAATTAGGATGCCATGGGTCTCAAAGATTGGTGGTTCAAACTGAGAAGCAATCCCGTCACCGACGTCATCAAGCGCAAGCACCGATTCGTGGTGATGGACACCGACACCTTCAAGGAGAAGTTCTCCTTCCAGCTGTCGGGCATCAATCTTTTTGTCACCATCGGCATCACCGTCATTGTCCTGATTCTCCTCACCACCATCCTCATCGCTTTTACACCGCTGCGGGAATGGATACCTGGCTACACCGACACGCGCATGGTGGAGCAGACCTACGCCAACGCCAAAAAGATTGACTCGCTGGAGGTGCAACTCGACAACCAGGAATGGATGATTGCCACCTTGCAGGCCATCTTGCGCGGAGAAACGTTGAGTGAGGATGAAGAGGTGCAGCGAGACAGCACAGCCACCCTGCAACAACTGACTGCCCAATACCGTCGCACAAAAGAGGACAGCCTGCTGCGACTGGAGGTGGAACGCGAGGACAACCGCTACCAGGTGAAAAACCAGGCGGAAACTGCCACACCTTCGATGAACGACCACTCGTCGGCCATCACCCATCTCTTCTTCACCCCCCTGAAAGGCAATATCCTCTCCCCATTCAGCGCTTCGCATCCTGGGGTGGATATTGCAGGTGATGCCAGCCGTGCGGTCTGTGCTGCCTACAACGGCACCGTCGTGTTTGCCGGATTCACCGCCGAAGAAGGCAATGTCATCGCCTTGCAACATCCCGGCAACGTGGTCACTGTATATCAGAACAACGGCTCGTTGCTGAAACGGCAAGGCGACGTAGTGAGGGCGGGAGAGCCCATTGCCTACGTCGGAACCAGCGGACGGCACGTTGTAGGAGCCTATCTGCATTTTGAAATATGGGTAGGCGGTTCCGCCGTCAACCCCGAAGAATACATCTCATTCTAAACACGTGAAAAACATCGCCATACTGGGATCGACCGGGTCAATCGGCACACAGACATTGAACGTCGTGCGCCGTCACCGCGACCTTTTCTCCATCGAGGTGCTCTGTGCCGGTGGCAACGCGGACCTGTTGATACAGCAGGCGCTTGAGTTCGAGCCCAACGTCGTGGTCATCGCCGACGAAAGCAAGTACCGACAAGTACAGGACGCACTGGCAGACAAGAACATCAAAGTCTATGCCGGCGAGGCTTCGATGGCGGATTTGATGGCGATGGACAGCATCGACATGGTGGTGGCTGCCATCGTGGGCTTTGCTGGGTTGAAACCCACGCTGAGAGCTCTCGAATGCGGAAAGCCTGTGGCTTTGGCCAACAAGGAAACCATGGTGGTGGCAGGTGCCATCGTCACTGCGGCAGCAGCCAAACACCGTGTTCCCATTCTGCCGGTCGATAGCGAACACTCGGCCATCTTTCAATGTCTGACCGGCGAGGTGAGTGAGATTGACAAGATACTCCTCACTGCGTCGGGCGGTCCTTTCCGCGGCATGACTCGCGAGCAATTGGCCACCGTCACCCTGGAGCAGGCGCTGAAACACCCCAACTGGAGCATGGGCCGCAAGGTAACCATCGACAGTGCCAGCTTGATGAATAAGGGGTTGGAAGTCATCGAGGCCAAATGGCTCTTCGGGGTCGAAGCCAAAGACATCGAGGTGGTGGTGCATCCCCAATCGGTGGTGCACTCGATGGTGCAGTTCCGCGACGGAAGCATCAAGGCTCAGATGGGCATCCCCACGATGGAGACCCCCATCCAGTACGCCCTCACCTTCCCTGAACGCATTGAGAGCCACCTTCCGAGGTTCGATTTCACCAACTACCCCACCCTTACATTTGAAAAACCCGACCGCAAGACCTTCCGCTGTCTCGACTTGGCCTACCAAGCCATTGATCGTGGAGGCAATATACCCTGCGTGATGAATGCCGCCAACGAGGTGGCGGTGCAACGCTTCATCGAGGGGCGGATAGGATTCCTCGACATCGCCGACCACGTAGAGGCAGCCATGCAACGTGCTCCCTTCGTGGCCAATCCTACACTGGACGACCTGCTACAAACCGACAAAACAATACGTAACCAATGAAATGGCTTGCGCTGATACTCAGCCTCTCTCTCTTAGTCATGACCCATGAACTGGGCCATCTTGGCTTTGCCAAACTCTTCCGCACGCGCGTGCGACGATACTATATCTTCTTCAACTGGAAGTTCTCCATTCTGAAAGCCAAGAAGTTCGGCGGCAAATGGCACTTTCTGTTTTTCAATTCCCAGACTCCCGACTCGTGGGACGAGAAAAACCTGGCTCCCGAAGACCAAAACAACACCCTGTGGGGTCTCGGATGGATTCCGCTGGGCGGTTATTGCGATATCGCCGGCATGATTGACGAAACCAAGGATGCCAAAGACCTCGAAAGCGAACCGCAACCATGGGAGTACCGCACCAAACCCGCCTGGCAACGCCTATGCATCATCAGCGGCGGCGTGCTGGTCAACTTCATCTCGGCCCTGCTTATCTTCACGGGCGTGTTCGCCCACTGGGGCAAGGATGAACTGCCATTACGCAATGCCACTTTGGGATATGACTACCACGAGGTGATGCTCGACGAAGGCTTTCAGAACGGCGACATCCTCTATGCCATCGATGGTCAGGAGATGTACGACTTCTCCGATGCCAGCATGGCTTTGCTGCTCAACAACCCCAAGCAGGTCACCGTCATGCGCGGCGATTCGCTTATCGATCTGACCTTGAGCGGCACCCTCTTGGAGAAGGTGAACAACGGCCACGTGAAGCACCTAATGGAGCCCCGGCGACCATTTGTCATCAAGGACTTTATCGCAGGTTCCACCGCCCAACGGGCGGGTATGATGGCCGGCGACAGCGTGGTGAGCATCAATGGTGAGGCTATGGCTTCTTTCAGCGAAATCTCGCCCGCCCTTACCGCCCACGCAGGCGACAGCATCACCGTGGGCTTTTATCGCGACGGACAACTCGACTCCGTGAGGATGTTGCTTGGTTCCGACGGTAAAATGGGGGTGCAGTTGGTTTCCGACATCGCCGAACTCTTTGTGGTCAATCATATTGACTACACTTTCTGGGAAGCCATCCCCGCCGGCATCAGCCACGGATGGACCACCTTGGTAGAATACGTCACCTCCCTCAAGGTACTCTTCACCCCGGGAGGCATGCAGAATCTCGGCGGCTTCGGCACCATGAGCAGCATCTTCCCCGACCACTGGGATTGGCACGCCTTCTGGACCATCACCGCCCTCCTGGCTCTCATCCTCGCCTTCATGAACATCATTCCCATCCCGGGTCTCGACGGCGGCCATATCATGTTCACACTCTGGGAAATCATCACCGGCCGCAAACCTTCTGACAAGTTCCTCACCGTGGCACAGAACGTGGGTATGATTCTCCTGCTGGCACTCATGGTGCTGGCCAACGGCAACGACCTCTGGCGCTGGCTGAGTTCGAAACTATAAACCTCGATGAAGAAGATAGACCAGCTCATCCTACGCTCATTCGTCGGCCCTCTGGTGCTGACCTTCTCCATCTCGGTATTCGTGCTGCTGATGCAGTTCGTGTGGAAATATATCGACGACTTGGTGGGTAAGGGATTGGAGTTCTCTGTCATTGCCGAACTGCTGGTCTATGCCTCTGCCACCTTCGTCCCCATGGCACTCCCCATTGCGATTCTTTTCGCCTCCATCATGACCATGGGCAACTTCGGCGAGAAATACGAGTTGGTAGCCATGAAAGCCGGCGGCATCTCTGTGAGCCGGGTGATGATGCCCATGACGCTGGTGGTACTGCTACTCTCCGGTGTGGCATTCTATTTCTCCAACAATATCATGCCCACTGCCATGCTCAAATACCGCATGACCCTCTACGATGTCACCCGCAAGAAACCCGCTGTCAATATCCGTCCTGGCGAATACTACAAGGAAATCGAGGGCTATGTCATCCGCGTAGGCAGCAAGGATCCCGACGGACGCATCCTGCACGATGTGGTCATCTACGACCACTCCCAGGGCATGTCCGAGACCACCGTCATCATCGCCAAACAAGGTGTGATGCAGGCATCGGCCGACAACCGCTACCTGCGCTTCACCCTCAACGACGGCTATTCCTATATGGAATCCTCCTCCGGAGAGAACCACATCCGCCGACCCCTCACCACCATAGGCTTCGACGAGCAGACCATCACCTTCGACATCTCCTCCTTCGCATTCAACCGCAGCGGCGAGGATCTTTTCAAAGGCAGCTACCAGATGATGAACATCGCCCAACTCGACACTGCCGTACATGCGCTTGAGGAGAATCTGGCCGACCACCGTATGAAAGCACGCGAAGATGCTGTCATCAGCCTGCATGCCTGGAAGAAATGCAAAAACGGAACGACAGCCGTCACTGCCGACACCGGCATCTATACCCACTACAACCCGGCACAACGGATTGAGCGTAGGAAACGAGCCTACAACTATGCCATCAATGCTGCCTCCTCGACCTCCAAAGACATCAAGATGCACCACGACCTGCAACGCGGCGACCAGGAATACATCAACCGCCACCACATTGAGTGGCAGCGTAAATACACCCTCTCGGTGGCCTGCCTGCTGCTCTTCCTCATCGGAGCACCTTTCGGGAGCATCGTACGCAAAGGCGGACTTGGGCTTCCGTTGGTGGCATCGGTGCTCTTCTTCGTGCTCTATTATGTCATCGGCATGATTGCCGAGAAAGCGGTGCGCGAGAGCGCCATCGGCCCCGTCGGCATGTGGATAAGCACCTTCGCCATGCTACCCATCGGTATCGTGCTCACGGTCGAAGCCACTACTGACTCCTCTCTCTTCGACGGCGCCACCTGGAAACGCCGGTTCATGCAGATTGTCAACTTCCTGAAACATCTTTTCATCAGGCAAACAGCCCCTTCTCATGAAAGAAATACATGATTTCACCATCGTGGAACGCCGTCAGCACGGCGACCGCTACTTCTCTCTGGTGCTGCAACACGGCGGCACCTTGCAGCCCATCGTCCCCGGCCAGTTTGTCGAGGTGCGGGTGGATGGCTGCCACGAGGTGATGCTTCGCCGCCCCATCTCGGTGCACGACGTCAATCCCGAGGCCGGCACCCTGAGCCTGCTCGTCCAGGTGGTCGGCAACGGCACCCGCCGTCTGGCAGAACTGCAAGTGGGTGACAAACTGAACATTGTCTATCCCCTCGGACATGGATTCACACTCGACCTCAAGCCTCAGACCTCCGCACTTCTGGTGGGTGGTGGTGCCGGCATTGCGCCACTGCTACACCTCTCCAAAGCGCTGAAAGCAAGAGGTGTGGAGTGCACCATCCTACTCGGCGGACGCACAGCGGACCTCATCCCTGTGCGTGACGAGTTCCTACCCTACGGCACCCTCTGTTTGGCCACCGACGACGGTTCGCTGGGGCATAAAGGCCTTGTTATCAGCCACCCCGCATTCAGCGAACATTACAACATGATATACACCTGCGGTCCAACCCCCATGATGAAAGCCGTGGCCCGCAGTGCCGCCGAACGTGGCATCCGCTGCGAGGTAAGTCTTGAGAACATGATGGCCTGCGGCGTAGGCGCCTGTCTCTGCTGCGTCACCGACACCGACCAGGGCCACCGCTGCGTCTGCAAAGACGGCCCCGTGTTTGACATCACAACAATGAAAAAATGGTACCAATGTTAGAAGTTAAAGTACATAATCTCAGTCTGAAGAATCCCGTGATGACCGCTAGCGGCACCTTCGGCTACGGCGAGGAATTTGCCGACTTCGTCGATCTCGAACGTCTGGGCGGCTTCATCGTCAAGGGGACTACCGGCTCCCACCGTGAGGGTAACCCCTATCCCCGTATGGCCGAAACTCCCTCGGGCATGCTCAATGCCGTGGGCCTTCAGAACGGCGGCGTGCAGAAGTTCTGCTCGGAGGTCTATCATCGCATCAAACATCTGGATACCAACATCATCGTCAATGTCAGCGGTTCCTCTATCGAAGAATACTGCGACGTGGCGGCGCAGATTGACGAACTGGAGCGTATCTCCGCCATCGAGCTGAATATCAGCTGTCCCAATGTCAAGAAAGGCGGCATGGGCTTCGGCACCAACCCCGACATGGCAGCACAAGTGGTCGGCGAGGTGCGCAAAGTGTATCATAAAACACTGATAGTAAAGCTCACGCCCAATGTGACGAGCATCGTCGATATCGCCAAAGCAGTCGAAGCCGCGGGTGCCGACAGCGTTTCACTTATCAACACCATGCTCGGCATGGCCATCGACGTAGAGAAACGTCGTCCCTACCTCAGCACCGTCACCGGCGGACTGAGCGGTCCCGCCGTCAAGCCCGTGGCTGTGCGCATGGTGTGGCAAGTGGCTCATGCCGTGCAGATTCCCGTCATCGGTCTGGGAGGTATCGCCTCGGCCAACGACGCGTTGGAGTTCCTCATGGCCGGTGCCAAAGCCATTCAGGTGGGCACCGCCAACTTCATCGACCCCGCCGTCACCATGAAGATTATCGACGGCCTTGAGTACTATTGCAACTGTCATGGTATCAAGGACATCAACGAGATTATCGGCATTATATGATATTGATTGCCGACAGCGGGAGCACCAAGACTGCCTGGATGGAGGTAGAAACTGGTAACATGGTTGTTACCGAGGGTCTGAACCCCCATTTCACCACCGACGAGCAGTTCCTCGATGCCTGTGCCACTGTACGACAACATTTTCCCCAACTGCAGACCACCGACTCCCTGACCACCTACTTCTACGGTGCCGGCTGCGGCAACGCCTCGCAACGGGAGCGGGTGGAGCGTCTCCTGTCGGCGGCCTTCCGCACGGGTGACATCCATGTTGAGACCGACATGCTGGGTGCCTGCCATGCGGCCAGTGGCGACCGGGCAAGCATCGTGGCCATCCTCGGCACCGGCAGCAACGCCTGCTACTACAACGGCACTGCCATCGAATGCCAGCCCACCAGCACGGGCTTCATCCTCGGTGACCACGGCTCGGCCAACCATGTGGGCCGCATCCTGCTCAACGACTACCTGACACACCGCATGCCAGACGGCGTAAGAACTTTGTTCTATGACGCTTATCATCAGAGCGACGATCAGTTGATCGACATCATCTATCACCAGTCCAACCCCAACCGCTTCCTTGCCTCGCTGGCTCCCTTCGCCGTCAGCCATGCCAACGACGAATACTGTGCCGGTGTCCTTGCGGAAGCTCTCTACGAATGGTACCACGGGCCTCTTGAAGCCCTGCGCGAGCAGAGTGGGTATAACGAAGGAGAAATCAACTTTGTAGGAGGATTCGCCAAAGCCATCGATTACATCCTGCGTGCCTATTTCGCCGACGACACCCTCACCGTCGGCACCGTCATGGCCGACCCCATCGAAGGTCTCCGACGCTACCATCTTGGTACGTCAATGCCACAATAGCCCCTCCATTCCCTCTCCGTTGCCTCTCCGTTACCCCTCCGTCTTTCAACGGAGGTGAGACGGAGGTGAGACGGAGGTGCAACGGAGGTGAGACGGAGGTGCAACGGAGGTGAGACGGAGGTGATAGGGTGTCCAAAGGAAATCTGAAGCAAAAATTACATAAGAAGACAATAATGGTGGATAATAAACGTTATTATACATCTTTAACTATTAAAATGTCATTGAAAACATGGATTTGACAAACATCTTAGCTATCGCCGGCAAACCCGACCTGAGCGAACTGGTGTCGCAGACCAAAGGCGGCGCAGTGGTAATGAACCTCGTTACTGGACAGAAATATCCAGTGTTCAAGAACGACCGTATCAGCTCGCTGGGCGAGATACGTATTTTCACCGACAGCGACGAGCGTCCGCTGGACGAAGTCATGCAGAATATCTACAACGTACTGGAAGCCAAGGCTACAGACTTCGACCCGAAGAAAGCCGAGAGCAAGACGATGTTCGCCTTGCTGGAGAAGACCCTGCCCGACTACGACCGCGAGCGGGTGCACGCATCGGACGTGAAAAAACTCTTCTCATGGTACAACATCCTGCTGGCCGCCGGCAAGCTGACCCCCGAGGAAAAGACTGAAACTGAAGAGAAATAACAAATAACAAGAAAAAAACATAAAGACTTATGAAGAAAGTTATTGTCATGTTCTGTGCCGCCGCACTGTTGTGCCTGGTCGGCTGCAAGAAAGAGGACCCGACCCCCGCGGCCACCAGCACCACCAGTTCCTCCAGCGGCGGCGGTGGCGGCACACCCGCACCCGAAAGCAACCAGGAAGGTGTCTATAACCCCAACTGCAAGATTGTCAAAATCGAGACCAACGGCGAGACAACCGAAGAGTGGGACTGGGACGACAACAACCGTCTTCAGTCAGTGCTGGACGGCAATGGCTCGGTGCGGACCACCTTCACCTATGACGACAACCGCGTGAACTCCGTCACCCGCTACGGCAGCCAGTTGAGCGGTACCATAGGGGTGACCTACAGCGGCAACTACATCTCGCGCATCTCGCTGGTGAACGGCGGTGCCGATGTGGTGGGAGCCACCGTGAGCCACAGCAACAACAAAATAAGCGGTGCCACGCTGAACATGAGCGACACCTATTTGATGGACATGTTCAACGCACTGCTGGCCCAGTACGTCACCGACTCCGTCGGCAACAGCCTGGCTCCCGAGGTGGATAACGTGCAGGGAAGCATGAATATCGACTGGAACGGCGAGAATGTACGCCAGATTCGGATGGATGTGAGTTTCCGCGTGAAGATTTTGTGGGGTGCCCTGAAAGGGGTGATTTCCAACTTGAGTGCCTTCGGCGTGGATTCCTCCATGATTGCCTATGCCAACGCATTGCCCGACAACACACCCATCATCTTCAATGTGACGGCCCGCGACACCGCCAACTACACCTCCTATGACAGCAAAGTGAACCCCTTCCGCCACTATCTGGGCAACCTGGAGAATTTGCTGCAACTCGACGCCTCGATGTTCTCGGCCAACAACGCCATCGCCGGAACGGTGTCGGGTACCGCCAATATTGCCATCTCGGCCGAAATAACAGTCTTTGGATACACTCAGGAGGTGCCCTTTACCACCCTGGACCGGCCCCTGCCATCGAGCGTCATCAGCAACAGCTTCACCTACAACAGCGACAACTATCCCACCAGCGTGACCGACAGCGAGGGCAACATCACCACCTACACCTATCAACAATAACCTGAACGAATGACCTACACAGAAAAAGACCACAAATACAAACGCTACACCGTTACCTCGGCCCTGCCCTACGCCAACGGGCCGGTGCATATCGGCCACTTGGCCGGTGTCTATGTGCCCGCCGACGTCTATGTGCGCTACCTGCGTGCCCAGGGTGAGGAGGTGATGTTTATCGGCGGCAGCGACGAACACGGTGTGCCCATCACCATCAAGGCCCGCAAGGAGGGTTGCACGCCGCAGGATATCGTCGATCGCTACCACAAGATTATCAAGGACTCCTTCGCCGAGCTGGGCATCTCGTTCGACATCTACAGCCGCACCTCCAGCAAGGAGCACCATGAGACCGCAGCGGCCTACTTCAAGAAACTCTACGAAGAGGGCAAGTTTGTGGAGAAGGTATCTCAGCAGTATTACGACGAGGAGGCGGGATGCTTCCTGGCCGACCGCTACATCACCGGCACCTGTCCCCACTGCGGCAACGAACGCGCCTACGGCGACCAGTGCGAAGCCTGCGGCACCAGCCTCAACGCCACCGACCTCATCAATCCCAAAAGCGCTCTTAGCGGCAGCAAGCCTGTCCTCAAGGAGACCAAACACTGGTTCCTTCCATTGGACCAGGACGAGCCCTGGCTGCGCGAGTGGATTCTCGAGAGCCACAAGGGCGACTGGAAGACCAACGTCTATGGACAGTGCAAATCGTGGATTGACGCCGGCTTGCAGCCTCGCGCCGTCACACGCGACCTCGACTGGGGCGTCAAGGTGCCCGTCGAAGGAGCCGACGGCAAGGTGCTCTACGTCTGGTTCGACGCCCCCATCGGCTACATCAGCTTCACCAAGCAGCTGAAGGGCGACGACTGGGAGAAGTGGTGGAAAGAGAAGGATACCAAGCTGGTTCACTTCATCGGCAAGGACAACATCGTCTTCCACTGCATCATATTCCCCTCGATGCTCCACGCCGACGGCAGCTATATCCTGCCCGCCAACGTGCCGGCCAACGAGTTCCTGAACCTTGAAGGCGACAAGATTTCGACTTCCAGAAACTGGGCCGTGTGGCTGCATGAATACCTCAAAGAGTTCCCCGGCAAGCAAGACGTGCTACGCTACACCCTTTGTAGCAACGCCCCCGAGACCAAGGACAACGACTTCACCTGGAAAGACTTCCAGCTGAAGAACAACAGCGAATTGGTGGCCATCCTCGGCAACTTTGTGAATAGGACCTTGGTGCTGACGCACAAGTTCTACGGCGGACGCGTGCCCGCGCTGAGCAATGTTTCGGCACAGGACGAGGAGGTTATCAAAGAGATGTCCACGTTCCCCGAGCGCATAGGCCGCAGCATCGAGACTTATCGTTTCCGCGAGGCTCTCGCCGAAATGATGAACCTGGCCCGACTGGGCAACAAATACCTGACGGACACTGAGCCTTGGAAACTCATCAAGGCCGACCCCGAACGCACCGCCACGGTGATGAACCTCTCGTTGCAGATCTGCGCCAATCTGGCTGTGCTCTGCGCTCCCTTCCTGCCCTTTACGGCCGACAAGATGCACCGCATCATGAACTTGCAGGCCCTCGGTTGGAAAGATGCCGGACGCGCCGACATACTGATGGAAGACCATCAGATTGACCAGCCCGAACTGCTCTTCGAGCAAATCAGCGACGAAACCATCCAGGCCCAAGTCGATAAGTTGCAGGCCACCAAAGCCCAGAACGAACTCAACGCCTGGAAGCCCGCCGAGGTGAAGGCGCCAGTGACCATCGACGACTTCGGCAAGATGGACATACGCGTGGGTACCATATTGGAATGCACCAAGGTGCCTAAAGCCGACAAGTTGCTACAGTTCAAGCTGGAAGACAACATGGGTACCCGCACCATTGTGAGCGGCGTAGCCAAGTACTACTCCGACCCGCAGGCGCTGGTGGGCAAGCAGGTTTGCTTCATCGCCAACTTCCCGCCACGCAAGTTGAAAGGAGTCGAGAGCCAGGGAATGATACTCAGCGCCGAGGACAAGGACGGCCGTCTAGTACTGCTAACTCCCTCAGACATAGTCACCCCCGGCTGCAACGTGGGATGATTAGGAAAAATAGGAGATGGTTTCGGAATTTCCCCCAAGGAAAGAATGTATTTTTGCACCAGAAAACGAAACCAAAAAAGAAAGGAGTAACACCATGAAAACTTCGAAAGTCATAACGGTAATGATGATGGCACTGGCATTGAGCGCCGTGCCGGCATTGGCCCAAAGCCCCACCCGCGGCGGTGGCGGCGGACGCAGCGGCGGCTCGGTGAGCAGCCCCAGTCGCAGCAGCGGAAGTTCGTTCAGCGGTTCCAGCCGTAGCAGCAGCTCGTTCAGTGGATCTTCGTCGCGCTCTTACAGCAGTCCCAGCCGCAGCAACAGTTCCTTCAGCAATTCCTCACGCTCAACCACCAGTCCGAGCCGAAGCAACAATTCCTACAGCAGTCCTTCGCGTTCGACCACCAGTCCCTCACGTGGCTCGGGAATCCCTTCGTCGGCAAGAAGAGCCGGCACGGTTGGCAGCGGTAGCAACCCCTCGCCTTCCCGCTCGGTCGGCAGCGCCACACGCTCCGGCGTAAGAGGCGGCGGTGCTCCTGCCGGCACCGTAGGCAGCCCCACGCGCTCCAATGCCGGAGGCTCCATCAACATGCCCCCCAACGGCAGCAGCGCTACGGCCTCGCCTACTCGGGCCGGTGCCCCTGGTGCCCCCAGCGCTCCCGGAGCCACCGGCTATGCACGGCCTGGCCGTCCGGGCGGCTACATGCCTCCTGCTTCCCGCCCCATCCATCCGGCACCCTACTTCTACCACCCCTGGCACCACCACATGGTGCACTGCCACCCACTCTTCTGGGATCCGCTGCCCCCGCGTCCCTGGTACTGGCCTGGATTCTGGCTCTACTGCAACAGCTATTGGTATGACTACCATGTGACCGATGTGGTTGTGGTGCGGCGCTACGTGCAGGACACCTACAACGTGGATATGGTCACCTACGGCATCAGCGGCGACATTATGTACGCCATCGTGCGCGACGGCGGCGAGACCTACCTGCAGGTCTATGACAAGAACGACCACCTGCTGGCCGAGCAGAAGATCAACCGCAAGTACTGCAACATGGTCATCGACAGCGAGAACGGCGGTTGCTGGATTAGCAAGAAGCACGACAAAGATCCCCTGCTCTTCATCTGGGCCGACGGACAACTGCTCATCTACGAGGCTGACTAAAGCAAAAAACCATTATAACGAGGGCTCTGCACGAATGTGTGGAGCCCTCTCTGTTAATTATATGGACAAAATAATTTTGTCAGTCCGGAAAATAGTTGTATTTTTGCATCTGCAAACCGCAAGAAAATGGTTTGCCAAGAGTGTAGCATTTAACTGACTTATTCCTTGATGTGAAACTGGACACTTCACAATTGTAGTAAGGGAATAAAGTATCTGTAAATGCCCAGGTGTTTGTATTTGTATCACATACAATACATTCATAGTGGGGCATATCATAGAACCTTTATTTTAATACTACGGGAGTCCAGCCCTCACATCTGAAATAGAGGACAACATGGATAGCTCCACTTTCTTGTAATGTGGTATATAAAGAAACACAAACCATTAAAATTATAAAAAATGAAGAAAAGTTTTTTTATCATTGCCTCTCTGTTTCTGTCAATAGGGGTAACTCATGCACAAGGTCTGCTTGAAACCGTCAGTGGAAAATGTTATTATATGGCTGATGAAATAACAGAAGCTAATTCTTATACGATTAAAAATGGATTTGATATTATCCTTATTTCAAAAGATAGTGTACTCTTATATGAGGATATGGAATTGGGGGTTCATCTTTTTGCACCAGATAAAATACACCGCGCAAACCCCACTGCTTACTCTGGTGACGCAAGTTCTTATTTTGCACAAGGGAAAAAAGTTTATATTCCTCTTACAAGCGACAAAATAGCACAACGATGGGGTAGCCGTTTTCTTCTTAAAGCAATAATGGAGGATAACTATTGGATTGTCGTTGGATGTGCAGCCGAAGCTGATTTTATTCTTGAATATGTATATGATGAAAAAGGTTCAGATCATGCTTACCTCCGATTATCTGATGGGAATAAAAAACCTGTTTTGAAAACAGACTCAGTTAGTGCGTCTGATTGGGTTCCTGCTCATGCAGGTGAGGAGTCATCGGAGAAACTTTACAAAAAATATTTAAAGAAAGGTATTTATAAAGGTAAATGGAATGGCTTTAATCGAATAAAATAATTTAATATCCCCAAAAAAATGGGTTGCCGACGAACGCCGACAACCCATTTCTTATAGATAGAATCATTTACTGCAACTTGGCCAGAGCTTCTTTGATGCGACGGAGGGCTTCGCGAAGGAGGTCCTCGCTGGTGGCGTAGGAGAGGCGGATGCAACTGTCATCGCCGAAGGCGGAACCCATGACCGTGGCCACGCCCGCCTCATTGAGAAGGTAGAATGCCATATCGGTACTGTTCTCAATCTTGGTGCCGTTGTAACTCTTGCCGTAGTAGGAGCTGCAGTCGGGGAAGAAATAGAAAGCACCCTGCGGCAGGCGAACCTTGAGGCCGGGGATGTCGCACAGCAGCTTATAGACCATGTCGCGCCGCTGCTGGAAGATGTTGCGCATGTCGATGATGTCCTTGGATGTCTTGGGGTCCATGAGCATGGCACATACGGTGGCCTTCTGAGCGATGGAGCAGGTGGCACTGGTCACCTGGCCCTGCAGCTTGTTGGCAGCCTTGGCGATGACGGTGGGGGCGGCAATGAAGCCGATACGCCAGCCGGTCATGGCGAAGCCCTTGGCGACACCGTTGACGGTGATGACGCGCTCCTTGACCTCGGGGAACTGGGCGATGGATTCGTGTTTGCCCACAAAGTTGATGTGCTCGTAAATCTCGTCGGCCATAACGAAGAGGTTCTCATGACGGGCGACGACCTCGGCAATGCCTTTCAACTCCTCCTTGGTGTAGAGCATACCCGTGGGGTTGCTGGGGCTGGAGAACATGATGAGCTTGGTACAGGGAGTGATGGCGGCTTCGAGCTGCTCGGGAGTGACTTTGAAGTCGTTCTCAAGCTTGGTCGGTACAAAGACACACTTGCCCTCGGCCAGACGGACGAACTCCTTGTAGGAGACCCAGAAGGGAGTGGGGATAATCACCTCGTCGCCAGGATTGATGAGACACTGCACTACCTGGAAGAGACTCTGCTTGGCACCGGTGGAGACAACAATCTGCTCGGGCTTGTACTCGAGGTTGTTGTCACGTTTCAGCTTGGTGCAGATGGCTTCCTTAAGGTCGGCATAGCCGGGCACAGGGGGATAGTGGGTAAAATTGTCGTCGATGGCCTTTTTGGCGGCTTCCTTCACCACTTCGGGGGTGTTGAAGTCGGGCTCGCCGATAGAGAGGCTGATGACGTCTTTGCCCTGGGCTTTGAGCTCGCGGGCTTTGGCGGTCATGGCGAGAGTCTCGCTCTCGGCCATATTGAGGATGCGGTTTGATAAGATTTCCATGATTATTTTTGTTTAAACGTAAACAACATGTTTCCGAAGAAATTCCAAATGGTGGTAATGGCGATGGCCAACAGTTTGAAGAGATAGAATACGTCGATGTTCATCCCCAAAAGGGTGATGCTTGCATTGTAAGCCTCGGGCCAGAGATGCGACGAGAGGAACAGCACTCCGTTGTTGATTCCCAGACCGACTACACTCACCAGCAAGAACTTCAAATACTCTACCCCCACCTGTTTGTCCTTGCTGCGGAATGTCCAGATGTGATTGAGGAAATAGTTGCTTGTGGCGGCACAGGTGAAACTGATGGTGTTGGCCCACAGGTCGGGCAGCCCCACCCCGTCGCGCATCAGTATAAGTACGCCGAAATCCACCAGCATGCCACTGGCGCCGACGATACCGAACTTCAAAAACTTAAGGATGAGCGGCCGCAGCTCCATCGATTAGAACTGTTTCTCCGCCTCAGTGTGGATGATACCGGTCTTGCGCACCTTCAGCTTCTTGTTGCTCTTCGACTTGCTGATGCGCGGTTTCGGTTTGGCCAGACGCGGCAGGTATTCAGTGTCGCCGCTCTCGTTGACCTCGAGACCATAGACCTTCTTGGTGGTAAGATTGCACTTGATATGCCAGAAATGGCCGCAGCCTCCCTTGGTGAGCAACACGTCGGAGCCCAGACGCTCGTCGGTCAGATTATCGTCCCAAAGGAAATTGGCCCAGATAATATGGTCGCCACGGTCGTTGGTGAATCCCACATACTGGCGGCGGTACATGCGCATGTGCTCGTCGATAACGGGGCACATCCCTTGCTGATTGTAATGGTCTCGGTTCAGATAGGCGATGCGTTTCTGAATCAGACGCTCAGCCTCCGCAATTTCGGCATCGGTGGGGGTGAAACGGCCGTCCTGGTTCTCGACAGTAAAATCCACCTCCCAGTCCTGATGGAACGACCAGCCATGATAGTTGTTGCCCCAGACCTCGGACACTTTCCACTTTTCGGTGGGTTCAATATATTCCTGCGCGTTCGCCATGATGCCGAAAAGCATCATTATTGTGGCAAAAATCAGCGTTTTTTTCATCTTATTACATTTAGATTCAAAATGCAAAAGTACTCATATTTCGGCATCTGAGCAAATTTTTTTTCCAATTGCCAAAAAAGTAGTATATTTGCACTTCGAAATCAATAACGCAAAAAACAACAAAACAGTATATTATTATGAAGAAATTTGTCACTGTAAAAGAGGCCGCCGACATGATTCACGACGGCATGACCGTTATGGTTGGAGGATTCCTCGGTGTGGGCAACCCCATCGCCCTCATTGACGAACTCGTGGCTCGCAACGTCAAAGACCTGACCATCATTTGCAACGACACCGCCTATCCCGAGGTCGGCGTTGGCAAACTCATCACCAACCATCAGGTGAAAGCCCTCATCGCCACCCATATTGGCACCAACAACAACACCATCGACCAGATGAATGCCGGCGAGTTGAAGGTGACCCTTCAGCCTCAGGGCACCTTGGCCGAGCAAATCCGTGCCGCTGGTGCAGGCTTGGGCGGTGTACTGACCCAGACCGGTCTCGGCACCGTCGTGGAGAACGGCAAGCAGAAAGTGACTGTCGATGGCAAGGAATACCTTCTCGAAAAACCAGTCCGTGCCGATGTCGCCATCATTGGCGCCAACATCGCCGACGAGAGCGGCAACTTGGTTTATAAGGGCACCAGCCAGAACTTCAGCCCCATGATGGCCACTGCCGCCGACACCGTCATTGTCGAGCCTCAAGAGATTGTCGCCGCCGGCGCCATCGCTCCCGAGAACGTCAAGACTCCCGGTATCTTCGTTGATTACGTGATTAAAAAATAATATTATGGCAGTTAAATCTATGCTCCGCGTTCGCATGAGCGCCAAGGATGCCCACTACGGCGGCAACCTCGTCGATGGTGCCCACATGCTCCACCTCTTTGGCGATGTCGCCACCGAACTTCTCATCATCCAAGACGGCGACGAAGGCCTCTTCTGTGCCTATGACATGGTCGAGTTCAAGGCACCGGTCTATGCCGGCGACTATATCGAAGCCTACGGCGAAATCACTCACGTTGGCAACACCAGCCGCAAGATGAGCTTCGAGGCCTACAAGGTCATCAAGACCCGCCCCGACATCAGCGACAGCGCCGCCGATGTGCTTGAAGAGAAGATTCTCGTGTGCCGCGCCACCGGTACCTGCGTGACTCCGAAGAATTGTCAGCGCAAAAACAACTAAACCGCATTCAGATGCAGGAATGCATCGCGGACTTCATGGTCTGACACCGCAACGTCGATCACCGCAGCGCCCGATTCTTGCAACAGCACACACCGCAGTTCGCCTGCGGTGTTTTTTTTGTCCTGTCGCATCAAAGGCAACATGTGTTCGATATCCTTCAGCGTGTAGCGAGGAACATCGGCATGACGTTTAAACCACCTGGAATAAGTGTGATACACATCTTCAGAAAGGCCAAGTTTCTTCACGGAAAGATACATGGCCGCCAACATTCCCACCCCGACGGCAAGCCCGTGAGGCAACTGAGAATACATCTCAACAGCATGGCCGAAGGTGTGTCCAAAATTCAGGATGTGTCTAATTGAGCGGTCGTAAGGGTCGGCTTTGACGATGCGGTTCTTGATACGTGCCACCTCTATAATCTGCTGTCTGGCAACCGCCTCATCCACAATCAACCGTTCAAACAACAAACTATCAGCCACCGCGGCGGTCTTAACCATCTCCATCTTTCCATTGAGGAGTTCCTCTCGTGGAAGAGTATCCAAGAACATTGGTTCTATGACTGTTAGCCTAGGTGAATAGAAATGACCCACGACATTTTTCACCCCATCGAGATTGATAGCCGTCTTGCCTCCAATGGCAGCATCGGTCATGGCCAGCAATGTGGTGGGGACGTTGATATGTCGGATACCACGCTTGTATCCGGCGGCCACATAGCCACCCAAATCGCACACACAGCCACCGCCGAGATTGACAATCACCGTGTTGCGGTCGGCCTCACTCTCAAGAAGCGTTTGCCAGACCTGCGTCGCTACCTCAAGGCTCTTGCATTCTTCGCCGACAGGCACTTCTATGAATTCGGCCTCCTGCAAGACCTCAACATAACCTATCAGCCGTGACAGGCAATGCTGGAATGTGTTCTCATCCACCAGAATGACATACTTCGCATCCCACCATTCCTCTTTCTTCAGTTCCCGTCCCAAAGCTGACAGGCCACCATAGACCATCTTATTATTCTTCATTTCTTTTTTGCTTGAACTTTGGCTTCAAATTTCACAGTGTCAATGATAAACCTTTCATGGATACCTTCGCCGATAATGCCGCACTCGTCGAAAGCTTTCACCTTGAACACCAAGCGACGGCGGTCAACTTCAACCAATTCGCTTTCGCACCATACTCGCATACCCATCGGTGTGGCGGCCGTGTGCGACACATTGACCAATGTACCCACCGTTCCCTGACCATCCTCAAGACAAGGCAGCACGCTCTCGTTACAGGTTTTTTCGACGAGAGCAATCATCATGGGGGTTGCGAATACATCCACCAAACCGCTACCGACACGGGCAGCCGACATCTCGGGCGTCACCGTCTGCTCCAGACGACCTTTGATTCCAATTTCAACCATTTTGTTTCCACATTTTGAGAATGCAAAGATACAAAAAAAAAACAATAAACAGCCGACAGAATCGTTATTTAAAGTATGAAATTGGAACTGCTGTCCCCAGCCAAGAACCCGGAATTCGGACGCGAAGCCGTGAACCACGGTGCCGATGCTCTCTACATTGGAGCCCCTGCCTTTGGTGCCCGTGCAAACGCCACCAATACCTTGGAAGACATCGAAAAACTGGTACAATATGCCCATCTTTATCGGGCCAAAGTCTTTGCCACTGTCAATACCCTGCTTTTTGATGACGAGATTGAGGATGCGGTGAGAATGATTCGGCAACTGTACAACATAGGGATCGATGCCCTCATCATTCAAGACCTCGGGCTGCTGGAGTGCGACCTACCTCCCATCGAACTGCACGCCAGCACACAATGCCACAACGCCTCGATAGAGCGGATAAAATTCATGGAATCAGTAGGATTCAAGCGCATCATCCTCGCCCGCGAAACTTCTCTGGAGCAGATACGTACCATCCGCAAGGAGACCTCTGCAGACCTCGAAGCATTCGTCCATGGAGCCCTGTGCGTAAGCTACAGCGGGCAATGCTATCTCAGTCAGTATCTGACAGATCGCAGCGGAAACCGAGGCTGTTGCTCGCAACCCTGCCGCAGCAGCTATGACCTCGTCACAGCCGATGGCCGACAGATACTCAAAGATCGTCACTTACTTTCACTTCGGGACTTCAATGCAAGTCAACAACTTCATAATATGATAGATGCAGGCATCACCTCCTTTAAAATCGAGGGACGCCTGAAAGATCTCGTCTATGTGAAGAATATCACCTCCTACTACAGACAACTGCTTGATAGCATGATGTCTGGCGGACAGAAGTCCTCTTCCGGACATATCACATACCATTTCATTCCCGACCCCGAACGCACCTTTAACCGTGGCTATACCGACTACTTCCTTCGCGAGCGTCAACCCATGGCCAACTTCGCCACACCCAAATCGATGGGCAAACCTGTCGGCAAGGTAACAGCCGTCGGTCGGCGAACCTTCTCCGTTAGTGGTAACGGAAACGAGCCCCTCTCCAACAGCGACGGCATCTGCTACCTGGATACTGACGGCCGCCTTCAGGGCTTCCTCGTCAACGAGGTGCACGGCGACACTATCACCCCTAACCGCATGCCCGATCTTCCTGTCGGCACACCCCTCTGGCGCAACCAAGACCAACGTTTTGAACAACAACTACAAGGACGCAGTGCTGAGCGCCGCATCGATGTCTGTCTTCATTTCCGAGCTACAGACAACGGGTTTTCTGTCGATGTCACCGACGAAGACGGACTTTCTGTCTCGGTTCAAAACACTACCGACCACATCCCGTCAGAAAAACCAAATAGCAACTCCAAAAACATCGTTAAACAACTCTCCAAACTGGGGGACAGCCCTTTTTCTGCCTCCCAAATTATTGATGAGACACAAGGACTCTATTTCCTGCCTGCCGCTCAGATTAATGCCTTACGCAGAGAAGCCATCGACGAACTCACAAATCATAGAATCAGACACTTCCACCCCAAGGACTCACCCTTTGAACGCAACGACAAAGCCTACCCAACCCCCGTGCTTGACTATAGGGCCAATATCCTCAATTCAAAGGCAGAAACTTTCTATCGCCGACACGGCGTACAGCAAATGGAGTATGGTCTTGAAAAGACCCACGACTATGACGGCCATGCGCTGATGACCACACGCTACTGCCTACGATATGAGTTGGGATGCTGCTTGCAGGGCAAAGGTACCATGAAGAGGAAAGCCGATATCCAACCCGGCGACACCCTTCTGTTGGTCAACAACGGGAAACGTCTCCGGCTGGAGTTCGACTGCCGCCAGTGCCTCATGCGCTTTTACAAGGCATAGCCTCCCTTATCTGCCTCCCTGTTTCCATGGCGAAGATCCCATAATCACATTTTCAATGCATTAGGCTATTATACACTCATGTAGTAGCCTGATATTAAGCAACAAAACACTTATGGTTCCATAGATACTCCATTGAGGTTCCATAGTGCTTCCTTTTGAAGTATTGAACCATTGTGTTGATTGTGCCTAACCAAGGGGGAGGGATTAGCCGACAAGAAAAGATGATTTTTTGTACCACAAACCCATTTTTGTCATTTTGCAAGTCAATATTTTTCAGCATTTAAGAAGAGTTAACTCCTTCTATACTTCTTCTCTACTCCTTAAATATTTTTTTCATACAATAAATAATATAAAGTGGCGTTATGTTGATAGAAAGTCTCTTTTTTGTAACCAAAACAGGACAACTATGGGAATCATTCTTCAAGGGTACAGTGCCCCTGTCATCGGCAGAGTGGGCAGCTCGGTGGGCTACCTATGGAAAGGGAAAGCCTGCCTGCGGACTTATTGCAGGCACATCAACTATCCCAACACCGAAGGACAACAACGGCAACGCAACTGGTTTGTGGGCATGGTCCGGTTTGCCTCCGCTGCTACAGACGCCTTGCGTTTGGGATTGCGGCAGAAGGCCGACGAGGCTCAGATGACTGAAGGAAACTACTTTATCCAACAGAACAAGCAACATTTTCGCCTCAACGAAGGCCATCTGGAAGTGGATTACGACCAACTGCGCCTGACTGCGGGTAGCGCCGCCGATGTCTATTTCCACAACCCGAAATTTGAGGAGAACGAGACAATTTCCGTTGGGTTCGAGAAAAATATGATGTCGTTTCGTGCCTCTGGCGACGACAGCGTCTATCTCTACATCTATGCTCCCGGACGAGAGGAGGGTTACTTGTCCGCCCCTGTCGCAAGACGTAGTAAGTCGCTGAAAGTAAGCCTTCCGGAACAATGGGCCGGTGAGGAGGTGCACCTCTACGGGTTTGTCATTGACAAGGATGGACGAGCCTCGAACTCTACCTATATCGGTCCCGGACGGGTGAACCACTACGAAGAGCGCGGACGATATGTGCCCTTGAACAAGAACTGGAAAGACTTTGTGGATATCGCCACCGAAGCCAATACTGAGGAGACGAACTCCACAGATACTGCCATATCCGCAACCATCGAAAAACCAACAATAGACCTCTTCCAAGACCCGCCAAAGGTTCCATAAAGACTTTTCAAAGACAAAAAAAATCATCCATACACACCTGTTTCCATGACGTTTATGACCACATTACGAGTGGTGTGTCCATATTTTTTTGCCATGTGTGAAAAAAGTTGTACTTTTGCAAACTCTTTTGCGGGCAGATAGCCTGGCAAAATGACTCAGTAGCTCAGTAGGTAGAGCACAACACTTTTAATGTTGGGGTCCTGGGTTCGAGCCCCAGCTGGGTCACAGACAACCATCAGCAAGTCAGCAATGACTGACTCAGTAGCTCAGCAGGTAGAGCACAACACTTTTA
>JAGCYV010000002.1 GCA_017960605.1 Bacteroidales bacterium | reverse complement strand
ATGTGGCCAATGTGCTCGTCGAGAACTTCGGTATAGGCGGAATCAGCACGGTAGAAGAGGACATGAAGTTGTTCGGTATCTAAGGTTTCTTGTAACCTTTCCCGTCTTTGATCTGTAAACCTACGTCCAGCATCTCCGGTTCCACGGATGATGCTGGTAAGGTTTTAATGAAATGCTATTCCTATAGAGAAAACAATATAATTATATGAGAAAATCAAGCCGCCAAATGGATGCCACCTTTGCATTGGAGGTGTTGGACAAGGCTCCATACGTGACAGTCAGTTTCATCCGTCCCGATGGAACACCCTACGGATTACCCCTGTCGTTGGCGCGGACAGATGAGAGGACGTTCTATTTCCATTGTGCCTTGGAGGGCGAAAAGCTCGACTGCATAGCACACTGTCCGACGGTCTTCCTGTCGGCCGTCACGAAATGTGCGCCTACCGTTGGTCCGAAAGACGGCAATTTCACGTTGCAGTACAAATCAGCAACTGCCGTTGGAAAGGCAGAGATGGTGACCGACCGCGAAGAGAAGATCGAAGGTCTGCGGGTCATCTGCCAACGGTTCCTCCCCAAGCACATGGACGCTTTCGATGCTGCCATTGTCCGCAGCCTCGAACGGACGGCCGTGGTGCGCATCACCCTCACGGAGCCGCCCATCGGCAAGCGCAAGCAGTACGACAAACAAGGGGAGGAAATGAAGTTTGGACGGTTGGAGTAGTCATTGGCACAAATTCAGGCGAAAAGCTTGGGTTGCGGAATTTTGCAGCTAAGCAATGAAGTGATATGACCATCGGTAATTTTTTGCTATCGTTTCTGTCTGTGCTCAACGCTATGAGCCCCTATCTGCTGTTAGGATTCCTCATCGCCGGAGTCCTGCATGTGTTCGTGCTGAAGCGGTTTATGCCAAGTATCTGTCGCGCGACAACATGCTTTCAGTGCTATGGGCGGCATTGCTGGGCATCCCGCTGCCGCTCTGCTCGTGCGGGGTTATACCCACGACGGTCGGGCTCAAGAACGAGGGTGCCTCGAAAGGGGCATTGGGTATGAAATTCTTTGACAAATTCAAGAAACAGGAAACCGAAGCCGGGACGGTGGTTTATGCCGTCGAGGGTATGCACTGCAACCACTGCAAGGCCGCCGTCGAGCAGTCGGTGGGCAAGTTGAAAGGCGTTGAGACCTGCGAGGCCACCCCGGCCGCCAACACGCTTGTGGTCACGGGCACCGCAAGCGAGAACGACATCCGCAAAGCCGTGGAACAAGCGGGCTTCGAGTTCAAAGGGGTGAAATAAGAAGGTGGAAATACAGCGGCAGGCCCCCCAATCCTGATTACCGCTAATGCGCAAACACGAATCCGAAGTAAATGCGCACTCCTTTGGGCACGGCGTCGCCTTTGAAGGGGAAGAGGTGGTCGGCCTTGAGCGTGAGGTGGACCGCTTCGGTGAGCGCGAACTCCACTCCGAGGTAGGGGTTGACGAAGAAAAAGTGCTCTTTGTGTACCACCGCGTTTGTCTCGGCCTCCCAGTCGCTGTCGGAACCGTCGAGAACGAGCAGTGTTGACGCTTTGCCGCCCCCTATGCATACCCCGGCATACGGACTCCACCGTTTTACCGGCCAGTAGAAATCGGCCACCACGCCGCCCCAGCCCATGCGGACATAGCCGCCGTTGCGCTTCTGGGGGAGCGTGGAGACATAGCCTTCGCCACCTAAGCGCACGTGATTGCCAATGTGGAAGCGCAGCACACCGCCAAGTCCGAAAGACATCCCGCTGGCTTTGTAATCCAAGGCCGGAATATTGTCAATGAGGTAGCCCGTGTGGACCATCATTCCCCCGTCGAACAGCTGTTTTTTCTGTGCTTTGAGGCCGACGGCAAATATCAGTAACAATAGTAATATCAATGTTTTTTTCATTTACTTCCCGATTGTTTTTCCAGCGGCAAATATCCGATTTCCTTGTTATGACAGTATCCCAATAAATGGCTATTTTGCAGAAAAAACATTCAGTCGGATGACAATGTTGGTTTTTTTGTACTTTTGCCGCCGCAATGAGCGCACGACTTAGACAGATAACCGCATGGGTGCTGCTTCTCGCGTTTTGCGGTATGACCGGCACCAAGGCCTTTCACCACCACCACTGGAAGGCGGTGGAGGACATTGTCTGTCCGTTAGATGGCATTGCAATGTCGCACCACACGCTCGCACATACCATCCTGCAATCTGTTGATGAGGATGATGAAAGCGATTGCGCCATTTGCCATTTTACCATCTCGAAAGTTGTTCTTTCGGAGAGCCAACACCTCTCCAGTGGAGCGGTCACCTTATTCCTTTATCATTTTGTTTCCACCCCCTGCGAAATTCTTTCAGTCAAGGGAGTGAGCTTGTTACGGGCACCGCCAGCCCAGTTAGTAGTTAGCAGTTAGCAGTTAGCAGTTAGTAGTTTGCGGCAATGTTGACCTTGCCGTGAACTATCCTTTCACCCTGTTTTCTAATCATTAATCACTGATCACTGTTCACTAACAAACAAGCAAACAAATAATGAAAAGACGTATAAACTACGCCCTGACACTTCTGTTTGGGATGCTGGCCTTTGGTGCGGGGGCCCAGGATTTACCGCACCATGACCACGAGCACGACACGCTGCACGTGGACGAAATCACCATATCTTCAAACCGAGAACAAACTCTCCGGCGGGAGGCACCGGCGCTGATTGACATCGCCACGCCGCGTACGATGATCGCCACCAACGCCGTCTGTATAGCGCAAACCCTCGACTTTATGCCGGGGTTGCGTGTGGAGGACAACTGCCAGAACTGCGGTTTCACGCAGGTGCGCATCAACGGGCTGGACGGTCACTATTCGCAAATTCTCATTGACTCGAAGCCGATATTCTCCTCGTTGAACGGTGTTTACGGTCTTGAGCAGATTCCTGCGGAGATGATTGACCGCATAGAGGTGTTGCGCGGCGGCGGCAGTGCCCTCTTCGGCGCATCGGCGGTGGCGGGTATCATCAACATCATCACCAAGGAGGCCACTGAGAACGGCGGCGGTTTCGGGCACACGTTTAGCAATTACGACTTTACGCGCACCTTCGACAACACCACGCACGCGTATGCCTCCGCCGTCACCCGGAACCACAACGCGGGCATTTACCTTTTTGCGCAGGACCGTCACCGCGACCCATACGACCGCAATGGCGACAGTTACAGCGACCTTCCGAAGCTGCGAAACTTCTCTGTCGGGGTGAACGCGTTTGTACGGCCTACGCGACTGTCGAAACTGAGTGTCCGTTACAATATCGTCAATGACGAGCACCGGGGCGGCAACAATCTCGGACTCCAGCCCCATGAGTCGAACATTTCCGAAGGCGCGGGGCATCTCATCCACAGCGGGCACCTCGACTACCATATCGACTTCGGGCACCAACACGTGGAGGCCTACACCGCCCTGCAGCATATCCGCCGCAACAGCTACTACGGCGGCATTGGCGAGGGCACGCCCGAAGAGCGCATAGACGCGTTGAAGGCCTACGGCTACACCAACAATTTCACCCTCGCCACCGGGGCTCTTTGGCGTTATCACTTTGACAAACTGTGGTTTATGCCCGCCTCCCTGACCGTGGGCGCGGAATACAATTTCGACCACCTGACCGACTCGATTCCAGGTTACGCACAGTATCTGCACCAAGACGTGCATATCGGCAGTGTTTATGCGCAGAACGAGTGGCGAAACGAGCACTGGTCGCTGCTGGCTGGTGTGCGCATGGATAAGCACTCGCTCATCCGCCGTCCGATTTTCTCCCCGAGGGTGAATATCCGTTATAACCCGATTCGAAGACTTTCATTGCGAGTGAGTTACGCCACCGGATTCCGAGCTCCGCAAACCTACGATGAGGATCTGCACGTCTCCCTGGCGGGTGGCGAACGCATCATCAGCACCCTCGCGCCGGACCTCAAGGAGGAGCGTTCGCACAGCGTCTCTTTCTCCGCCGACTATTGTCTTTACAAGGGTGGCGTGGATGTGGATTTGACGGGCGAGGGCTTCTACACCTACCTGAAGGACATCTTCGCGGAAAGGCGGTATGAGGATACCGCAGGGAATGAGATGTCCGAGCGTTACAACGCTGGTCGCGGGTATGTGGCGGGCGTGCATGGTGCGGTGAAGGTGAGCTGGAACCGGTGGATTTCTGGTCAGCTCGGTGCCACCTGGCAGGTAAGTCGCTACACTGAGCCGGTGGAATGGAGCGAGGACGCCGCCCCTGAAATCCGGATGCTCAGAACACCGGATGTCTATGGCTATCTGATTCTGGAGAGCAACCCCTGGCGGCACCTGACCCTGAACGTCACGGGCAATTTCACCGGCCCGATGCTGGTGCCCCACGAGACCGAACCGCCCGTGTTGATGAAGACGCAGTCGTTTTTCGTCCTCGACGCGCAGGTTTCTTACGACTTCCATTTCAAGATCCGGCGGAAAGCTGAAAATCCTATGATACAGCGTCCGTCTGATGTGGGCTACAACGAGGTGGTGCTACGCCTGACCGCAGGCGTGCAGAACATCACCAATGCCTATCAGCCCGACTTGGACTACGGTGTCCTCCGCGACGCGGGCTACATCTATGGCCCGAAACAACCGAGAAGTGTATATCTTGGAGTAAATGTCAGGATATTATACTTTTGAGGTTCGATATCCGGGCTATCCCAGCACCACATCCATCACCATCATCAGGACGAAGCCGACGGCAAAGCCGATGGTGGAGAGGTTGGTGTGGGCGCCTTGGGCGGTCTCGGGGATGAGCTCCTCCACGACCACATACATCATGGCGCCGGCGGCAAAGGCCAGCAGGTAGGGGAGTGCCACGCCGAGAATGCCGGCCAACAGCAGAATGGCCACTGCACCGATGGGCTCCACCACGCCACTCAAGGTGCCGATGAGGAACGACTTCATACGGGAGTTGCCCTCCGCGTGCATGGGCATGGAGATGATGGCGCCTTCGGGGATATTCTGTATGGCGATGCCGATGCTTACCGCGAGGGCGGCGCTGAGGGTCAGCCCTTGCGCTTCGCCGGCGAAGACCACCCCCACGGCCATGCCCTCGGGCAGGTTGTGGATGGTGACGGCCAGCGCCAACATCGCCGTGCGCGAGAGCTTTGATTTCGGTCCCTCGGCTTTCAGGGCACCGTTGTGCAGGTGCGGTGTCAGCTCGTCAATCAGCAGCAGGAACGCGATACCGGCCAGGAAGCCTATGGCGGCCGGCAGCACACGCTCGCCCGCCATCTCGATCGACGGTATCAGCAGCGACCACACGCTGGCGGCCACCATCACCCCGCTGGCGAACCCCAGCAGCGTCTTCTGCATCCTGTCGGGAATCTCCT
>JAGCYV010000001.1 GCA_017960605.1 Bacteroidales bacterium | reverse complement strand
CAGAGCACGAAGGTCTGCACCACCACGCCGCTGAGCTGCACCTGGCGCGCCACGTCGCATATCTCGGCGTCGCAGTCGTCCATGCCGTCGGTGATGATGAGTATCAGGTTGCGGCTGGAGCCCGTGGCCGGGAAGTCGCTGAGGGCGTCGGTCAGCGCCGCAGCTGCGGTGCAGCCACCCTGCGGTACGAGGGTCTTGATCTTGCTCTGCAGCTGGTAGATGTTGTCGCTGCCGAAGGGCACTTCGAGGCGTGTGCCGAACTGGTCCTTGTTGAGGTGGCCGAAGACGCGCAGCGCCACGTCGACATCGTGCTGACGCGAGATGCTGTCGAGGAACGACAGCAGCACCTGCTGCGTCACCTTAATCTTGGAGTTGCTCTGCCAGTGGTCCCACATGGAGTTGGAGCAGTCCATAATGAGCAGCAAGCGGGTCTTCTCCGGCTGCTGAGCCCAGGCCGAATTGAAAGTTGAAAATTGAAAATTGAAAATTAGGCTTGCGCAAAACACAAGCTTCAGTGCTTTTCGAAATAAGGTAGCCGTCATAATTTCAATTCTCAATTCTCAATTCTCAATCTTCATTTTTAAAAGTCGCCGAGGGTCTCGGACAACTGGGCGAGGGCCTTGGGCAGGTCGTCGGCGCTGAGCACCGAGCCGTGGTACTTGTTGGTGTCCTGCATGAAATCGACGCCGTAGCCCATCTTGGTCTTCAGCAGCACGCACACGGGAGCGCCTTGGCCGCTCAGAGCCTTGGCCTTAGCCATGCCGTCGAGCACCTGCTGCATGTCGTTGCCGTTATCGATGACCACCACCTTCCAGAGGAAACTCTCGAACTTGGCCTTCAGGTCACCGAGGGTCATCACCTCATCGACGGTAGCGTCGATCTGCTGGTTGTTGTAGTCGATGGTGGCGATGAGGTTATCGACCTTCTTGGCGCCAGCGAACATCACAGCTTCCCAGATTTGGCCTTCCTCGAGCTCGCCGTCACCGTGCATGGTATAGACGATATGCTTGTCGCCCGTCATCTTCTTGCCGAGGGCGGCGCCGACGCCGACACTCATGCCCTGACCAAGGGAGCCGCTGGCCATGCGGATGCCCGGCAGGCCGTGCTCGGTGCTGGGGTGGCCCTGCAGGCGGGTGCCGAATTTACGGAATGTGGCAAGTTCGGAGACAGGGAAGTAACCGCGACGCGCCATAGTACTGTAAATCACCGGCGTAATATGACCCTGCGAGACGAAGAGCATGTCCTCGCCCTCGCCACTCATGGTGAAGTTCTTCGGGTCGAAGTCCATGAGGTTGAACTGCATGGCCACGAACCAGTCGGCGGTGCCGAGCGAGCCGCCCGGGTGGCCGCTCTTGGCGTTGGTGGTCATTCTCAAAATGTCGCGGCGCACCTGCGTCGCAATCTGCTGAAGTTCTGCTGTGGTTTTCATTATTCTTGTGTTTTATTTTGTTTCAATTTGAATACATACAGACGGGAGTTCTGGTCGGTGGCGAAGAGCTCGTCGCCGTGACGGGTGACGTTCACAGCCCACGTGTTCTCATCCCAGTCGTGGATGGTGCCGGTGCCGCGGTCGCCATACATGGTCACATGACCCCACACACGTCCCTGGGCGCCGTCGGTCTCCACATAGAGGGTCTCCCCTTTCTCCTTCTTCTTCGCAGGAGCAGCGGCAGCCTTAGTGGCGACGGGATTCGTGTGCTTCACGTCGCGGATGACAGGCACCAGTTCCACCGGCTTATCTTCCTGCGGTTCCTCGGTGACCTGCTCCTCGACAGCGGGAACCACCACGTCCACAGCGGTCTCCTGAGCTTTCTGCTTGCAGCCGGCGAACAGAGCAACCGACAGCATCGTAACAACCAAATAGTTAATCTTCATATTTTTATCGTATTTTTTATTTCCAGTCATTCCATTCAAACGACGTTTCTGCCTCTTCGGGTATCAAGGGGAAAAGGTCGCGGCCAATCAGCACCTCCACGCTATCGACCGTCACCGCGTAACGACGCGGGGAACCGTCCTGCGGGCTGTTTTCGACGATGAAAGCCACCGTACGGAAGCCCTCGGAGGTATTGACCGCCAAAGCCTTATAGAACCTGTCCGGCACATGCACGCAGGCCGGCCGGATATGGCGGTGGTTCTCGGTGTCGAACAGCGGGCCGCACACCACATATACCGCACCGTAGCGTCGGGCCGTGCGTCGTGTCAGTTCCTCTATCTTGCGCCAAGCCTGAGAGTTCATCTCGTGGTCCTGCGGGCAAACGTTGGTGAAGTAGTAGCTCTCCTCCAACGCACGGGCGCTCCACTTCATATCGGCCCGCGGCGCCATGTGTCCCTTGTCCCACCCGCTGTTCGAATAGTCCTCGCGGCTGGCCTTGGGGAACTTCACGTCGGGGTCGCGGCTGAAGCTGTATTGCCCCTCCACCCGTCCATTGGCCTCTTCGGCCGTCAACTCCCACGCCACCCAGTTGGGTATCAGCGTGGTGTGATTATAGGATGCCGTATAGCCGATATGCACAACGATATCTTCCGAAGCATCGTAGGCCGGGATTTCCAATCCGTCGTTCAGCTGCAACGGAACCTGCGGCACCTGCGCGGTGCAGGTGGAGAGCAGGAGCAACAATATGAATATCAGCGTTCTCAACTCTTACCTCTTCACATTCTTACAATTCGACTTCTTCGCGGAAGGTCGGGATGCTCACACGCTTCCAGCCCGCCTTGTTCAGCGTCTCCTCGAAATGCACCTGCGTCTGCTCCTCACCGTGAACCAGGAAGATATGCTTCATGCGACGCTTCTCCTGACAGGAGATGTAGCGCAGCATCTCGCTGTAGTCGCCGTGACCCGACAGCGAGTCGATGCGGCGCAACTCGGCACGCACCTTGTGCATGTGCCCGAAGATGGAGACCTCGCTGTCGCCACGCATAATCTTGGCCCCCAGAGTACTGGGCTCGCAGTAACCCACACAGAGGATGGTTGTCGAGGGATTCTCGATGTGGTTGGCCAGGTGGTGCTTCACACGTCCGGCCTCCATCATGCCGCTGGCGGCGATGATGACGCAAGGTTTGTGACGAATGTTCAACTGTTTGCTTTCCAGCACACTCTGAATATAGTGCAACCGGTCGAACCCGAAGGGGTCGGGGTCGGTCTGACAGTATTCAGCGATGGCTTGGTTGAAGCACTCGGTGTGCAGTTTCATGATATTGGTTGCACTGATACTGAGCGGACTATCCACAAACACGTCGATGTCTGGCAGCAGTTTGACGTGCTCCAGACGGTCGAGGGCGTAGATGATTTCCTGCGCACGTCCGATGGCGAAACTGGGGATGATGAGCTTGCCTTTCTTCTTGGTGCAGGTGTCGAGCACCGCCATCAGCAATTCCTGCTCGGCATCCTGGATGCTCTCGTGCAGACGGTCGCCGTAGGTGCTTTCCATGATGAGGTAATCGACCTGGGGGAACGGCTCGGGGTCCTTGAGTATCTGCTTGTCGTAACGGCCGATGTCACCCGTGAAGCCGAGCCTGATTCTGCGTCGTCCTTCCTTGATTTCCAGATAGACAAGGGCCGAGCCGAGGATGTGGCCCGCGTCGAAAAACTCCACCGTCACCTCGCCTTCGATGTTGAACTTCTTGTGATACGGCACGCTGATAAAGCAACTCATACAATCCCGTGCATCCTGCTCGTCGTAAATCGGTTCCACCGGTTCGAGGTGCTGCTCCTTGCGTTTCTTGTTGAAAGTCTGGGTATCCTGCTCCTGGATGCGTCCTGCGTCGGACAACATGATGGCGCATAGGTCGCGGGTGGCGGGAGTGCAGAGAATCGTGCCGCGGAATCCCAATTTGTAGATATACGGAATCAAGCCGCTATGGTCGATATGAGCATGAGAGAGAATGAGATAGTCAATCTGCGACGGCTCGAAGCCCAAATCCCTGTTCATGGCGTCGGTCTCCAATCCCTTGCCCTGATACATGCCGCAATCCAACAATATCCTCAAGCCGCTCTTGGTCGTTATCAAGTGCTTGCTGCCCGTCACCTCACGGGTGGCACCCATAAATTGCAGTTTCATCTCTTTTTACATAAATAAAGATAATATATTAACGAATGGCCACCCTGATTATTGCCCGGCTTTCCAAATAATTATCAACACCCCGTAACCCACTGTATCTCAGCCCAGATTAATTATAATTCCATAGGAAGGCTATAGGTAAGCCTTAGGTAACCTTTAGGTAACCTTTAGGTAACCTTTAGGCAACCTTTAGGCAACCTTTAGGCAACCTTTAGGTAAACAGGAGGCAAACGGGGGGCAAACCAAAGGCGAAAATGACAAGTTAGAGAAGTAAATATAAAAAAGAAACGCACAATTCGGTTTTTATTCGTATCTTTGCAAATTCGACCGGCACCGAGAGGTGCATATATTGTATTGCTAATCAATTGATAACAGACAACACAGAAGAATAGATGGACAAGAAATCAATCATCGGACTGGTACTGATTTTCGCAATCTTTGTCGGATACATGTTCTGGGTGGCCCCTTCGAAGGAAGAGATGGCCGAGCGCCAGCGGGTATATGACAGCACCATGCAGGCACAGTTGGAAGAACAACGCATAGCCGACTCTATAGCCGCCGAGCAAGCCCGGCTCGACAGCCTGGCCGCCGCCGGCGACACCACCGTGCAACACATCGCCGGCCGCCGGGTGCAGGACATGGGTGTCTTCAATGCCGCCGCGCAGGGCGAGGTGCGTAGTTTCACCATGAGCAACCACCTGATGACCGTGGAATTCAACACCCTCGGCGCCCGCGTCGATCGGGTGGTGCTGACCGACTACCAGACCTATGACAGCAACGAGCTGGTGCTTATCACGCCCTCGGAGGACAATATGAACCTCGTTTTCTCGACCGAGGACAACCGTGTAATCAACACCAAAGACCTGGTGTTTGTGCCCTACCTCGGCGACACAGACAGACCTGTTTACAACAGTCTCCTCGACAACGAACTCGCCCTTGACTTGGAAGAAGTTTTACGCGTGCGCTTCCGCGCCGAAATCGACGACAGCGTCAATCACGGTTACCTCGAATTCGCCTACACTATGCACGGCGACAGCTACGAGGTGGATTTCGACATCAACTTCGTGGGCCTCAAAGAGGTGGTGCGAAACACCCCATACATGGACTTCCAATGGCAGAACCGCATGCTGCGCCAGGAGAAGGTGAACAGCGGCAGCCGCGGCAAGAGCAACCGCAACAGCGACCGCGAGCGCTACTACAGCAGCATCTACTACAAGACGCCCAAGGACAAGAGCCCCGACAACCTCACGATGGGTCAGGACAAGCAGAAGCAGGTGAAGGTGAACCTCGACTGGGTGGCCTTCAAGGACCAGTACTTTGCCGCCATCATCAATGCCGAAGGAGGTGTTCCTTTTGAGAACGCCGCCCTGGCCGTGGCGACCGACAAAAACGACACCGCCCGCAACTATCTGACCGACATGGGCGCCGTCATCGGCTTGCAATACGACGAGAACCATCCCGAGATGCACATGAGTTGGTACTACGGCCCCACCAAGTTGCGCGACCTGCGCAAGATGCATCGCGGATACGACCGCATGCTGCCTCTCGGATGGACCATCATCTCGAAAAGCATCAGCCGCTACCTTATCGTCCCGGTGTTCAACTTCCTGGAGCGTTTCAACTGGAACTACGGCATCATCATCATCGTCTTCACGCTGCTCATCCGACTGGTGCTGCTGCCCCTGGTCTTCAAGAGCTACCAAGGCGGCGCCATCATGCGCATCCTGAAGCCCGAGATGGACGCCCTCAACAAGAAATACCCGGCCCAGGAGCAGGCCATGCAGAAGCAGCAGGCCATGATGGCCTTGCAGAAAAAGGCGGGTTACAGCCCGATGGCCGGCTGCCTGCCCGTGCTGATACAGATGCCTTTCCTCACGGCCATGTTCATGTTCTTCCCCATCGCCATCGAGCTGCGCCAGAAGCCCTTCCTGTGGTGCCCCGACCTTTCCAACTACGACTCTATCCTCGACTTCGGCTTCAATATACCACTCTACGGCGACCATATCTCGCTCTTCTGCCTGCTAATGTTCGGCATGCAGTTCTTCTACACGTGGTACACCATGAAGCAGCAGGCCGGCACGCAGAGCATGCCCGGCATGAAGTTCATGATGTATTTCATGCCCTTCATGATGCTCTTCATCTTCAACAGCCAGAGCGCGGGACTGAACCTGTACTACCTTATCTCGCTGACCTTCACGATGACCACCATGATGCTCATCCGCCGCTTCACCAACGAGAAGAAGGTGCGTACCCGCATGGCCGCCTACGACGCCAAACACGCCAACGGCAAGGGCAACAAACCCAAGAAAAGCAAATTCCAGCAGCGCCTCGAAGAGCTGCAGAAGCAGGCCGAGCAGATGCAAAAACAGCAAAAACGATAAACTTACAATACAATGGTTGTTACACTAGTTACAATATTCATCCTCGGGTACGCCTGCATCGCGCTGGAGCACCCGTTGAAAATCAACAAAACAGCCACAGCGCTGTTGCTGGGCTGCCTCACATGGGCTGTTTTCAACATGTTCAACATGAACAACCCCGAGGTGCTGGCCAGCTATGGCGGCTTCGAAGGCTACCGCTCCTTCGTGAGCACACGCCTTGTGGAGAACCTCGGCGAGACGGCCGAGATTGTCTTCTTCCTGTTGGGCGCCATGACCATCGTCACCCTCATTGAAGACTACCAAGGATTCACCGTCATCACCGACCACATCACCACTACCGACAAGAAGAAACTCCTGTGGGTCATTTCCATCCTCACATTCTTCCTCTCGGCCCTGCTTGACAACATGACCACCGCCATTGTCATGGTCGCCCTGCTCCGCAAGCTCATCGCCGACCGCAAGGAACGCTGGTTCTTTGCCGGCATGGTCATCCTCGCCGCCAACGCCGGCGGCGCCTGGAGTCCCATCGGCGACGTCACCACCATCATGCTCTGGATCAAAGGGCAGGTGACCACCGTCAACATCATCGTCAAAACCATCATCCCCAGCCTCGTCTGCATGGTGGTGCCTCTCGTCATTCTGGGCAGTCAGCTCAAAGGCGACATCGAGCGTCCTGAAGAGGCCCAAAGCGGCATCGAGGTGGCACCCTGGATGCGTAAGCTGGTGCTCATCATGGGTGTCTGCGGCCTCATTTTTGTGCCCGTCTTCAAAACCATCACCCACCTGCCCCCCTACCTCGGCATGCTCCTCAGCCTCTCTGTCCTGTGGGTCACCACCGAGATCCTGAGCCGCAAACATTCCAAAGAGGGTCACAAGTTGCCTACTGCCGTCTCTACTCTTGAGCACGTCGATGTGCCCACCATCCTCTTCTTCCTTGGCATCCTGATGGCTGTCAGCTGCCTCAAGGTGGCCGGCATCCTCGGCAGTCTTGCCATGGGACTCGACTCCATGCGCGACATCACCGTGGGTCCGCACACCGTCGGCTTCTTCCTCATCGACCTCATTATCGGCGTCCTTTCGTCCATCGTTGACAATGTGCCGCTGGTGGCAGCCGTTCAAGGCATGTATCCCATCAGTCCCGAGGGCTTCATCGCCAACCATCCCTTCTGGGAGTTCCTGGCCTACTGCGCCGGCACGGGTGGCTCGCTGCTCATCATCGGCTCGGCCGCTGGTGTGGCCGTCATGGGCATGGAGAAAATCGACTTCATCTGGTACCTCAAGAAAATATCCTGGCTCGCATTGGTCGGATATATCGCCGGCGCCATCGTATTCATTGGCATGAACCTGATGCTCGAACCTTTCGACTGGTGGAGCAGCATGGTGTAATCCTGTAATCGGGTGATGAAACAATTGTGGATTGAATTTCTGCAGCGTCCCTGGTGGCGCAAAGCCATAGACATTGTCTTGGTGCTCTTTGCGCTGGCAGGGATGGCCATCATCGGAGCCTGGGGACTCTATCAGTTGGGAGTGACCAACAACAAGGGTGCGGTGGATAAGAACTACCGCTACCTGATGTCAGTCAGCGAAATAGAAAAAGCCAAGGAGATGACTCCCGAGGAACTTGATGAGTTGTGGGCCTCGCAACTCGACCGTCTGGCAGCATTGGCCCACCGCTATCCGGTCAACGCGCGTCTTATCCTGAACGCCTCCTCCATCAGCGACGACCCCATGCTGATCGACCGCATGGTTGCCGCCCTGAGCATCTATACCGACACCCTCGACACCCAACAATCGGCACCCACCACACAAAACGCCATACCCTGGATGGCTGGTCCCGAATGGCCAGCCCTCAAAGAAGCCATCCTGCGCGACAGTGCTCTTATCCGTGAAGCTGGGCGCCTTACAGGCGTCGAGCCCCGCCTTATCGTCGGCTGCCTCATCGGCGAACAGATACGCCTTTTCAACTCCACGCGCGAGACCTTCAAGAAATACCTCGGCCCGGTCAAGGTGTTGAGCGTGCAGAGCCAGTTCAGCTACGGCGTAAACGGCATCAAGGACTTCACCGCCGAGGCGGTGGAAGAGCACCTGAAAGACCCTTTGTCGGAATACTACATGGGACCTGCCTACGAACACCTGCTCGACTTCACCACCGACGACCATGAGACCGAACGCTACAACCGCCTCGTCGATTACCGCAATCACCTCTACAGCTACATCTATACCGGCTGCATCCTGCACCAAACCATGCTCCAATGGCGTCGTGCGGGCTACGACATCAGCGACCGTCCCGATGTGCTCTTCACACTCTTCAACGTAGGCTTCAGCCAGTCGCATCCCAAGCCCGACCCCATGCCGGGCGGTAGCCACATCACCGTAGGTGACCGTGAATACACCTTTGGTGCCATCGGGTTCGACTTCTACTACAGCGGCGAACTTGCGGCAGCATTCCCTTTCCTGCGGCAACGCTTTGTCAATACCGACCGCGCCCTCACCGCCGAAGAAATCGAACAGATACAGGACAACATGAGCGACTGTGCCCGCCCCGAGAAAGGCCTCGAATACCGACAGGACTCAAGCAATCAAGCAATCAAGCAATCAAGCATTTCCGAAGAAGAGCCCGACCCCTACGGCATCGACCACAGCAAGGTGGTGCCGATGGAACATACAGCACAATGAAACAGAGAGGGCCGCCCTGAATGGGGCGGCCCTCGTCTCTTCCCTCCTCTCTTCTACCACTCGATTGTGAACTGGCACTTGCGGTGACGGGGACCTTTGTGTTCGACGGTGTAACGCTTGCAATGGCAGTCCTTGGCTGCTTCGGACATACGTTCCATACGGGAATAACAATCCATCAGACCATTCTCGCCGCCTGAAGCCACATACTTGAGGTGGTTGTCGCCCACAGCGACAGTCTTCTTGCCTGTGAAGCCCAGCGCTCCGGCAATGCTATCCATACGCGAGTACTCGGCAAAGTAGTCGAAAGCCTTGAGGGCGTCTTCAGCATCCTCTCTCGCGACTTCGGCTTCCTCCTGAGCGGCATCGGCCTCGACAAAGCCAGAGTCAATATCACCATCCCAGTCGGCCATAAGGTCGTCCAGCATCAGCGCAAGGCTCAACATCTGCTGGATAGAAGTCTCGTCGAAGGGGTCTTTCGGCTGGACACCAGCATCGTAGAAGTAGAGCACCGCCGAGCGGTCGGGTTCGTCGAAGCCGAAGCGGAAGGTGGTCGCGCTGTCGGTGACGGCGATGTCGGCCACAACTATCACAACACTGTCAACGGCGAGTGCAAGGGCATTTTCGCCATTGCGGGTGAGCGCCACAGGCTGCCCGGGCTCGTCGAGGCGGAACTCTCCTCCGCGGGCGCTGAAGTCGTGACGGCAGCGGTGTTGCGACACATAGCGCATGGCATAGCATCGCTGTTCACCATCACGCTTGCTCCAAGCCGAGTTACGGCGATAGAGCACATACTGCGTGTCGGCCTTGGTGACCACCATGGCTGCGTCGGAGTGATAGTCCTTGGCCGTCGCAGCCACCTCCTCGGCGGTGGTAGGATAGACTAACAAATCGTTCACCTGACGCCTGATATCGCGGCAACCTGTGGCCAGCATCGCTGCCGCTGCAAGAATGACAATAACTTTTGTTTTCATATCACATCATCTAATGTCAGTTCGTCGATACTGATGCCTAGCGTCTTCATACGCTGGCGTATGTAGGGAAGCTCCTCTTCAAGGAATTCTCGCCGTTGCTCGGCGAGGATCTTCTCCTTGGCATCGGGGCTCACGAAGTAGCCCACACCACGACGCTGGTAGATGATTTCTTCTTGCTGCAGGTAGTCGAATGAGCGCATCACGGTGTTGGGATTCACACCCATCGAGGCGGCCACGTCGCGCACCGACGGCATGCGGTCGTCGGGTGTCAACGATCCTTGCAGCACCTGCTCCGACAGGTGGTCGGCTATCTGCAGGTATATTGGTTTCTGTTTCCTGAAGTCCATAGTCTCTCCTTCTTTATTTCAGTTCACGGATGCTCAGTTTGATGCCAACGCCGTCGGCATCCACCTTGCACCGGCCGTCTCCGACGATGGTTTTCTCGCCCTCTTTGTGCGAGGGCAGGTCGCACGTGAGCCAAGGCTTTATACCCGACATCTCGATGGTCAGACCCGCCGTTTCTGGCACCACATGGAGTGCGAGCAGGCACTGGACGCCGTCGATGTCGATCTCGTTGGGCAGGTTGTCGGGGTAAACGGCATTGACATTAACCTTCACACCATCTATGGTCACCTCACGACTCAACACCCGCTCGACAGTCACTCCTGTCTCGACACCTTCGATGTCGATATCGTCGAGCACTGTGCTGCGCGGCACTTCGACAACAAGGTGCTTGCGAATGTTCTTCAAATCGCCGTAGCGGTACTTGCCATGACCGCAGTATTGTATCTCAAGCTCGCCCTCCTCATCGACATAGTAGCGCATCTGCAGTGAGTCGGTCAGCGGGAGGAAGCCCTCCTGAATCTCCTCATGGATGCGCACCGCGGAGTCGTCGGAATAGACAATGTCCACGTTACCGAAGAGCCAGTCGACGCTGATGCTGCTGACGGGCTGACTCAGCGTGGCATCGCCGACGCTGTAACGCTCCGGGTGTTCGTACTTGATATCTATCTTTGTATTCTCGCCGCATGCTGCAAACAGCACACTTGCCATTACGGCCATTACAAAAGCTATACGTTTCATGGTTTAAATCCTTCCTTTTGCACGGTTAAAAATTACTATACGGAGCAGGCTACCCTGCGGGTCGGGGATGACGCGGAGCCCGCGCTCGTCGAGCCATAGGCTGTCCTTCTCCCAGTTGTCGCCCATGAAATGGCCGTCAGTCATGATGTCCAGATTCACTCCGGGACCGGGCGTCACCGGCATGAAGTAACTCTGCTGTAGTTGCACGGACATCGAGAGGACATTGGTGAAGTCGAGGTCAGCCTTCATCTTGCGATAATTATTGAGGCGGGCAGTGTCGGAGATGACAAGCAGATGCCGCGGCTCATAGACGGTGTCGGCACGAAGTATGCCTCGGTCCATCAGGGCCTGCATCAGTGGGGTGTAGTCCTTCGCTTGGGTTGTGTCGCGGTCGACGATGGTGTAGACATAGGTCGGCAGGAAAGTCTGCTTGTCCATGTCAACGTAGAACATCACGCTGTCGAGGTACGGTCCACGTGTCATGGCGGCGAGGTGCATGGCCAACCTCGGTATTGTGATACTCAGGACAGTCGTATCAGCCTTAAAGCGTTGCTTCACCTCGCTATTGCCCGTCGCGGTGCAATAGGTCTTGAGGTCCTGGATGTGCAGCGTGTAGCGGTCGGTCTCGATGGTCTCGTCCACGGTTTTCTTGTAATGGCATCCGCAGAACACCAGCCCTGCCATAACGGCTATTAATGCTAAACGTTTCATAACTCTTAACTTTTAATTCTTAACTCTTAACTAATACGGCATCTTCTTCAGGCGGCGCCAACTGAGCCACCCGAAGAGGGCGGTCAGCAGCACGTTCAAGACATTCGTGCCGACGAACAGCCAATTGAACAGCGTCTGCGGGTCGCGGCTGTTGATGTAGTCGTACAAGCCCTCCATGATGTCGGTATTGCTGAAGAGGGCAACGAACACCGGGATGAGGACGATGCTGAAGGCAAACTCGATGACATAAAGCCAAAGGATGGTCTGCAGCACTTTGTGACGCTTGAAGAGGGTGGCGGTGAAGAAGAACATCAGCACGGTGGAGATGTATCCCGTCCAGCAGGAACTCACCCACCAGTAACCATAGTAGTCAAATAAGTCCATTTCTTCTCCGGCAGCAACTAAATTATCAAAGAATGTCATATCAAAGATGAAGGGGAAACCCACCTTGCTCTGCCAGAGCCAGTCCTCCCATGGGCCGAAAGGCAGTGCAGTGAGGAACACGTCGAGCGCCATACCGCCGAGATAGACGGCCAACGGACAGACGACGAGTGAGAAGAACAGCGCGCTGATGAATTTCTCCAGTTTGGAAGCGGGAAGCATAGCATAATAGATGCCCTCGTTGCGGATGTTCCATGTGCGGTACATGCGCGAAGGTGCCATCAGGGCGGCAATGTATGCCACACCCTCAATCATAATCAGGCGGAAGGCGGGGTCGAGCGGGACGTCAACACCCAGCACGGTCATAAAGAGCCACACCGCGAAGGGCAGCACGGCAAGGATAATCATTGTGGTGCCGAACATCGGCCACATATTGCGAAAGTCTTTGTTGACGACTTTGCAGAAACGGTTCCAGTCAAACTTGTTATTCATAGTTGTTTTGTTTTTTAATAACTCATTTTATTCATTTTGTTCCAGCCCAGCCAGCCCATGAGTGCGGCCAGCGATGCCTGAGCTGCGACGATGTACCAGCCAATGCCGGCAAGGTCGGTAATCTCAAGAATCATCATCGAGAACACACCACCCATCAGCCAGAGCCAGAGCACGATGCTCATTGTGTTGCGACAGGTCTTGTTCTGAATGGTGTTGGCATAGATGAAGCCCAGCGTCGGACCGATGAATGCCAGCGCGCAGTTGCACACCATCGCGGGTTCAATCCACTGCAACGCCTCAGACTGCCACAGGTATTTGTGGTAATAGGGTGCATGCACTGCCGTCAGCAGCGAGTCGATGGCCACGTTGGCCACCATCAGCATCAGCGGCACCAGCACCAACGACAGCAATGCCATTGAGAGGTACTTCTCCCATTTCGAGGCTGGCAGCATGGCAAAGTAGATACCCGTCTTCTTCTTGCCCGCGTTGAAATAGAGCTGCGTGGGTATCGTCGAGGCTATGAGAGCCGACATGAGCACCATCAAAGACAGACGGTAGCCAGCACCGTGCGGATCCTGCGTCAGGAAGTTTTGGGACAACACCATCAGCGGCGTAAACGTCAGCTCGGAGATCATCACTGCCCCGACAGTGCCATAACGCGGCGAGCAACGCCGCACGTCGTGCAAAACAAGCTTTCCGAAACGATGAATATCAAATGAGTTATTCATTTTTCTTAACTACTGTTTACTTAACTACTCAAGAAAACAGTTCCTTGATCGTGTTCTTGTTGCGCAGCACGGCGTTGAAGAGTGCCTCGATGTTCAGTTGGCTCTCCTCGCCGGTAGTATTGGGTATGACATTCATGTAGCCACCCGGCAGCAATTCGCTGTAGAGGGCATCCTCGCGGGCCTCGCCGCCATACTCGAAGAAAAGCTTTTCGGTAATCATCTGCACCGAGGCATCGAGCAGCACGGCGTTGTGGCTCAGGATAACGATGGGGTCGATGAGGTTTTCCACATCCTTCACCTGATGGGTGGAGATGATGATGGTCTTGCCCTCGTCGGCCATCTTGCTGAGGATGGAGCGGAACTGGGCCTTGCTGGGGATGTCGAGGCCGTTGGTGGGCTCGTCGAGCAGGATGTAGTCGGTACCCAGCGAGAGGCTGGCCGCGATGAGGCTCTTCTTCTGCTGGCCGAAGCTCATCTCCTTGAACTTGCGGGCAGGCTCCACCTCCAGTTCCTGCATCAGGTGCAGGAAAAGACCTTGGGCAAAGGAAGGATAGAACGGAGCCAATTCGCTGACATACTGCTGCGGAGTGGCGTTGTCGGGCAGCATCACTTCGTCGGGCAGGAAGACGATGCGCTGCAGCATCTCCGGCAGTCGGTCGTGGCTGGTCATGCCATCGACGGTGCAGGTGCCTTCGTTGGGACGCTGCAGGCCGCAGATAATCTTGAGCAGCGTAGTCTTGCCCACACCGTTCTCACCAAGCAGGCCGTAGATGGCGCCCTGCGGAAAACTCAGGTTGATGTTCGAGAAGACGGGTGTCTTCTTGTAACTGAAGCTGAGGTTTTTAATTTCAATCATAACTTTTGTTTTTATTATTTGTACTTGATTGCTGTTCCATAGACGAGCACCTCGGCGGCCTGAGCCATGATGGCGCTGGTGGTGAAGCGCACGCCGACGATGGCGTCGGCACCCATGCGCACAGCATTGTCAATCATGCGCTGGGTGGCTTTCTCGCGGGCTTTCTCCATCATGTCGGTGTAGCTGTGCAGCTCGCCGCCCACGATGCTCTTCAGCCCCTGGCCGAAGTCGCTGACGAAGTTCTTGCTCTGGATGGTGCTGCCGCTGACGATGCCCATCGCTTCATAATTGCACCCTTGCAGGGTTTCCACTGTTACGATTTTCATATCTTTATGTGTTTGATGTTTTTTTTTACATTTGCGGAGTTCCAACATTGTCGGTGGCGCCCTGGCGGGCCTTGCTCTCGAGCTCCATCTTGCCGATACGCCAAGTGAGACCGAAGCTCACGAAGCGTGTGTTCCAGCGCTGGCTGCCAGTGGTCTGATACTGCGGTGCGGTGGTGTTGCTTCCCCACTCGGCCCATCCGAAGATATCGTTCACCGTGAGGTTGACGCTCAACTGGCGGTTGAAGAAGTCGCTGCTCACACCGAAATCGACACTCTTGTTGGCGTTGCTCAGGCTGTAGAGACCCAGACGCGGACTGCTGTAGCGGGCGTTGGCGAACAGTTCCAGCTTGTTCCACACCTTGGCCCACACGTTGAGGCGGGCGCTCCAACTCACCTTGTTGGTGTCGAGGCCGTCGTAGCTGTAGCCGTAGTTGAAGACCGAGGCATTGAGGCGAACGTTGAAGAAGCCCGTGGGACGGAACATGATGTTGGCCTCGAGTCCCTCGGTGTGCGAAGAACCGATATTGACGGGATAGGTGTAGTTGACCATATAGGGTCCGATAACGGGGTCGAGGGTGGCGGCTGTCATGCTACCGATCTCGTCGGTGTTGGCACGCCAGTAACCGTTGAGGTTCACCATGCCGAAGCCCATCAGGTACTTGCTCCATGCAGCCTCCAGGTTGTGGGTGTAGCTCATCAGCAGGTTGGGGTTACCAGTGCGGAAGCTGTAGTCGTCGTAGATGCGGAAGGGCAGATAGCTGCTGAGGTCGCCGTCGTGCGAGAAGCGGCGCGTGTAGCTCAGGCTGTAGCTGGTGAAGGTCTTGGTCTGGTAGCTCAGGTGGATGCTGGGCACCAAACCGGAAAAAACGGTGTCGAGCCGCTGCTGGTCGCCGAGGCCCGGGTGCTCGATCATGCCGCTCTTGAAGTTGTTGGCGTAGCGCAGGCCTGCCTTGGCGGTGAAGCCGCCCCAGCGCTTCTGCGCCGTCAGATAAACATTGGGTTCAAAGGCTGTCCCGTTCGAGGCATAGGAACGATAGGGCATGCTGCTCCAGTCGCCCGAAGGCAACAGACTGTCGTATATCTCGTTGTTGCGGCTGTAGCCATAGCCTATCTCGGCGCCGGCCTCGATGGTGATGTCGTGCTTCAACGGCAGGGTGTAATCTACGCCCAGTTCACCACTGCCATTGAACATGTCGCCTGTCATGTGGCGCTTGAAGTCGGTGAGCGCAGCCGAGCGGTAGTCGCGCCACTGGTCGCTGTAGCCGCCGTTGCTCCAATAGTTGCCGTTGAGGTTGACACTGATTTTGCGTCCTGTGGTATCGAAGCGGTGCTCGAACCAGGCACCGCCGTAGGCGCCGCTGCTGAAGCCGTTGTTGCGCACGGTGTCGTAGTAGCCGAGGTCGCGGGTGCTGGGGTCGAAACGTGTGCCGCCGTTATATTCATAGTATTGGTAGTCGTGGTTGTACGAGTTGCGGTCCCAGTAGGGGTAGGCTCCCACCCAGGCCGCCAGGTTGGTCATGCTGTCTATCTTCCAGTTCATGTTGAAGCCGGCATAGCCACCATAGAAAGGCATACGTCCTTCGGTCTTGTATTTCTGATAGCGGCTGGTGTCGCCGGTGACGGGGTTTAACAAGGTGGCGTCGCCGTCGGCTGCCGACTCATGTTGGCCGTAGTTGCCGCTGAGGTAGATATTGAAGTCCACCTTCTCGTTGGCCCACACGTAGGAGAGCCACGGGCTTATGTTCGACAACACAGGTCGTCCGTCGGGACTCAGGGTGCTGCGCAGCCCCACGCACAGCAGTTCGTTGCGCGTCACCGTCTGGTTGGTGACGATGTTGATGACGCCGCCGTTGGTCGAGTAGCGGGCCGAAGGATTGGTGATGACCTCGATGCGCTCGATGGCGCCCGCCGGCAAGGTCTTGATGTACTGCTTGAGGGCCTCCTCGTTCATGTGGCTCGGCTGGTCGTTGATCCATATCTCCACCGAACTCACACCGCGCAGCGTGATATTGCCATCGGCATCCACCTCCACACCGGGAGCGTTCTGCAGGGCATCGCTGGCCGTGCCCGTCTGGATGCTCGGGTCCTCCTTGGCGTTGTACATGTTCTTCTCGCCGTCCATCAGGTACAGCGGCTTGTCTGCCACCACTTGCACAGCCTCCAGTGTGGTACCCCGCTGCAGCCGGATATCAACCTGATCCATTTTTTCCGCCACCTCTATCCTATCCATATAAGATATATACCCCACGAACGAAGCCTGCAGCAGGTAGTGCCCTGTGTCGGCATCGTCAATGCTGAAACGGCCCTCGAAGTCGGTGGTGGCACCCCGCATAAAGACAGTGTCGGACGTACGCATCAAGGCTACGTTCACGAAGGGCATCGGCTCGCCCGTCTCGCGGTCAGTCACCCGTCCGCCCACATGCCCGTTTTGGGCGTTTACGGCTGACACAAGACCCAAAGACAAGGTCGCAACCGCCAAGAACATTTTACCTATCTTTATCATTTTCATTGTGTTATTTAATTTCTATACTAGTGTATTAGTATCTTAGTACACTGCAAAAGTAACACATATTTCAATACTGACAAAACAAATCTTGAAATTTAACAAACTTTAGCACTTCGACAAGTCTCTGGCGAGGAAATCCCTCCCTGTTCCCTCCACTTCACCTCCACCCTTCCTCCGTCTCACCTCCGTCTTTCAACGGAGGTGAGACGGTGGTGAAACGGAGGTGAGACGGAGTTGAGACGGAGTTGATGGGGAGTTGACGGGAAGTTGACAGGGAGGCCGATGGAACAAAAAATAAGGTCCTGGCACAATAAGAAAGGAGTGTTCTCGTTATTAGAAATAATTTCATTATTTACCAGAGAAACAAACCGATTATGGAACAATCCTTCGGCAACAATTACGACCATCAAGCCACCACCCGCTTTTTCGCCCGCTGGTGGAAGGTGCTGGTTATCGTGGCAGTGGCGGCGGCGGCGGTGAGCCTCGTCGTGTCGCTCCTCATTAAACCCCTCTATAAGTCGTCAGCAGTCATTTTCCCGACGAGTTCCAACCGCCTCTCTAAGGCCATCATGGACTATCATTATAGTCTGGACTTCATGGACTACGGCGTGGAGCGCGACTGCGAATACGCCATCCAGATACTGAGCTCGAAACGGATGCAGTGGGCCGTGTGCGAGCATTTCAATCTGATGGAGCACTACGCCATCAAAGGACCCAACCCCCTGTTCCGTCTGGAGAAGCAGTACAAGAGCAACATCTCTGTCAAACGCACCGACTTCCTCGGCGTGGAGATCGGGGTACTTGACCAAGACCCGCAGTGGGCCGCCGACATAGCCAACTACATGGCGGCCATGTATGACACCCTCTGCCACGAAATCCACTCCGACCGCGCCGAGAGCGCCGCCACGGTGATGAACGGCGTGGTGGGAGCCATGGAGCAGGAGCTCGACTCGCTCTCCTCCACCCCCGGCGCACGCTGGAAGGACGAACTCATCAAAGACAAGTGCGAGCAGCTGGCCGACCTACAGACCCGCGCCATGCAGACCAACGTAGATAAAGACCTGAAGGTAAGCTACAAATATCTGGTCGATGAAGCCACTCCGGCCGACAAGAAAGCCTACCCCAAACGGCTGCTCATCGTGCTGGCCGGCACTCTGGGCGCTGTGGTGGTATGCATCTTCGGACTGCTCATCTTCGCCAAGAAGGAGGATGAAGAATAAAGGTCTGATAGCGGCGCTGGTGCTGACGGCAGTGTTCATTGCCGCCGAGGCGCTGGTGTTCTATTGGAAGGGTGGCTACACGATGACACTGGTGCCGCTGGCGCTGCTGGTGGTGTGGCTCTTCGTGGTTCGCTTCGAAACGGGCCTGCTGACCATGGCCCTCCTCACTCCCTTTGCCATCAATATGGCCCTCATACCCGGCATGGAACTTTCCATGCCCGTGGAGCCGATGATGATACTCTTCACGCTGATGTTCTTCTTCCGTGTGCTCGTGGCACGGAACTACGACCTGCGTATCTTGCGCCATCCTGTGAGCCTGCTGCTGCTGGCCTCGCTGGCCTGGATGCTCATCACCAGCTGCACTTCGAGAATGCCGTGGGTGTCGTTCAAATACCTGCTGGCACGCATCTGGTTCGTGGTGCCTTTCTTCTTCGCCGCGACCCAGATATTCCGGAACCGCGACCGTATCCGCCAGTTCTACTGGGCCTACGCCATCGGACTGGGGGTTATTATCCTCATCGCCACTTCGAAGACCCTGGGCAACTTCAGCAACCTGCAGACGCTGCACCGCGTGATGCGTCCCTTCTACAACGACCACACAGCCTACGGCTGCGCCATCGCCCTGCTGCTTCCGGCTTCGGTCTATTTCATCTTCAGCCACTCGCACCGCGGCTGGCGCCGGGTGCTCACCTTGCTGCTTTTCGCCGGTCTCTGCACCGGCTTGTTCTTCAGCTACTGCCGTGCCGCCTGGCTGAGCGTGATCGGTGCCGTCGGAGTCTATGCGCTTATCCGCATGGGCATGAAAGTGAAGTGGATGGTGCTGCTCTTCGGACTGGGAGTGGGCTTGTTTTTCGCCTACCAGAGCGACGTGCTGTACAAGCTGGGCAAGAACCATCAGGACAGCAGCTACGACCTGGCCGACCAGGTGAAAAGCATCTCCAACATCTCGACCGACGCCAGCAATCTCGAGCGCCTCAACCGGTGGGCGTCGGCCATGCGCATGTGGAAGGAAAGCCCCGTGGTGGGCGTGGGACCCGGAACCTACCAGTTCATCTACGGCAGCTATCAGAAGAGCTACCAACTGAGTACCATCAGCACCAACGCCGGCGACCTCGGCAACGCCCACAGCGAATACATCGGTCCCATGACCGAGCAGGGTCTGCCGGGTGTGTTGCTCGTGGTGGCGCTGTTCCTGACCACCTTCGCCACCGGCGTGCGTGTCTATCGGACGGCCAAAGACCCAGCAGTGGCCCGCATGGCTCTGGCATTCACCTTGTCGCTGCTCACCTACTACATCCACGGCGTGTTCAACAACTTCCTCGACACCGACAAACTGTCGGTCCCCTTCTGGGGCTTTACCGCCGCCGTGGTGGCGCTGGATCTGTACTCGGAGAAGAAGGAAACGACATGAGGAGAGCAATGCTCATATTGATGCTGCTTGCCTCGGTGTGCAGCCTGCACGCCCAGATTCCACAAGCCGCCCGACATAACTGCTGGGACATCGACATCACATTCAAGGAAAACATCGCTCCAACGCCATACATCATCGCCCCGTCCGACTCGGGATTGTTGCTGGTGGCGATGGCCAAGGAACATCTCGGCACCCCCTACCACTATGGAGGACGCAGCCCCAAAGGGTTCGACTGTGCAGGATTCGCACTCTATCTATACCTCCACTTCGGACACGACCTGCCGGGTTGGAGCGGCGCACAGGCCAAACTGGGCACCGAGGTGAGCGACACACGGAATCTGCAGGCCGGCGACCTCGTCTTCTTCGGAGGACGCCACAAGCATAAAACCATAGGACATACCGGCATCGTAATCGGCACCGACACCGCCACCGGCGTCTTCACCTTCATCCATGCCGCCACACACAGCGGCGTCACCATCAGCCGCTCGACAGAGGAATATTACAAGAAAAGGTATCTGACTGCCCGCCGCCTGTTCCAATAGGCGATTACTCGTCGCTGGTGTCGCTGATGAAGCGGCGGTAGGCGGAGAAGGTGTTGGCTCGAGAAATGAAACCCAGATAGTTATTCTCATCATCGACCACCACCAGATTGTAGCGGTTGCCGACGCGGAACTTCTCCACCACATCCTGCAAGCTGTCACTCGACCGCACCAGGTCGCCCTCGCTGAGGGGGTGCATCAGGTCATCGACCGCCACGGTATCATATAGTTCCGGTCGGAACATAATCTTTCGGACATCGTCCATCACAATGACTCCGAGGAACTTGTCATCCTCGCTGAGCACCGGGAAGAGGTTGCGTCGGGAGTCCTGGATGGCGGTCACCAAGTCGCGCAGTTTGTCACCCGAACGCACCACCACGAAATTGGTCTCAATCAGGCGTTTCATGCTCATCAGGTTCCAGGCGGAAGCATCCTTGTCGTGGGTCAGCAGATTGCCCTGGGCCGCCAGCTTGCGGGCATAAATCGAATGATGCTCAAAGGGATTGACCACCAGATAGGTGACCGCCGATGCCGTCAGCAGCGGCACCAGCAGGCCATAACCACCGGTGATGTCGGCAATGAGGAAAGTGGCCATGAAGGGCGCATGCATCACACCCGTCATCACGGCCGCCATACCCACAAGGGCGAAGTTGGCCGTGTTCTGTGGCGGCAGGCCGAGTTGGTTGCAAAGCAAGGCGACGAAATAGCCGCTCAATCCGCCCAGCACCAACGATGGGCCGAAGGTGCCGCCCACGCCGCCCGATCCGATGGTGGTGGCGGTAGCCAAGGGTTTCAAGAATATCAGCAACAGCAGCAGGATCAGAGCAGCCCACGGCATGCTGGAGAAAGAGCCATACAATGTGCCGGAGAAGAGGCTCGCGGGGTCGCTGTGCAGCAAAGCCGTCAACGACGAGTAACCCTCGCCGTAGAGCGGCGGGAAGAGCACCACCATCACACCCAGCAGCAGACCGCCCGTCACCGCCCGCAGCCACGGGTTGCGACGGCGGGAGAACCAGCCCTCCACACGGTCGGTCACACGGAGGAAGTAGAGCGAAACCAGCGCACAGAAAGCGCCCATCACGATATAGAACGGCAACTGGGAGAGCGCAAAAGGTTCGGCAACGGTGAACTTGAACTGCACATCGGTACCCATGAGGAAGTAGGCCACTGTGGAGGCCGTGAGCGCCGAGAGGAGCAAGGGCAACGCCGTAGTGGCGGTAAGGTCGAACATGAAGACCTCAAGTACAAAAAGGACTCCCGCAAAAGGAGCCTTGAAGATGCCGGCGATGGCACCAGCCGCACCACATCCCAGCAAAAGACGCACACTCTTGGGGCTCAGGCGCATCCAGCGACCAATATTGCTACCGATGGCAGAGCCGGTGGAGGCAATGGGAGCCTCAAGACCCACGCTTCCGCCAAAGGCAACGGTGATGGTGGAGGCCACAAGCGAAGTCCACATATTCTTGGCCGGAAGCTCGGAACGGTTGCGGCTGATGGCCAGCAATACCGACGGCAGCCCGTGGCCGATGTCGCCCTTCACCACATAGCGCACAAACAACATCGTCAGCAGAATACCCGCCAACGGGAGGAAGAAGATGATGAGAGGCGAAAAGTGAAATGAGAAAGGAGAAACATCGGTAGATAAATGGGTCACAAATGCACCTGCGTAGTGCACCAACGTCTTGAGCCCCACGGCGGCAAGACCGGAGGCAAGACCCACAACCACAGCCAGCAACAGCAGCAGCGGTTGCTCACTCAGATGGCGCAGACGCCAACGGTGGATGGTCTTGTAGAAACCCATTGTTTTCAAAAAAATTCGGCGGCAAAGATACGAAATAAATTTAAATTGCGTTATTTAAGTCAAAAATTTAACAGAAATGAAGAAAATCATATTCCTCGGCAGCGTTGTTGCCATCAGCCTCAGTTCGTGCGTCACCCTCACCGAGCACGAGAGCCTGCAGGCCAAGTATGACCAAACCTCGAAACAATACAACCTCACCCAGCAGGAGCTGCTGGAACTCAAGGAGGAGAATGCCGCATTAGCCCGTCAGAACCAGGCACTCAATGCCGACTATACCGACCTCGCCCTCGCCAAGAACGTAGCCGAAGCCCGAGCCGACAGCCTGAGCCGCCGTATCGAGCAGATGACCCACCACTACGACACCACTATGGAGAACTACATTCAGGAGGTGGCCGGCAAGAGCCGCGACCTGACCCGCGCCCAGAACCTGCTCACCGCCCGCACCAAGGAACTGAGCGACAAAGAACGCGAGCTGCAAGCCCGCCAGCAGGAGCTCGAGGAGCAGCAGGAAGACTTCAAACTACAGCGCAGCGAACTGCTGGCTAAGCAGAAAGAACTTGAACAAAAGGAAGCCGCCACCAAAGCCCAGCTCGAGGCCAAGGAGCGCGAACTGGAAGCCGTGCGCAACTCGGTCACCAAAGCCCTCACAGGCTTTGCCGACAAAGGCCTGAAGGTGGAGACCAAAGACGGCAAGGTGTATGTCTCGATGGAGAACAAGCTGCTCTTCCCCTCGGCCAGCTGGACCGTCAGCAAGGACGGTGTGAACGCCATCAAGGAACTGGCCAAAGTACTGGAACAGGACTCCACCCTCAACATCATGGTTGAAGGCCACACCGACAACGACGCCTATCGCGGTTCCACTGCCGTCAAAGACAACTGGGACCTCAGCGTGATGCGCGCCACCGCCATCGTCAAACTTCTGTTGCAGAACGGCAAGGGCATCAACCCCTCGCGCATCGAAGCTTGCGGTCACGGTGAGTTTGCCCCCAAGGTGCCCAACACCAGCGCCGAGAACAAGGCCATCAACCGCCGCACCGAAATCATCCTCACCCCCAACCTCGACAAGCTGCTCCAGGAGATGGAGAACTGATAAAGAAGACGTTACTACAACCCCAATGGGTGGCATTCTCCGATGAGTGCCACCCATTTTTTGTCATACAACCATCCAATCCTTGTTACTCCCTTGTTAAGCCTTTGTTAAACTTGTGTTGAACTTGTGTAGAAATAGAGTGTTTTTTTTCGTTGCAAATAGAGAAAAAAGTGTATATTTGCAGATTACAATATACGCGTGCGCACGTACAATACGCACGCTGACAATTATTTGAAACAAAAACAACGATAATAAAAATGGAGAAAATGAGACTCAGCCGCATCTTCTTGCACTTTTGCGCAGCGGCACTGACGCTGACCTGCGCCACCGTTTCGGCCCAGGACCGCGAACCCGTGCCGATGCCCGTCATCAACACCGACTCGGTGATGAAACACATTGTCGAACTGTCGTCGGAGACCTACGAGGGCCGCATGGCCGGAACGGTGGGACACGAACGTGCGGTACGCTATGTGGAGAACGTGTTGCGCCGCTATGGTGTGCGTGAGATGAAGGAACAGCCGTTCGAGGTGGAGTGCAACGAGATTGAGAACTGCAAGTTCAACATCTACATTCCCGGCAGCAAGGAGAAGCGTGTCTTTACGCTGGGCAACGAGTTCTGCTGCGCCGCTATGACGGGCCGCGGATACGTGGATGCACAGATGGTGTTCTGCGGCTACGGTGTGGATAACGGCCTGCTGAACGAGTACAAGTATGTGGATGTGAAGGGTAAGATAGCCGTAGTGCTGACGGGTTTGCCGACGTGGCTACCCGAGAGCGTGGGCTCGCACTACCGCAGCCTGCGCGACAAAGCGCGCACGGCCGAACGGCACGGGGCCATCGGCATGATTGCCGTCAATATCAGCCCCAGCTGCCACAGCTGGGAGCCGCAGAGCCGTATCTATTGCGGCGAGCTGCCTCATCTGACCACCTTCCCCATCCTGCAGGTGACGTCCGACTGCGGACGCGAGCTGCTGACGGGAGAGGCGATGAGCCTCGATGCCGCCATTGCAGCTATCGACAACGACCACAAGGTAAGTTCCTTCTCGACGCTGAAAAAGGCCGAAATTGACATCAATGCCCGTTACCGTCCCCGCGCCACCACAGTGAATGTGGTGGGTCTGCTGGAGGGAAAAGACAAAGACTTGCGCCGCGAGATAGTGGTGGTGGGAGCTTCGCTGGACGGCAGCGGCATCCAAGGCGAGACCTGCATCTTCCCGGGAGCGGACATCAACGCCTCGGGCGTGGCGGCGGTGCTGGAGACGGCCCGTGTGCTGAGCGACCTCGACTACCGTCCGAAACGCAGCGTGCTCTTCGTGCTCTTCAGCGGCAGCGAGCAGCAATACCTCGGCTCGAGGGCGTTCATCAACAGCTATCCGAGGCTGCACCAGGTGGAGGCCTTCGTGAATGTGCAGAACATCGGCTACGGCGACAGCCTGGTGGTGCTGGGCGACAACCGCTACCCGACCTTGTGGAAGGAGGCGCTCTACTGCGACACCAGCGTGCGCACCTTCGACAAGAGCTTCGGCGAACTGCAACGCATCTGGCCGTCGATTCTCATGCGCGGCAACAACAAGGGCGACAGCGTAGCGGTGCTGGACGACTGCCGTTTCCCGCTGATGAAGAAGGTGAATAGCCACACCTACCAAGCGGGAGGCCGTCACGACATCCTGATCACGAAAGAGAAGAGCGACCCGAAGGGCGACGCACGTGCTTTCGACGCGATGGGTATTCCGTCGCTGGTGATTACCACCCACAACGGGATGCAGAACAACCACGTGACCACCGACATCTGGGAAAATATCGACCGTCGCATACTGACGCTGGCAACCCAGCTGACCTCGGACCTCGTGAGCCAGATCGGCGAAGGTCTGTATCAGGGTCGAAGCCCCCAAAGCAAAGCACAACGCTACCGCGAATAACACCAACCACTAAACACTTAACCCTGTGTTCACACTATACAAGAAAGAACTATCAGGCTTCTTCTCATCACTGATCGGATACCTTACCATTGCGGTATTCCTGGTGCTCACGGGCTTGATGCTGTGGGTACTGAAAAGCGACTTCAACATCCTTGACTACGGCTATGCCGGCATGGACGGCTTGTTCCTCATCGGGCCGTTCCTGTACCTGTTCCTGATTCCGGCCATCACGATGCGCTCGCTGGCCGAGGAACGCCGTGCGGGTACCATCGAGATGCTGATGACCCGGCCGCTGAGCGACTGGACCATTGTGTGGGCCAAATTCCTGGCCTCCTGGACGCTGGTATTCATCTCACTGCTGCCGACATTGGTATGCTATGTGAGTGTCTATGCCCTGGGCGACCCCATAGGCAACATCGACACGGGCAGCGTGGTGGGCTCCTACATCGGCCTGCTGCTGCTGGGCGGTGCCTTTGTGGCCATCGGCCTCTTCTGCTCGTCGCTGACCAACAACCAGATCGTCTCGTTCATCCTGGCCGCCGTGCTCTGCGCCGTGACCTATCTGGGGTTCGAGAGCATCTATAACATGGGGCTGCTGGGCAGTGCGGACCTCTTCATCAAACGGCTGGGATTGATGCACCACTACGGAAGCATCAGCCGCGGGGTGGTGGATACACGCGACGTGGTCTATTTCCTGTGCGTGATGGCGCTGTTCCTGATGGCCACCCGGATGGTGCTGCAAAGCCGCAAATGGGGCGGCTGGACGAAACGCAAAAGCCTGAAACGGAGCCACTGGATAGAGATGGGCGTCACCATCGCCATCATCGCCGCCGTCAGCGTCATCAGCAACTTCCTTTTCCTGAGACTCGACCTCACCTCGGAGCGGCGCTACACGCTGAGCAAATCGACCAAGCAGTGGCTCAAACAGATTGAGGAGCCGGTGCTGTTCCGCGTCTATCTCGAAGGCGAGTTCCCGTCGGACTTCAAGCGGTTGCAGAACGAGACCAAGGAGATGTTGAACCAGTTCCGTGCCTACAACAGCAACATCGAGTACGAGTTTGTGAACCCCAACAATTTCGAGAGCCGCGAAGAGCAGCAGGTGTTCTACCAGAAGCTGGCGAGGAAGGGCATCCAGCCCACCCAGATACAGGTGGCCTCGGGCAACGGGATGACGACGCAGATACTGATTCCGGCGGCCGATGTCTATTATCGCGGACGCGAAACCTCGGTGCAGCTCATCCAGAACCAGCGGTATGTGAAAGACGCCGACCTGCTGAACAACTCCATCCAGAACCTGGAGTATGTCCTTATCAATGCCATCCGGGGACTGACCCGCAACGAGAAGCAAACCATCGGGTTCCTGCAAGGGCATGGAGAACTGTTCGGCGGCGTGATCTACGACCTGCAACGGTCGCTTCAGGAGTATTACAACCTCGACTACGTCTCCATCGACGGACAGATACAGTCGCTCACCGCCCATCGCAAGAGCGACACCGACTCGAACGAATACTCCTTCTACAACCTGTACGACCTGCTGATTATCGCCAAACCCACGAAGGCGTTCTCCGACCAGGACCTGTACATCCTTGACCAATACATCATGTACGGAGGCAAGGTACTTTGGCTCATCGACGCCCTCGACGCCGACCTCGACAGCTTGGCCGACCGCGGGCAGATGATGGCCACCCGCTATCCCTTGGGCCTCGACGAGATGCTCTTCAACTACGGCGTACGCATCAACCCCAACCTGCTGATGGATATGCGCTGCCGTCCCATCCCCATCCAGGTGGGACAGGTGGGCGACAAACCCCAGATGCGCTTCTGCCCGTGGTACTACTTCCCCGAGATTGTCCCCTTGTCGCAGCACCCCATCGTGCGCAACCTCGACCTGCTGAAGACGGACTTCGTATCCAGCATCGACCTTATCGACAACGATATCCGCAAGACCGTGCTGCTCACCACCTCGGAATACACCCGGGTGAAGAACGCACCCGCCATCGTCGATCTGGCTGACGCACAGGCGCAACCCGACCGACGGCAGTATTCGGCCTCCCAGCTGCCCATCGCGGTGCTCTTGGAGGGTTCCTTCCTATCGGCTTGGCGCAACCGCCTGTCGCCCGTATTCACCTCGCAGGCTTCGATGGGTTACCGCGAGGAGGGAGACTTCACCAAGATGATCGTCGTCAGCGACGGTGACATCATCCGCAACCGTTACATCGAGGAAGAGGAGGCGGTGCTGCCGTTGGGTTACGACTTCTACACCCAGACCATGTATGCCAACAAGGACTTCCTGCTGAACGCCGTCAACTATCTGGTCGGCGACGAAGGGATGATGGACTCCCGTTCCCGCAGCATCAAACTTCGCAAGCTCGACGTACTGAAAGTCCGCGAACAGCGCACCCGATACCAAGTCATCAACATCATCTGCCCGCTGCTGCTCCTCGCCGCCACGGGAGGAGTGATCCTGCTGGTGCGCCGCAAGAAATACACCAAACGCCAACCTAAATGAAGAAAAGAAACCTCATACTCATCGCCGTTGCGCTACTCATCGCACTTGTCGCAGTGATAGTGGCCCTGCGCGGTTCCAAGAAAGCCACCTTCGAACAGGACTACCACGTGGCCGATATCAGCTCGGTGACCCGCATCTTCCTTGCCGACAAGCAGGACAACGAGGTGCTGCTCACCCGCGTGGGCGATTCCTCGTGGGTCGTCGATAACCAGTATCCCGCCAACCAGCCCCTCATCGACCTGCTGCTGGAGACGCTCAACACCATGCGCATCCGCCAGCAGGTGAACCGCAACGCCGTACCCACCATCATCAAAGACCTCTCCGCACGCGCCATCAAGGTGGAAGTCTATCAGCGTGTGCCGTTCATCAACTGGTTCCACGGAAAGCTGAAACTCTTCCCCCGCGAGAAACTCACCGTCACCTACTATGTGGGCCGCGAGACACAGGACATGCTGGCCTCCTATATGTTCCGCGAAGGCGACAAAGTGCCCTATGTCATCCACATCCCCGGATTCCGCGGGTTCCTCACACCGCGCTTTGTCACCGATCCGCTCAAATGGCGGAGCCACCTCATCGTCGATCTCGATGTCCACCAGATTGAGAATGTCCAACTCCAACTGCCCGCCACTCCGGAACAGTCGTTCTCCGTACGTCGTTCCGGCGACGGATTCTCCTTCTTCCTCTATGATGGCACTCCCGTACCGGCCTTCGACACCGCCCGTGTCGCCCAGATGCTCTCGTCATTCTCCTGGATGAACTTCGACGAGTTCGCCGCAATCGTTCCCAACTCCTTCGCCGACAGCTGCGTCTCGGGGCAGCCCCGCTCCATCCTCACCGTCACCGACACCGCCGGCAACACCACCGAACTCAAGACCTACATCAAATACAACAATCCCGAGGACCTTGTCAACATGCCCGACCCCGAGATGTATGAGACCTTCGACCTCAACCGTCTCTACGCCATTCTGAACGACAAAGACACCGTTCTCATCCAGTACTACATCTTCGACAACATCCTTCAACCCGCCTCCTACTTCCTCGGACAATGAGCATCAAAGACAACATTCTCTCCGGGGTTCTTCTCGCGATAGGCTCCGAAGTGGCGGTGGCCCTCCTGCTTTCCGCAGGACTCCTCGTCGCCCACCAACCCATTCTGACACATATCTCCTGGTATGCCGGATGCTTCCTGCCTCCCATACTGCTGCTGCGCCACTTCGCCAAAACCCAACAGCATCCCGTCGTCACCAAGACCATCGCCACCGTGCTCTTCCTCACCTTCATCCCCTTCATGTACTACCTGATCAGCCACCACATCCTCAACTTCAAATGAGATACTACATCATCGCCGGCGAAGCTTCGGGCGATCTGCACGGATCGCTTCTCATACAGGCCCTGAGGGACAAAGACCCGCAGGCCGAGTTCCGCTTCTGGGGCGGTGACCGCATGACGGCACTCGCGGGGACGCCAGTCAGGCACATCCACGACCTCGCCTTCATGGGGTTCGTCGAAGTGCTCGCCCATCTCCCCGCCGTACTGGGCAATATCCGCTTTTGCAAACAGGACATCGCAGCCTTCCGGCCCGATGTGGTCATCGGGGTGGATTATCCCGGCTTCAACCTCAAAATCGAAGCATGGGCACACCAACAAGGATACAAGACCGTCCATTACATCTCGCCCAATGTGTGGGCCTGGAAGAAAGGACGCATCAAAGGCATGCGGCGCTCCCTCGACCTGCTCTGCTGCATCCTCCCCTTCGAACAAGACTTCTTCAAGGAGAACCACCTGCCGCAAGCCCTCTATGTCGGCCATCCCCTGCTCGACGCCGTAGAGACACTCAACACTAACCACTTAACACTCAACACCGACAAGCCCCTCATCGCCCTGCTGCCCGGCAGCCGCCGTCAGGAGCTCAAGGAAAGCCTGCCCAAGATGGTGCAGCTGGCCCGGCGGCATCCTGAATACCACTTCGTCGTAGCCGGCATGAATCTCATCGGCCACGAATTCTACGACACTCTGATTGCCAAATACTCAAGCAATCAAGCAATCAAACAATCAAGCAATCTCGAAGTGGTCTATGACCAGACCTACCCGCTGCTGGCATCGGCCCACGCCGCCATCGTCTGTTCCGGTACCGCCACCCTCGAGGCGGCCCTCTTCAACGTGCCCCAGGTGGTCTGCTACAGCGGCAATCCCCTCTCCTACCTCATCGCACGCGCCGTCGTCGGCAGCCGCATCCGCTACATCTCGCTGGTCAACCTCATCGCCGACCGCCCCATCGTCACCGAGCTCATCCAGCAGGACTTCAACCCCGAGAGGCTCGAACGCGAGTTCCAACTCATCACCGGTGGCGACAACCGCACGCGGATGCTCGCCGAGTATGCCGACATGCGAGCCCTCCTCGGCAACGGAGGCGCCTCACGCCGCACCGCCGACGCCATCTACAACTTAACACTGAACACTAAACACTGAACACCTTGAAGCGCCTGTTGCCCATACTGCTCCTCCTCCTGTCCTGCTCCCTCCTTCGTGCGGAGAATGTGCGGGTGCGACTCTATTCCGGCAACGACATCTCCACCCTCAACGTCTCCTTCGACCTCGGCTACTACAACCTCTACGGCGACGACGGCCTGCTCGAAGATATGGTGGGCGAAGGACGCTCGGTCCTCATCCGCCACGAGGGCAAGAAGCTGCACGTCAGCGTGAACGACGACGACTATGGCCTCTTCTCCACCGTCCGCCTCGAAGCCACCGACACCGCCTGCATCCTCTGCCTGAATCCCGAACGCTGCAAGCAGCGCACCTATGAGGGCAGCCTCGAAATCACCCCCGCCAAGAGCGGCACCCTCCTCATCATTAACGATGTGGAGTTCGAGACCTATATCGCCGGAGTGGTGCAGAGCGAGATCTACGGCTCGCAGACCGACATCTTCCGCATCCAGGCCATCATCAGCCGCACCTGGGCCCTCCGCAACATGAACAAGCACCAGGCCGACGGCTACAACTTCTGCGACTTCGTCCACTGCCAGGCCTATCAGAACCGCTGCATCCGGCCCGACATCATGATGGGCGCCATCCAAAGCAGCGGCGAGACTCTCACCGACTCCGCCGGACGCCTCATCGAGACCCCCTTCCACTCCAACTCCGGCGGGCAAACCGCCAACTCCGAAGACGTCTGGCGCTCGGCACTCCCCTACCTGCGCTCCGTGCCCGACACCTTCTCCCTCCGCATGCGGCAGAGCGACTGGGTGAAGACCATCACCCTCGACCGCTGGCTCAACTACTTCAGCAAGACCCACAAGATAGACATCGGCGACAGCGCCAACCTCGACAGCCTGCTCCATTTCTCGCAGCCCGAACGCAAGGTGCGCCTGCTTGGCATCCCGCTCACCCGCATCCGCGTCGATTTCCAGCTCAAATCCACCTTCTTCTCCATCTCGGTCGATAGCGCCTCACGCTCCGTCGTCCTCCACGGACACGGCTACGGACACGGCGTCGGGCTCAGTCAGGAAGGCACCATCCGCATGGTCGATCTCGGCTACTCCTACGACAGCATCCTCCGTCACTACTACACCGGCGCCGTCCTCTATCACGACCCCGCGTCCAACCGCAACTACATCGAGAACTACACCACCCAGCTGGCCCGCATCATCGAGGAGGACAAGAACCGGCAGACCCAGGTGCGCTCCAAGAAAGACGACTGGCTGGGCCGCCTCTTCCGCGTCCGCGACCGCGAGGAACGCGAAGAAATCTATATCGAATCGGAACAAGACAATGAAAAAGACTGGCAATATGAATGGTAAACGCATCCTCGCGGAGAGGATTCCTTCTACAAACGTCTCACGGCTGACAAAGCGTCTGCTGCTCTGCGCCTGCATAATTTTCAATTTTCATTTTTCAATTCTCAATTCCGCACAGGCCCAAGTCAAGTGGCACTCCATCGAGGAGGCCTCCAAAGCCCAGATCGGCGACAAACTCTACTTCATCGACTTCTACACTGTCTGGTGCGGCTACTGCAAGAAGATGGACCGCGAGACCTTCACCGACCCCACCGTGGCCAAGATCCTCAACCGCTACTACTATCCCGTCAAGTTCAACGCCGAAAGCCCGAAAGCCGTCACCTGGTTCGGCCATACCTACAACCCCGGACGGGGACGCAGCCCGCAGCACGAGTTCGCCGCCGGCCTGAGGGGCTACCCCACCTACTGCCTCTACCGCGCCAACGGCAAACCCTTCCAGGCCATCCCCGGATTCTACTCCGCCGCCGAGTTCACCGTCATCCTCTGGTATTTCGCCTCGGGCGACTGCGACCGCTACCCCTTCGAGCGTTACAGCCAGATCTTCGACAAGGAGATACGTCCACAGATGGAGAAAGCATTAAAATAGGAACGTCATGGGATTATTCAGCAAGAAAGAACGCACCGAAGAGCGGGCCACCCTCGACAACGGGCTGGCCAAAACCAAAGAGAGCTTCTTCCAGAAACTGACCAAGAGCATCCTCGGCAAATCCACCGTCGATGACGAAGTCCTCGACAACCTCGAGGAGACCCTCATCACCTCCGACGTGGGCGTCGAGACCACCCTGAAAGTCATCGAGAAACTGCAGCAGCGCATCCGTCGCGACAAATACATCTCCACCTCCGAGCTCAACTCCATCCTGCGGGCCGAGATAGCGCAGCTCCTGCGCCGGCCCGACACCAAGCTGCCCGCCTCCTTCGACGCGCCGCTCCCCGCCGCTCCCTACGTCATCCTCGTGGTGGGCGTGAACGGCGTGGGCAAGACCACCACCATCGCCAAGCTCGCCTATCAGTACAAGCAGGCAGGCCGCTCGGTCATCCTCGGCGCCGCCGACACCTTCCGTGCCGCCGCCGTCGAGCAGCTCACCCTTTGGGCCGACCGCGTGGGAGTGCCCATCATCCAGCAGGGCATGGGCGCCGACCCCGCCTCGGTGGCCTACGACACCCTCGCCGCCGCCATCGCCCGTCACGCCGACGTCGCCATCATCGACACCGCCGGACGCCTCCACAACAAGGTGGGCCTCATGAACGAGCTCACCAAGATACGACGCGTCATGCAGAAGCTGCTGCCCGACGCCCCCCACGAGGTGCTCCTCGTCCTCGACGCCTCCACCGGACAGAACGCCGTCGAACAGGCCCGTCAGTTCACCTCCGCCACCGACGTCAATGCGCTGGCCCTCACCAAACTCGACGGCACCGCTAAAGGCGGCGTCATCATCGGCATCTCCGACCAGTTCCAGGTGCCCGTCCGCTACATCGGCCTCGGCGAGAAGATGACCGACCTCCAGCTCTTCGACCCCGACCAGTTCGTCGATTCCCTCTTCGAATAACTATCAGCCACCCAGTTACCCAGCCACCCAGTTACCCAGTTACCCAGCCACCCAGTTACCCAGCCACCCAGTTACCCAGTTACCCAGCCACCCAGTTACCCAGCCACCCAGTCACCCCAATGAAAATCAACATTATCACCCTCGGGTGCTCGAAGAATATCGTTGACTCCGAACACATTGCCGGCCAGCTGCGGAAGGCGGGCTTCGACATCTATTTCGACGGCCAACCCAGTCACCCGGCCACCCAGTCACCCAGTCACCCGGCCACCCAGTCACCCCACTTCGACATCGTCATCGTGAACACCTGCGGCTTCATCGGCGACGCCAAAGAGGAGTCCGTCAACACCCTCCTCGAGCAGATTGCCCTCAAGAAGCGCAGCCGCAAGCCGTGCCGACTGATCGCCGTCGGATGCCTCGTCCAGCGCTATGAGAAAGAGCTGCGCGAAGAGCTGCCCGAGATCGACGCCTTCTACAGCTTCAGCCAGTGGGGCCAGTTAATTGAAAATTTAAAATTGGAAATTAAAAAAGTTGCTTGCGCAAGCGATAATTCTCAATTCTCAATTCTCAATTCCCAATTCCCGCGCTTGCAGTCCACCCCCAGGCATTACGCCTACCTCAAGATCAGCGAGGGCTGCAACCGCAGCTGCTCCTACTGCGCCATTCCCCTCATCCGCGGCCCGCACCGCTCGCGGCCCGTCGAGGAGCTCCTCGATGAAGCCAAGCGCATGGTCGCCGACGGCGTGAAAGAACTCATCGTCATCGCGCAGGACACCACCTACTACGGCCTCGACCTCTACCGCCGTCGGGCCCTGGGCGACCTGCTCAACCGCCTGGCCGACGAAAGCGGCGCCCCGTGGATACGGCTCCACTACACCTACCCCTCCTCCTTCCCGCTCGACGCCATCGACGCCATCGCCCGGCACCCCAACATCTGCAACTACATCGACATCCCCCTCCAGCACATCAACAGCCGCATCCTCGACTCCATGCAGCGCGGCATCGACCGCGAGGGCACCCTGCGCCTGCTGGAACGCTTCCGCACGCAGCTGCCCGACGCCGCCATCCGCACCACCCTCATCGTCGGCTATCCCGGCGAGACCGAAGCCGAGTTCAAGGAGCTGAAAGACTTCGTCCGCACCGCACGCTTCGACCGCATGGGTTGCTTTGCCTACTCCCCCGAGGAAGGCACCGCGGCCTACGCCCTTGCCGACGACGTGCCCGAGGAGGTCAAGCAGCGGCGTGTCAGCGAGCTGATGGAGATCCAGGAAGCCATCTCCCTCGAGAAGAACCAGGCCCGCGTCGGCCAAGAATACCAGTGCCTCATCGACCGCATAGAAGACGAGTATATCGTCGGCCGCACCCAGTACGACAGCCCCGAAGTCGATGACGAAGTCCTCATCCCCACTCAAACAATCAGACAATCAAGCAATCAAGCAATCGCCCCCGCCCCCGGCGACTTCGTCACCGTCCGCATCACCGACGCCCTAGAGAACGACCTCATCGGCGAGATTGTGGGATAAAACCTTTATCGGTCCCTTCTTAATTTCTGACAGTCCTGAACACCTCTATCTGCACCCCTTGCTTCCTGCATTCCGGCATCGCGGAATAATCCGTGTTCTATTACCTGAGTAAAAAAAGGGCCGCCCTTCCGGGCGGCCCACTGTTTATATTGCTCTCAACGAGCATGCAATCACGGGTCTATTATTCGAGAATCACCTTGTGCAGCGTCGTTCCGCCAGCGTTCGCCACACGCAGCATATAGATGCCTCGCGGAAGGTCGCCCACAAAGATTTTCTCACTCTCGCTGTTGGCTTTCATCTCGAGCATCTTCCGGCCCTGCACGTCATAGAGCGTCATCACCGACGGCAACTTGGCTTTGATGTCAGAATAACTATCACCAATGTGTATTTTCGACTTCAGTCGTTCATACTCATTTACTTTTTTTACTTGTGCATATTCATTTTCGGGCATATCACTGTACTCAAAAATATCGTATTGCTGCATATCATTAATAATACCTATAACAATCTCACGCCATTTTTTCCTCAGTTCATCTGACTGCATTCCATCCGTACGCTTCGAGAACTCATAACTGATAGAATAGTGCATTCTGATTCCTTGACCATTCCCCAAATAAATCGGTTTCCACGTACTGTCATCGATTGTGTCATAAAAAGAAACTCTCTTAGGGAAATGAAATAACTCATATAATGGAGCACGATGCTTCTTTTCAGCAGTCACCAAATCGAATACCCTTTTTGACCTATCAATAACCTCATATACATCACGAAAAGCGACAATATCAAAAGGAGCATATTGTTTATAGTTCTTACTGTCTAATTTTATTATTTCATACATGACTATTCGTGATTTTGAGCATTAGATTTTTTACCCACCGTGCTATAGATATAACCAGCATCAGTTCTAGCAGTGCAATCACAGGATATAGGCAGATGGCGATTGTGAGAGGTATGATAAGCGGGTCGCCAAGCACGTTGAAATTAATTCCTTCCCCAATGGTCATTCCGACGATCAGCACCACATATACCGCGTACCAGATTGCAGTGTGTTTCCAAAACTTCTTGCTGCCATATTCGTGACGAATGAGTATAACCTCTCCTACCACTACCACCGCAAAAACGGCAATCAATACAATGTTCTCCATTACGCCGAGAAAAGACAATACCGGCGGTTTGATGCAATACCATTGATTCTTCGGCATTAGAGTCTCCATCATAATCGGTTCGACAAACCTTACAACAATATATGCCACGATTTGTAGTAGTGTCCACGCGACACAAGCTATTATCTTTTCAGTCTTCAAAATCATGTTTCTTTAGGGCTATAAAATCGTGGTACAGAACAACATTTCAAAGATACTGTTTACAAACGACAAGCATAATAGGATTGCCAACAAGCAGCCTATCACACACAGCGTTTTTATTGCCCAATGCTTTAGGTTTATCTTTATTGTCCAGGATTTGTTTCTTTTGAGGAAATATATTGCCAACAAGACAAAGAAAACAATAGCACATCCCATAGAGCCTACCATTAACCCGTACGGATCTGGTGCGTATTTGCCAAAGAATCTCGGAACGATAAGGATAATCCACGGAACGACGGCTCCTGTGGCCATTGCTATCCGAATATAGAACCACAACCTATTCGTGGATATGGATTTCTTTAATGGGTATAATGATTGTTGTGCAGTCGTTTGGTTTTGGATCAACGTGAAGCGGTTGTCGTATTTCTCAATATCCTTTCGTTCCACGCTTTTCTTCTCCCAGTCGAATTGATTTTTATTCTGGAGATAGTATTTAATCTTCATGATGGTGCTTGATGCAGCACGGTGCACGGTGAATCTAATGGCATAATAACATTCCAAGATGTCATCTATGCTCGTGATATTAAACCTCGCTTCGGAGCAGAATCTATAACCCGTGTCTGTGATATCCAGCAATACTGTTTTTATATAGGTCGGTGCCTTATTAACATCATTCACCAAAGTGGCAACTTCTTTTATTGACAACGTGCTTGTGTCGATTTCGACATGAAAGTAGTATCGGATAGCCAATGCAATCATTTCTCGGTTTTCAGTAGAGACATTACATATCCTTAGGTTGTATATGGCTGGACTATCCAGATTCCCCTCAACCCTAACATCTCTCAGCTCCACATCAACACGTTGGTTCTTCCGTTCTATTGACCAACAGGGTCTATCACATCTGCATGCTTTTATCTCCCGAACACCCAAATCCAAGTCGGTTTTCAGGAGTTTTTTAATTTTTCCTTTGTTAAGAATTATTTTTTCCTTCATATTGCACTTGCGGCATTATTCCATATTTCAATAGGATAATCCATAAAAATCCATTGTACAATCTTTGTAATTAACTACCAAACGCTCCCTTCTTTCTACATATTCGCCACACTTGTATTCAACAGTTTTTTCGTAACCCTCGGAGGTGCGTTTTCCCGCGCGCGAATTGTTACAGTAATCCACAACTCCTTCTATAGCATCCTTGAATATTTTTATCTGAAAATGTACCGGTCTATCTCCATGAACCCTCGTTTCATTTAATAAAACATCGTATTCTTTTCCAAAGTCATACCCCAGAAACCCCTTTATTGTTTGGCCTATCTCTTTGTTGTTGTATACAAATACACTGCGAAATCCATATATGAATAGACTGATAAATGCAACCAAAACAACACATACACCGGCACACACAATGGCTCATATAATGATACCCCGCCAACCCCAAAGCTCAAATATCAAAGCGGAAACACAAAGAATCAATACTCCGTATCCAATGTTTTTAAAATATTTCATCTTACTCATCAAAACAATGTTATATACCTTAGTTCAGTATATTGTATATTTTGTCCGCCTGTTCCTGACTACGGATTGACAGGTGTTCCAACCCATCGACTATTAATTCAATTCTCTAATTATTTTTTTTTCATTATTATGAATATTTCCATCAATTTTAGCCAAGTTTTTAAAATACTCATTGGCCAATTTTTGATTCTCCTTATTCATCATCCCAAATTCCTTTTTTAAGATGTCAAAGTCAAGCATATCCATATGGTCAAACTCGGCAGAGGAGAGTCCAAATTCATTCATTAATGAGTTGATGTATTCGACCTCCTTAGGGTGGATTACCGCGTCGGCCTCCATAATCATTGTTAGTATCTGGAGTATTGTTCTCTTTTCCTGTTCGCTAAACATATTTATACACTTATTTTATTTGTAAAGAAATCGTGATATTTTTCATTTCCCATATTGATAATAAAAAGATTCCGCCTCGCTCGTGTAATGGCTGTATAGATGAGCGCAGGGGAGTTCTCCTGTCCAATCACGTTGTATACATCATCATCGATGGAACCTTCCGGCTGTAAAAGCAGAATAACTGTAGGCGACTCCCACCCCTTGAAGCTGTGAATTGTCGCCATCTTAATGTTGTCATCATCCATTGTGAAATGGATTTTGTTCACACGTCGGATGTTGTCAATATCCCGCTTTGGCCATTTACTTTCACGCATTATCACTTCATATTCTCTTTTCTCCTCAAAAGTCGTAATGGGTATTCCTCCACCATTGCGGCTGTAACACTCCTCCAAATTCCGCAAAACATTACATGCCTGAGACAAGACAGTTACGTCGCGTTTGTTCAGACCATAATTTTGCAATATAAACTTTATACCATCATACAGAATTTCCGTGGAAGCATTTCTGCCCACATTCCAGTATTTTATATAGAATGTCTCAAACGGCAATGCCTGCTGAGGTTCCAAAGGCTCTGAATAGTCAAAGAACTGTTCCTGAAAGTCGGATGCCAATCGGACAAGATTCGGATTCTCTATTCTGAACGTGATACGGCGCTCCTCATTTATTTGAGACCAGGGACCATCCAAGGGAGTTCTGGGCATGTGTTTTTCATCTTGCTGTCTATTATAAATATTCTGACGGCCATCACCAAACAGCACCATTTCTCCTCCCTCCGCAAGGAAATAGTTTTTCACCAATGAAAACCATTCGTACTTATAATCTTGCGCCTCATCAAATAGTATCGCGTCATATCGTTCCGTGGAGTTTTTACAAAATTCAAAATAGAAAGGATTGTCCCAATCTGATAATTGAGGCTTTAAATGATGATTGTTTGCCTGAGACTTGAAAAACTGATGATAATTCGTTATCTCAAACTGTCCCCAACTGAAATCTGCAGCGACTTGACCCATACGGTACTTAATATAGTTCCGTAGAGTTATGTTGAATGTGAGTACCAACACACGTCCGCCTGTCCTCACCTGTGCATTGACGGCTCTCCATGCGAGCACTTGCGTTTTCCCAGACCCCGCAACACCTCTTATCTTCTGATTTGTATAGCCCTTTTGTGTTTTTATTCCGCTACGAGAGAGTTCCTGCTGTCTCTTTGTTGGTACAATATTCTCATCACCATCCTTATAACTATGCCATCCGCTACCGACAATCAGCTTGATGAAATCCTTGTATAATGTATCGCCAAACACACCCCTTTGCCTTACCATATCCACTTTATCCCAAAACGAATCATCGGTCAAATCTCCCTTCAATACACAAGCGACATATTTGTTATCTTCTTCTACAGTTGGAGCTTTTGTCTCTGTGGGGAAGTAGATTGCCTGCTTAATCAAAAACATATATCTCTTATCCGTCAGAGATTTTCCGAAAACATCCTTTAGGTGAATATTGTAGATATTCCATCGATAAACATTCACACGTTCAAATTCAGCCTCTTTGTTTTGAATATCAGAACACACGTCGAGGAACAGCACTCCCACCTTGGGTCTGACGACAACTATATCAGGAACATCCGTTGAGATATGCGGTCGGATAAAGATACTATCGTTATCATTCAACTTGGCTCGAATAGCGTTATAGGCATCAATAATATTATCATCAATAACCCCTCTTAGTGATTCCGCCACATAACTGTAATCATCGGTGAATGTAGAGCGTTCTGCCTTCTCAATGTAATTCTCATTAATACTGCTGGAGGACAATGTAAAGCAACACGTCTGGCAACCATACGGATGATGCGTTTCCGTATAGGCATACGGATCCTGAAAGATTTGAGAGAACACATTTTTTTCTTGGAAGAAATGGCTGAAATCAGAGAGTCGACCATTCTTTTTAAATGCCGGCCCGACACATACAACATGTTGCTTTTGCGTATAGGATGCCACTTTCCTTGCCAACCATCTCAGACTCAACGTCCAAACATCAAGAATATTGGAAAAGAGATGGATGGCCTCTGGTGCTGTGGCCGCTACTTCCGACAAATCCGAAGAATCTTCAGTACTAGGGATACCTTTGTTAATGGCAACGACCTCCACTCTCGGATCTACAAAGCGCTTGACATATTGTTCAGCACGTCGCAAGGCCATCTCGGAGGGTTCTATGAGAGTTACCCGTTTTAGCCCGTACATCTTCCCGTGCTCTTTCAGCATATCAAACATCGTGAGCGACGCGATACCCTGTCCACATCCCCAATCGACAATCTCATAATTGGTTAACGAGTCGAAGGGAAAGTTCTGCAAAGCCGCCTTGCACTTGATGAAGTGCATCTCTCCATAGGCCGCGATATAAGCATTAAGTTGGTCTTCCGTCTGCAAAATGTCCCTTCCGTGTCCTGTGAAGTCCCACGGACGGGCTTTCATGTTGTAGGGAAGTTCCGCTATGCAGTGTTTAATGAATTCCTGGGTATCCATGTCCAATCTAATTTGTGTTATACACCCGTGATTGTTTCACCAAACTCATTCTGTTTATGCCGTTCCCAATTTTTCAACGCTATATTTTTGCTCGCATTCGCATAGCAATACTCGCACAAATGCGGGCATGTGTTATATTCCCCGATGTCTTTGCTCACCGTACAACCGCAGAACTGCCGCTGTCCCTTGTCGGAGTTGTCACCCCTCGTTGCATATTTTCCATTAGGCAGAAGGATGGCATCCGCCGGTATACTGGGGGCTTCTCCGAACAAGTTGGAAGATGGTCTTTCATGGACTGTCACCTTTAAGAAGTCCATGAGTCGCTTATCTTGATATGCTAACCTAATTATCAATGCGTCATCGACACAACGGTTGTGCTTCACTCCGAACTGCTTCAAATCAACTTTCTCACCGCACGTCGCCAGTGTATAACCCCACCGCTTGTTGAGTTCTGCGAGCCGTTTAGTGAAGTCCAGCATTTGCTCCTCTGTCCAATCATTGTATTGTATGGCATTCTTTTCCAGATTGGATTTTACTTTTCTGTAAGACATGATGTCAGCAAAACTGAACACCATCTTTTCTATATAGCCGTTCAGTTGCTCTCCGATATTCTCTATTTTGGCAAGCAGGTCGTCCTCACTAATGTTTTCTGCAAGAAACAATGGGTCAAAACGCCAAATGACATGCCCCTTCCCAAGTTTATCGACAAGCCGCTTGAATATGTCGATTCGTTCCTCCACCTTGGGTACGCCTTTTTCCAAACCCTCTTTTACATAATCGTTCAGCGTATACTGGATATAGCATCCTATTCCTCTCTCTTTAAGGTAATCAAGGTGAGACAGAAGAGGCTGAGGATTTTTCGACCAAAAAACAATAAATCTGGTATTTTTGTATGAAACATAATTTCGCACACCGTTGAAAGGGTTAGTCCACGCGGAATACCCCTTCTTCAACCTATCAAAGAACCAATCGGCATAGAACGCAGGAATGTCCGTGCTTCTGCTTGCCGAGATAATCTCTGGCACTTGCATCGGAACAATCTCTCCATTCTCTCTAGCGAGTTCCTCTTTCTTCCAAGTTGCCATTTTATGGATTTTGAAATTGGGTTATCTACAGATAGAGGTTAACCCTCCGTTTCTGCGCAGTCTATTTGCGCAATTGCGACTGCAAAGGTACGAAATGTTTCAGGAATGGCAAAATAAAAGATTTACACACGGGCGGGAGAGGAGCCCTGTCAGGAAGGTGTGATCGGTAGGGCATGACGCAATGTACCGGCAACAGATTGATAATCAGTTGATATTAGGCAATGACCTAGTAATGACCTAGTAATGACCTAGTAGTGACCTAGTAGTGACCTAGTAGTGACTATATAGTGACCAGGTAGTGGATCCAATTATAGAGTATAGGCAATACCTTGTCAATGCCTTGTTATCACAATGTTAATACCATGTCACCATAGAGTTACCATAGAATTACCTTAGAATTACCCTATCTTTTCCATAGGATTACTGAGTGGGTTGTGAAGTAAGATTGTTGGAAACAAAAGGAGAACGTCCGGTGGCGGGGAATATTGTGTGTGGGAAAGAAAATAACATTTTCTTTTCTCTCGGTTTGAGAAATTTTCGTAACTTTGGCTTCGCCGAAGTTACTCCATTTCGGGAATAACAAAAATAAATTTTGTCATTCCACTCAACTTTGGCTTCGCCTTAATTATGGCACCTCGGAAAAGAAAATGACTTTTCTTTTCTCTCGGTTTGAGAAATTTTCGTATTTTTGCACCCGGTTTCGGTCCTCCCCCAAGGAGGCCAAGAGGGAATCAGGTGAGAGTCCTGAGCAGTCCCGCTGCTGTGAGTTTCAAACAGTTGCACCGTCCAACAAGCCACTGCATGCCGCCATAGGCATGTGGGAAGGCGGACGGTGGGAAACGAGCCAGAAGACCTGCCGAAGCTGGAGTAACATCCCAAGCCCTCGAGGAAAGGTCAGGACATGAGCAAAAAATTGTATTGTATTGTATCGTTTATCCGCAGCATCGCCCACGGGAATGCCGCACCCCCGCTCATCCAAGTCCCCCGCCCAAGGGCTTTTTTGTTGATTTTGTTCTTCCTGGCGCCTTATCTGACTGAGGCCCAGGACACGATACGCACCCTCGAGGAGCTGGAGGTGAGCGCCCAGCCCACCCCCACGACGCTGATCACCTCGACGCCCACGCAGGTGATGGACGCCGCCGCCATAGAGCAGGCAGGGGCCTTGCAGCTGAGCGACGCGGTGCGCCAGATGGCGGGGGTGACGCTGAAGGACTACGGTGGGGTGGGCGGCATGAAGACGGTGTCGGCCCGCGGGTTGGGGAGCCAGTTCTCGACGGTGACCATCGACGGCATCGCCATCAGCGACGCGCAGAACGGCCAGGTGGATCTGGGACGCTATCTGCTGGGCAACGCGGCCTATGTGAGCCTGAGCCAAGGACAGCAGCAGGAGAGCCTGATGACGGCCCGCGCCTATGCCGCCGGCAACGTGCTGAACCTGGAGACCGCCGAGCCGACGTTCTACCTGAAGGAGCGGACGAACCTGAAGGTGGCGATGGAGGCCGGCAGCTTCGGGATGCTGAGCCCGTCGGCGCTGTGGGAGCAGAAATGGAGCCGGAAGCTGAAGAGCAGCGTGTGGCTGAACTACCTGAAGAGCGACGGGAACTACCCCTTCACCCTCTACTACACGCAGAACCGCAGCGACAGCAGCAGCCGCGAGGAGCGCAAGCACTCGGCGATGAGGATGCTGACGGCCAACGGCAACCTGTTCTATACGATTGACAAGGACAACACGCTTTCGGCCAAGGTGCATTACATGCGTGGGGAACACCAGCTGCCGGGCCCGGTGCAGTACTACAACCAGAAGCTCTCAGCCCAGAGCACGCAGGAGGAGGTGGCGTTCGTGCAGGGGAAGTGGAAGAGGGAACGTGAGGGCTGGAAGACGCTGGTGCTGGGGAAACTGCAGCAGACCTACGACTGCTATGAGGACAGCGCGGCGAGCACTCCGACGCACTACCTGATGAACGCCTACCTGCAACGGGAGGCCTACCTGAGCGGCAGCGCGGCATGGGCGGTGCTGCCGTGGATGGACCTGAAGGGGGCGGTAGATGGCAGCCTCGCGTCGCTGCGCACCAACCTGGCCCAACGGAACGACGTGCACCGCGGGAACCTGATGGCGGTGGCGGCCGTGAGGCTGCATTCGACGGACAGCCTGCTGAACCGCTTCGAGCTGAACGCCAACCTGCTGGGCACCACGATACGCGACCGCGTGGCCGACCTCGACACCATGCCCACCTACCGACGGCTGTCGCCCTTCGTGGGCGTCAACCTGACCCTCTTCGGGCACACCACGCTGCGCTACTTCTACAAGGAGACCTTCCGCGCACCCAACTTCAGCGAGCTGTATTTCTTCACCCTTCCGCGCGACCTGCGGCCCGAGCGGGCGAGACAGCACAACATCGGGCTGACGCACAGTAACCGCTGGTTCAGCGTGACGCTGGACGCCTACTACAACCGTGTGACGGACAAGATACTGGCCATACCGACGCAGAACATGTTCCTGTGGAGTATGCAGAATATCGGCAAGGTGGAGATACTGGGCCACGACGCCACCTTCAGCTGCCACGTGGCTTCGGTCGATTGCCAGCTCACCTACACCTTCCAGCAAGCGCTGGACCGCACCGACCCCGACGACCCCTCGTACAGCAAGACCTACGGGCACCAGATAGCCTACACGCCGCGACACAGCGGCGGCGGGAGCCTACGGTGGGAGAACGAGTGGGTGAACGTGGGCGCCACCGCGATGGTGGTGGGCGAGCGCTACTACCGCATGCAGAACAGCGACGAGACGAGGATGCCGGCCTACCTGGACCTGGGGCTTTCGCTGGACCGCCGCTTCGCCCTGCGGTGGGGCACGATGCGGGTGCAGGTGCAGGTGATGAACCTGCTGGACGAGCAGTACGAGGTGGTGCGCTCGTACCCCATGATGGGCCGCAACTACAGATTGAAAATCATCTATGAGCTATAAGAACATGAAACATTTACTCCGTGTAATCGCCATCGTATGGGTCGCCGGCCTGCTGACGGCCTGCGTCAAAGAGCCGGTGGCTCCCACTCCCACCCAGACAACGGAACAGAACGGCGACGAGGTGACGGCCGTGCAGAGCGCCTACAGCCCCTCGGCCGCCCAGAAGCCGCGCTACATGGCCTGTGCCGACGGCAAGGTGTATGTGACCTGCGGCTACCCCCCTGCCCTGCTACGTATCGACACCGCCGAAGGGCGCATCGACCGCATGCTGAAATTCAACACCGTCTATGACCTCGAGGGCATCGCGGCGGCCAACGGGAAGCTGTTCGTGGCCAGCTCGTGGACCACCGACGAGAGCGGCACCATCGTCTATGACAACCGCGTGTTCGTCATCGACATGGCCAGTTTCAGCCTGGTGAAGGTCGTCACTGTGGGCGCCGACCCGCAACGGGTGAAGGCGGTGGATGCGACCCACGTCGTCGTCACCTGCGGCTACGGGGGCGACGTGCCGGCCACCTCGTACCTAATCGACGCGACGACCTACAGCGCCACCGACCTGGGGCTCGCCATCACGGCGATGGATGTCAGCGACGGCGAGGTCTATGGATACAGCGGCGGCTACACCGCGGCGGCCAGTTTCTTCCGCTTCAACCCCCTGACGAACAGCCGCGAGACCATCCTGGCGGGTTGCGGCATCAGCAATCCCTACAGCATCAACACCATCGACGGCAAGATCTACGTGACCACCGACGGCCACTACAGCGCCGCGGGCGACGTGGTGTGCTTCGACTCGACCGGCACGCAACAGTGGCTGACCGAAGCGGGGATGCTGCCGTCGAAGGTGGCGGCCCTCGGCGACGGGACAGCCTATGTGCTCGACGAGGGCAACTGGGGCGCCAACGAAGCCTCGATTGACCGGATCAACCTCACCACGGGGGCCATCGTCAAAAATGTCTTCTCGACCGCCAACAGCCGCGGGCTGGGCGATGTGGCGCAGGACCTGGTGGTCTATGGGAAGAAGGCCTACGTGACCGTAAGCTTCTCGAACACGGTGGAAATCATAGACACCCGCGACAACACCTCGCACCAGATAGCGTTGTAATCAGCGCTGGGTGGCGATGTAGTCGAGCACCTTCTTCTTGTCGCTGCTGAAGGTCAGCACGTCGATGGTACGGTAGTAGTTCTCGCGGTCGATGCAATAATGGTAGGCGTACTTCAGGAACTCGATCTGCGAGTTGCTGTAGTCGATGGTTCTGGCCAGACGGGCAATCTGGGATGACGTCAGGCTGGCGGAGGCCACGATGACCTTGCCCAGCGCCAGGCGGTCGCTGTCGAAGGACTGGGCTTTCATGCGCTGCTCCATCGCCGCCACATCGTCGTCGGTGGCCGGCACCACCGACGCGACTCCCGGCTGAGGCACCGGCGGAGCCACCGGATCGACGGAGGGCTTGCGTTCCTGCCGGCGGCGGTATTCGTCGCGCTGGCGAATCCACTCCTCGTCGTAGGCTTCGGCGCGGTTGTGGGTAGGCGTGTAGAGGAAGACCTGCTCGAGGCGCGCGTCGTAGTTCACATTGACCACCACATTGGCCTCACCGGGGCGCAGGTTGAGGACCGCCACCTTCTCGGCGGGACGCTTCAGGACGACCACCACCTGGTGGTTCTGGTTGCTGATTTCGTTCACCAGCACCCGGCTCTGGGGCATGCGGTTCATCGGGTCGCCGTCGATAAAGACGGTGAATGCTTCGCCGTGCTGCGACTCGAAGCTGACGGTGTGGCGGGTGGGCGGCGGCAGCTGGGGTGACTGGGCCTGCGTCCCGGTGACCAGTGACCAGTGACCAGTGACCAGTAGGCAAAGCACGAGCGGCAGCTTCGCGAGCGATAAACCAAAAGCCATAACCTTCTTCATAACTACAGGATTTTTCTCAGTTTGTGTTCACGGAAATACATGGTGTCTATCCAGCGCCCCTCCTCGCCGTGCAGCGCCATCGCGAACTCGTCGAAGGTGCGGTGCTCCATATAGACGAGGTTATAGACGTCGCCCACGTTGTCGATGAAATGGGCATCGCTGTCGGTGATGAAGTTGAAGCGCTTGAGGTAGGCGAATTTCTTCAGGATTTCATCCTTGGTGATGCGGAAATTGATTTCGAGGCCGTCGGCACGGAGGTCGGGCGGCACGAAGCCCAGCTGGCTCATGAGCGAGGTGGTGCCCTTGTTGATATGTGCCGGCACGAAGAGGCCGCCGATGCGGTGCACCTCGTCGTAGATGCCGTCGATATCGACGTCGATGGCGTTCAGCAGGTGGTACTCCTCCTCGCCCACAATCTCGTCGTTCTCATCGACGATGAGCTGGTAGCCGAAGCGGTCCTCGTCGTTGGGGATCTTGGGCAGATGGGCGTCGAGGAAGAGCTGGAAGGCGTCGAGCTGGGCGTCGTCCTTGAAGTAGCAGAGGCAGTGGGTTTCCTCCTGCGAGGTGACCTCCACGCCGCCGAGGACGAACAAGCCCTTCTCGCGACCCACCTTCTGGGCCACCTTCACCTGACGGGTGGTGTTGTGGTCGCTGATGGCGATCATGTCCAATCCACGTGCCAGCGCCCGTTCGACGATGGCCGTAGGCGACATCTCGAGGTCGCCGCACGGCGAGAGCACCGTGTGGATGTGCAGGTCGGCCTTGAAAGGAGCAACCATTGCTATTGCTTGATTGACTGATTGCTTGATTGCATGAGTGCTACGCGGTCAAACACACGCCAGCCACTCAAACATTCAAACAATCAAACATTCAGACATTCAATAACTGATAGATTTTACCGACCGTCTCGTAGGTCTGCATATCGGTGCTGAGGAAGGGGATGCCCTCTTCGTTGCTCTGCTCGACGGTGTCTTCGGGGGCGGTGAGGCCTTTGACGAGGATGACGCAGGCCAGCTCCTTCAGCGAGGCGATGGCCATCACGTTCTTGTGGGTTTGCAGGGTGACCCAGACGTTGCCCATCTCGGCATTGCCCATCACGTCGCTCAGCAGGTCGCTGACATAGCAGCCGTCGATATCGCGGTCGAGGCCGTTCTCACCGCACAACACTTTGAGATTCAGTTTCTCAACAAGTTCTCTAACTTTCATTTGATGATTTTTTGTCGTTGATTTTCAAAATGCAAATTTACACATTTTTCCCGAATGCGACAAAAACTTTCTGCTTATGGCCTCATTCAAAGCTCGATAGCCCACGTCCACTCGATGTAGTCGATGTGGTCGTAATGCACCTTCATGCCGACGCCGGCCATCTGACGCCCGAAGCGGTAGTAGAGGCCCACGCGCTCGTAGTAGGGCTCCCAGTTGAGGGGGTAATAGGCCAGATAGCGGGCCAGCCCGAGGCGGAGCACCAGCGGTCCCCACTGGCAGTCGCCGAAGACCGAGGCGGCGGGATAGACAGGCCACTCGCCGGACGGCGCCAGCAGGCGGTGGGTGAAGTTGTAGGAGAGGTCCAACGCGGCCCCGTAGGAGAAACAGGGGTGCACATGCTGGATATAGCCCAGCTGCACGGTGTAGGCGGGATAGTAGCGGATGACCGTCAACGGGTCGTAGCGCGACTGCACCAATGCCGGAGCCACCATCACGAACGGGGCGCCGGAAGGGACGAAGGAGGGGAAATCCACCCGCTGGCGACTCCTTTCACGCTGAGGACCGCGCCGCAAGCCCACCTCCAGCTGCATGTAGTTGAGCCCGTGATTGGGCTTGTAGAGGTAGCCGTTGCTGGAATGCACCACTTTGGCGGAGAGGAAAAGGGTGTTGTCGGACGGCAGGGGGATGTTGTACAACAGCCCCAGGTCAATCAGGCAATTGGCCACAGAGCCGATGTAGTCGTTCTTGGGATTGGGGAAGTGGCTGTAAGGCCGCGTGTAGAACGAAAGTCCCACGCTGTAGGTCCAGTCGAGGTGGCCCACCAGCGTTCCCTGCAGGAAGCCCGCCAGCCCTATACGGTCGCCGGCCACCGCATTGAACACATGGGCGTAGTTTGTCCTCAGCCCGAAGAAAGGCTGGTCCCAAAACAAGGCGCAGGCGCTGCTGTCGGTCTGCTGCCAATAGAGGGCCGCATCGATTCCCACCGTCGGCGACTTGCCGTTGAAGGGCGAGCCGTTGGTGGCGATCACCTTGCCCGAGGTGGCGGAGAAGCTGTAATGCGACGGTTGCCCGTGGGCGGTAAAAGCAAAGGGTGAAAGAGGAAAGGTGAAAAGCAACGCGACCAGAACGACACGCCTGCTGCCTTTCACCTTTGATCCTTCACCTTTCACCTTGCTGTTTTATTCGGCGCGGAAGTTGGCGAGGTCGGCCTCGGTGAAGTGCATCACATAGTAGGCCTTCGCACAGACGTCCTCTTCCGTCATACGGACATAGACATGGGCACTCTTGGAGAAGAGTTCCGGCGCACGGGTGGCATCGTCCATGATAAGCAGGCTCATGATGATTTCGGCGGTCATGTCGTAGAGGCGGCGTGCCAGGAAGTCGTGCACATCCTGGTTGCCTTGCTCCTTCACGTAGTTGACGGCCTGCTCGTAGAGATTAACCAGCGGAGCGATGCGGGCCTTCAAGGGCTTCATCTCGTCGCTCACCTCGCTCTGCATCATGTCTTTGATGACCTGAAGGTAGGTGCCGTTGGTGACGTAGCGGATGGCCGCCACCACCTGCAGCTGCGTGGTACCCTCATAGATACTGAAGATACGGGCGTCGCGGTAGAGGCGCTGGCTCTTGTATTCCATGATGAATCCCGAGCCGCCGTGGATACTGATGGCGTCGTAGGCGTTCTGGCTGGCGTATTCGCTGTTCATCCCTTTGGCCAGCGGCGTGAAGGCGTCGGCCAGACGGCTGTACAGCTTCATCTCGTTGCGCTCCTCGGGCTCCAGTTTGCGGTCGCGCTGGATGTCCTCGAGGCTCTTGTAGAGATCGACATAGCGGGCGGTCTGGTAGAGCAACGAACGGCCGGCGTCGAGTTTGGCCTTCATGCGGCTCAGCATGTCATAGACGGCGGGGAAGTTGATGATCTTCTCGCCGAACTGGGCACGTTCGCGGGCATAGGCCAGACCCTCGTTGTAGGCTTCCTGCTCCACACCCACGCTCTGGGCGGCGATACCCAGACGGGCGCCGTTCATCAGCGCCATCACGTACTTGATGAGACCCAGCTTGCGGTCGCCGCAGAGCTCGGCCTTCGCATTCTTGTAGGTCAGCTCGCAGGTGGGGCTTCCGTGGATGCCGAGTTTGTGCTCGATATGACGCACATCCACGCCGCCGTTGCGCTTGTCATAGATGAACATCGACAATCCGCGTCCGTCCTTGGTCCCCTCTTCCGAGCGGGCCAGCACGAGGTGGATGTCGGAGTCGCCGTTGGTGATGAAGCGCTTCACACCGTTCAGGCGCCAGCAGTTCTCCTTCTCGTCGAAGGTAGCCTTGAGCATGACGCGCTGCAGGTCGCTACCGGCGTCGGGTTCGGTGAGGTCCATACTCATCGTCTCGCCGGCGCAGATGCGGGGGATGTACTTCGCACGCTGCTCCTCGCTGCCGAACTCATAGAGGGTGTCGATGCAGCTCTGCAGGCTCCAGATGTTCTGGAAGCCGGCATCGGAGGCACTGATAATCTCGCTCATCATCGAGAAGATGACACTCGGCAGGTTCAGTCCGCCGTAGCGACGCGGCATCGAGACACCGTAGAGGCCGGCCTTACGGGTCACGTCGAGGTTCTCGAAGGTCTTGGAGGCATAGATCATGCGGCCGTTCTCCAGATGCGGGCCTTCCAGATCCACGCTCTCCGAGTTGGGCTCGATGACATTGGCCGCCACATCGCCCGTGATGTCGAGAATACGGCGGTAGTTCTCAATCGCGTCCTCATAATCCACCGGCGCATCGGCATAGTTCGCGGCATCGGCGTAGTTCTTCTCTTTCAGTTCCACCAGACGCTTCATCAGCGGATGTTCCAGATGAAACGCTATCTCCGGGTGGTCGTTATAGTAGTTTGCCATGTATTGTTTCTCTTTTTTATTTTCTAATCCTTATATTTTCTGATTATTTCAGGGTTTATAATCCTCATCCACCCAACTCAGGGAGTCCATCACTTTTTCCCACTTTTCGTCCTTCTCTTCCTGGGTGAGTTCTTTGGGCGGTTCTTCCTTGACCCCTTCTTTCTCAGCCTTGCGTCTGGCCAGTTCCTCGTACATAGCCTTCAACGTGAGGTCGTTGCATTCCTGGTTCACCGCTCCGCTGTTGCGGCCGTAACCTTCTTCCCACGCATCGTGGTCAATCTGTTGCATTGTCTTTCCCATACGTCACTTGCTATTTTGTTTGTAATACTTGATCATCTTGGGGACCACCTCTTCCACCGTGCCGGTGATCACATAGTCGGCGATCTTGTTGATGGGGGCCTCGGGGTCGCTGTTGATGCTGATGATGATACCGCTGTCCTGCATGCCGGCGATATGCTGTATCTGACCGCTGATGCCGCAGGCGATATACACCTTCGGGTGCACAGTGACACCCGTCTGGCCTATCTGGCGGTCGTTGTCAATCCATCCGGCATCGACGGCGGCACGACTGCCGCCCACCTCGCCGTGAAGCACTTTGGCCAGCTCGAAGAGCATATCGAAGCCTTCCTTCGAACCCACGCCGTAGCCGCCGCTCACCACGATGGGAGCGCCTTTGAGGTTGTGCTTGGCAGCCTCTACATGGTGGTCGAGCACTTTTACCACGAAGGCCTCGGGCGAGACGTACTTACTCACTTCGGGATAGACGACCTCTTTCTTGCAGGCCTGGGAGGCCTTGGCTCCACTTCGGTCGCCGAGCCCGTCATACACGGCCTTCTGCATGACGCCGCTGCGGACGGTGGCCATCTGCGGACGGTGGTCGGGATTCACGATGGTGGCCACGATGTTGCCACCGAAAGCGGGACGTATCTGGTACAGCAGGTTCTCATACACCTTGCCGCTCTTCTTGTCCTCATAGGGGCCTATCTCCAGCTGCGTGCAGTCGGCCGTCAGACCGCTGGTGAGGCTCGAGCTCACACGCGGGCCGAGGTCACGTCCGATGACGGTGGCGCCCATCAGGCAAATCTGCGGCTGCTCCTCCTTGAAGAGGTTCACCACGATGTCCGTATGCGGGGCCGAAGTGTAGGGGAACAGTTCGGGAGCGTCGAACACGAAGAGTTTATCCACTCCGTAGGGCAGCACCTGCTCTTCCACCTTTCCTTTGATGCCGGTGCCGATAGCCACAGCGTGCAGCTCCACACCGACTTCATTGGCCAGCTTGCGGCCTTTGGTCAGCAACTCCTGGCTCACCTCGCGCACCTCGGTGCCCTCAATCTCGATATATACAAAAACGTTGTTCATACTATCCAATTATCTTTTCGTCCAACAACTCCTTAATCATTCCTTCGATGTCGGTATCGGCGCCGGTGAGGCACTTGCTCTCCTTCGCCTGGAAGGCGATGCTCTGCACCTCCTTCACCTTCGTCGGGCTGCCGCTCATGCCGCACTGGCTGGGGTCGCCATCGACATCGGCCACACTCCACTGGATGAGGTTGAGGTAAGGTCTCTCAGCACGCAGTTCTTTGCGTTTGTCGTCCTCTGCCACTTCCAGCGGGCAGGCGGCATACTTGTACTTCATCACCAGCTTGGCGTTGGCTGGGCGGCACTCGGCGGCGCTCCCGTTCACGGTGACGACCAAAGGCAGCGGCGCCTCGACCACCTCCACACCGCCGTCAATCATGCGGCGGATGGTGGCCTTTCCGTTCTCCACCTTGAGGATTTCCTCGGCGTAGGTCACCTGGTTCAAACCCAGCTTCTGGGCCACCTGGGGACCTACCTGGGCGGTGTCGCCGTCGATGGCCTGACGGCCGCCGATGACCAGATCCACATCGCCAATCTTCTTGATAGCCGTAGCCAGCGCGTAGCTCGTAGCCAGCGTGTCGGCACCCGCAAACAGACGGTCGGTCAGCAGCCAGCCCGTGTCGGCTCCGCGATAGAGACCCTCGCGGATAATCTCGCCCGCTCGCGGCGGACCCATCGTCAGCAGGCCCACCGTCGTTTCGGGGTCTTTCTCCTTCAGGCGCAGCGCCTGTTCCAAAGCATTCAGGTCTTCGGGGTTAAAAATGGCAGGCAGCGCGGCACGGTTCACCGTACCCTCCGCCGTCATAGCATCCTTGCCAACATTCCTTGTGTCAGGCACTTGTTTGGCAAGTACAACGATTTTCAAACTCATAGTCTATTTAGTTAATAAAATGCAAATTTACGTCAAAAAACCAATCTAACAAAATTGTTTTTATTTAATGCTCTCCGCGAGCACGCGGTCACCTCACCCTCTTCCCGGCACTCCACGTTCCAATCGCATATTTCCCATCCATCGTCATAAACAGGCCCTCGCCGTTCAACGTTCCGTTCTCCCAGTGGCCGAACCACGCATTGCCGTTCTCACTCACATAAAGGCCTGTACCCTGTCTCTTCCCCTTCTTCGTCTCTCCGATATACTTGTCACCGCTCGGGTAGTTCACTATCTCGAACTTGTACGACGGATACGACTCCTTCGACGGATACACACCCACAGGCTTCCCCTTGCGGAACGCTCCGTAGTATATCAGATTTCCTTCATGGTCATATACCTTTCCCACATCTCCATCCTTCTCTCCTTTATCGTAATGCCCCACATACACCCATCCGTCGTTGCAGTTGCTTATGTCGTATCCTTCCGCCACCATCATCATGCCATTCCCCTGGAAGCCATAGTCGTAACCGCCCACATACACGTGGCACTTGTACGGAAGCCGACCCCACACACGCATCGCAATTCCTTCTTCCTTCTCGCCGATATGATAGGTTCCGCGGTCATAATACATCCGCTTCTCGAAATTGAACACATCCTCCCAACGTCTCTTCATCTTCGCCCGCACGATGGGATCATCCTCTTCCTCCTGCTGCTTCTGCTGCTGGGCATCCACATACTTTCCATCCTTCCAGGTGCCCGTCATGTAGCTTCCGTCATAGTTCATCTGAAGACCCGTACCCTCGCGGTTCCACTCCTTCCAGTGACCGTACCAGGCATTGCCCGACGCCCAGATATACATTCCCAGACCCGATCTCTTGCCATCCTCAAACTCACCCACATACACACCCCCGTCGCTCAAATCCTCCGCCGCAAACGTCTTCATCGCCAATATCATCGAACCCGTATCCGGATAGGCACTCGTCGGCTGGTCGTTCAGAAAAGGTCCCATATACAGCACCTTCCCGTCGCGCCCATATACCGTCCCGAACATCTCCTTTCTGTCCCCTTTGAAGCCGCCGCTATAGGCCCAGCCTCCGGGACAGTTGGCAATCTCCCGGCCTTCGCCGCTCACCAGCATGCCTTCCGTCAGCGTGTTTCCGTCCGTTCCGAGGCCGCCGCAAAACAGGCTGCCATCCGGACGGTACTGCAACACCAAGTCTCCTTGGCCGATATTGCCGATAATCTTCACGCCGCCGATCTCCATCGTCACATTCGTCGTCACCTTCTGCAGCATCTCGCGCCAACGTTCGCTATTCTCCTGTGCCGACACAGCTGCCGACACCGACAAAACCAAGAGAAAACCGATAAAAAACTTTTTCATAATTTGATGATTTTTATGATACAAAACAGCAATATCTCGACTGCAAAGATACACTTTTTTTCTCAACCTACAAAAAATCATCAATGAATCAATCAGAAATCCCACATGCCGCTCTCTTGGAGGAACTGCAACAGGTCGCGGCTGACGGCGACATTCATGTCGTGCGGATAGCGCTTGGTGGTGAAAATCTCGCAGTAGTTGCGGGTGCCGTTCTCACGAACCATCTGTCGGTTGAAGGGGTGCTCGTCGCGCACCTTATGGCTGGCAACCAGTTCGTCGTCGGTCGGCACGTGATAGGTTTCGTTGTGTACCACTGCATCCTGTCCCAGACGTTCGCTCATGCGAGGTTCCTCAGCGGGATGACCCATCGCGATGGCGATGACTGGCACCACCCCCTTGGGGCATTGCAGCAACTCGGCTATCTGGCGCGTGTTGTAGTTGACGGTGCCGAGATAGCAGAACCCCAAACCCTTGGACTCGGCGGCCACACAAATGTTCTGGGCGCAGAGCGAGGCATCGACGAGGGCGGAGACGAACCACAGCAGGTTGCCATAAGGCTCATCACACTGATTAACACGGCAGTACTGATGATAGCGAGCCACATCGGTGCAGACGGTGAGCCACAACGGGGCGGTGGCACACTGGCCGAAGTGCAGCTTGCAGAGCTCGCTCCTGAGGGGTTCCTGCGTGGTGGTAATCACACTGTATAGTTGCATGTTGCCCGTATTGGAGGCGCGGAGGCCGCACTCGAGGATTTCCTTCAGGGTGTCGGAATCGATGGCCTCGGGGGTGAACTGGCGGACAGAGCGGTGCCGCAAGAGGGTGTCTATCGTGTCGTTTTGCATAACGGTAATGTTTTCTTCATTCTAAGTTCCAGTCGCCTTTGATGGTGGTCGTCCCCGATTGGCGGCTGACGGTGGTGCGGTATTGGGGGCTGTTGGCGGCGGGATAGTAGCGCATATATCCGATGGCCAGACCGCTGAGGTGGATTCCCTCGGGTACGGCGGAGGACATCGTCATCAAGGGTCGTATGACCGTCTCGCTGCCGGCATGCAAGGTGTCGCTGAGAATAGATGTGGCGGCAGCGACGGTGTTGCTCCCCCATTGGAACCAGAGCGAGATGCGGACAGGCTCATCGGCGGAGGGAACGATGTCATAACTGTAGGGGTTGGTGACCCGAAGCGTGAGCGGGAACTTGGGCAGGCTGTCGGGAACGCAGAAGTCGATGGGCTCCAAACTGGTCACCTTCAGTTCTCGCATAGGATGGAAGTCGCGCATCATCAGATATTTGATATTGCGATTAGCCTCTACCTCGAGGGTCTCGCCGTGCAGGTCGCCCAAGTCGGCAACCACCACCTCGCGTCCGGCAAAGGCGCGGTCGGCGGTGTCGTACTGCCACTGGTTCTCGCGGCTGTAGTAGAGCGAGCTGCAATGGGCGGGCTGGCCGGTGTAGTAGGCATACTTGGAGGCAAACGAATAGCATCCGAGGAACTCGACGGGACGGCCGTCGGCGACAGCGGCGAGCTTGCGGTAAGGCTCGTCGCCCTCCCACAGCTGACCTTTCAGGTGGGTGGGATTGACCACTGCCACCACCCGTACCAACACGAAGAGGACAGCGCAAACGATGGCCGCCGAGCGTACGAAGTGCGACTGGCGTCCGGCGCGGAACACCAACGCCACCACCGGCAAGCTGACGGGCAGCAGCCACTGAGGCTGCACACGGCCACGCAATGTGGCCACAAGGAAGAATAACACAAAGCCGGCGAAGAGCACGATGAACACACGCCGCAAGGTCAGGTCCTCGTCGGATGCAGGCTTGCGCAGACCTTTGACGAAATGGATAATCCACAAAGGATTGAAGAGCACCGCCACAGTGGCCAGGTACTCGAGGGTGAAGCTGAGGTCATAACCCCAGGCGTTGCGTCCCACAAGATGGTAGCGGAACGAGGCCCAGTCATGCATGTACTGCCACCAGAGATGGGGCAGGAAAAGCAGCAGGGCCACTCCTCCGGCCAGATAGAGGCGGCCTCGAAGGAAGAGCTTGGGATTGGCCACCAAAGCCAGAAACACCACCAAAGCACCGTGATACTTGCTGTATCCCAGCAAAGCCACCGAAAGTCCCAACAAGAGGGCGCTGACGAAGCTGTTGTCGCGACAGAAACGGCGGTAGGCCCAGAGGAAGAGCACGGTGAACAGCATCAGCGGTGCGTCGGGAACGGCCATGAAGCCATAGAGTTGCAACAGAGGCTGCGAGAAGCAAAGAAGCACGTAGAGCACTGCGTCGCGACGGGAAGCGTCGGCAGGACGAATCAGATGCCAGAAAAGCAGCAGGTAGAGCGGCTGCAAGAGGGTGGCGAAGAAGCGGATGCCAAGGGTGCCCGGCAGCCAGGAAGAGAGGGCTACCAAGAGTGCCACCATAGGCGGATGGTCGTAGTAGCCCCAGTCGAGATGCTGGGAGAAATACCAGTAATAGGACTCGTCGTCGGCAAGGCCGGTGAAGGCTGCCTGCAGCAGGTTGAGCACCCACCAGGCAGCCATCAGAATGAGGACAAGGGTGTCGGGCTTCAGCCGTCCGGCACCCTGTTTGATATCAGAGCGACACACCACCATCGACACAAATTACCTGTCCGGTGATGTACTCGCTAAGGTCGGAAGCAAGGAAGAGCGAGGTGCGAGCGATGTCGAGGTCGGTGCCGCCGCGACGCAGCGGGATCTCGCTGAGCCATTTGTCGTGAGCCTCTTTGGGCATCGCCTGAGTCATAGCCGACTCGATGAGGCCGGGGGCGATGGCGTTGCAACGGATGCCGCGCGAACCGAGCTCTTTGGCGAGACTCTTGGAGAAGCCGATGATACCGGCCTTGGAGGCGGAATAGTTGCACTGGCCGGCGTTGCCGTTCACACCCACCACCGAAGCGGTGTTGATGATGGAACCGCTGCGCTGCTTGAGCATCATGGGAGCGAAGGCCTTGCAGAAGTTGAACACCGAGCGGAGGTTCACCTCGAGCACGAGGTCCCAATCCTTGGGTTGCATGCGGAGCAGCAGGTTGTCGCGAGTGATGCCGGCGTTGTTGACGAGGGCATCGAGGCGGCCGAACTCCTTCTGCACCCGATCGGCGACAGCCATCGTCTCGTCGTAGTCGGCGGCGTTGCTGGCGATGAAGATGCTCTTGGGGCTGTGCTGCTGCAACTCGGCAAGGAGCTCTCGGCTGGCGTCGTTCTCCTGAAGGTCGGTAAAAATCACGGTGGCACCGTGCTCGGCGAAGAGCTGGGCGGTGCGCTTGCCGATGCCGCGCGAGGCACCGGTGATAAGGGCTATCTTATTTTCTAACAGTTTCATTATGCTTGGGGATTATCGATTAATGCAAATGTTAATTCACCTTGGCAGCAAGGTTTGCCGTTCACGGTGGCTTTGGCATCGACGAAGAAAATCATGCCGCGTCGGTTGGTGATGCGGGCACGCACTTCGATGGTGTCGCCCGGACGGACAGGCTGACGGAAGCGCACGTTGTTGATACCGCTATAGAGCGGGGTACGGCCGACGAGTTCGTCACGCACCAATATGCAGCTCGACTGAGCCATAATCTCACACTGGATGACGCCAGGCACCACAGGGTTTCCGGGGAAGTGTCCTTGGAGGAAGAATTCGTCGCCACGCACATGATAGTGGGCGATGGCGGTGTCGCCTTCCATCACCACATCGTCAATGAGCATCATTGGCTCGCGGTGCGGCAGGAAGGTCTTGATTTCGTTGCGGTCTAATACGTTCATAGTTTTATTTGTTTAGATTCTGCGAAGGGCGACGGTGGCGTTGTTTCCGCCGAAGCCGAAGGTGTTGCTGATGGCGACGTCGGCCTGCCACTGACGGGCGGTGTGCGGCGTGTAGTCGAGGTCGCACTCGGGATCGGGGCAGTCGAGGTGGATGGTCGGCGGGATGATGCCGTTCTTCAGCACCAAAGCACTGATGATGAGTTCCACGGCACCGGTGGCACCCAACATGTGGCCGTGCATCGACTTGGTGCTGCTGATCATCGCCTTGCGGGCGCCGTCCTCACCGAGGGCGGCCTTGATACCCTTGGTCTCGCCCTTGTCATTGAGGGGCGTACCAGTACCGTGGGCGTTGATATACAGGTGTTCATCGCTCTTGAATCCGGCCTCTTCCAATGCCAGACGCATCGACTCGGCACCTCCGCGACATTCGGGATGCGGGGCGGTGTAGTGGTGAGCGTCGCAGGTGTTGCCGTAGCCACAGACTTCGGCGTATATCTTGGCGCCACGCTTCTTGGCCAACGTCTCGTTTTCCAGCACCATAATACCGCATCCTTCGCCGAGGACGAAGCCTTTGCGGCGGGCGTCGAACGGCAGCGAAGCGGCCATCGGGTCTTCGGCCTGCGTGAGGGCCTTCATATTGTTGAACCCACCCACAGCCATCTCGCAGATGGCGGCTTCGGTGCCGCCCGTGATGACGGCATCGGCACGACCCTCGTGGATGAGACGATAAGCCTCGCCCACGCTGTGGGTACCTGTGGCACAGGCTGTCACCACGGGGATATTGGGACCTTGTGCGTTATAGGTGATGGCGACATTGCCACCGGCGATATTCGAAATCATCTCGGGGATGAAGAGCGGCGAGATGCGACGCAGGCCGTATTGCAGCTTGCTGGCGTGCTCACGCTCAAAGGTCTTGATGCCGCCGATGCCGCTGCCGATGGCGGTACCGAAACGGCGCGGGTCGATGTCCTCACCCACACGCAAACCGCTGTCGGCCATCGCCTGGGCGGCAGCCGCAAGGGCGAAGAGGGCGAAACGGTCGTTGTGACGGATCATAGTCTTGTCTATACCGAAGTCTTCGGGTTTGAAGTCCTTCACCTCGGCGGCGATCTTCACCGGCAGGTTCTCGCGATCAATCTGCTGGATGAAATCGATACCGCAGACACCGTTAATCACGCTGTTCCACAGCGCTTCAATATTGTTTCCAAGTGGGGTGATGCAACCCACGCCTGTGATAACTACTTTGTTCATATCTCTACTTTTTATAATTTACATATTAATTAATAACGGACCACAGCGGCACTGGTGACGAAACCGGCACCAAAACCGTTGAAAACCATCAACTCGCCACGATGGATGCGTCCCTCGCGGATTTCCTCGTCGAGCAGCACAGGGATGCTGGCCGAGGAGGTGTTGCCGCGCTTATGAATATTGGAGTGGAAGCGTTCGGGCGGCAGGTCGAAGTTTTGCTTGATGGCGTCGATGATGCGCTGGTTGGCCTGATGGAGGAGGTAGTGGTCGATATCCTCCAGCCGGAGGCCTGCTTTCTCCACCACATCCTTGATATCGCGTTGGGCCGAAGAGACCGCCATACGGAACACTTCGCGTCCCTTAAGCTGCATAGCCATGTGGGTGTCAATACCCTCACCGGTCTCAAAGGGGGTCGGCTCACAAGGCAGACGGTAATAAATGACGTCCGGCATAGGTGTCGAGGTGAGCTTGCTGGCCAGATAGCCGTCGCCTTCTCCAAGCACCATAGCGCCGGCGGCGTCGCCGAAGAGCACGCAAGTCTCACGCTGAGTCCAATCCACCATACGGGTCACCTCCTCTGCACAGATGTAGAGGATACGTTTGGCGCGACTCGTCGTGATAAAAGCGTCGCAAATATCAAGCCCATAGACGAATCCTGCACAAGCCGAGTTGAGGTCCATCGTGGGACAGTTGGGGCCGGTGATGCCCAGATGATGCTGCACCAGAGCTGCCAACGAAGGAGTGACATAGCAATTGCAGACATTGTGGCAGATGATGAAGTCGATGTCCTCGGGGACCAAGCCCGCGGCATCGATGGCCCGCTGCCCGGCAAGGGCGGCCATCTCCTCGAAGCGTTCGGTGGTGATAATCTGCCTACTTTTGATACCTGTGCGCGTGGTAATCCATTCGTCACTCGTCTCGACATAATCCGAAAGCATGTCGTTGGTCACAGTGAACTTAGGTACGGCACTTCCAGTTCCAAGTATTTTCATTATTAATAGTAACGTTTTGGGGGCGGTTGTGCTTGTAGTTTTGCCCGTGTTATTATCTTAATTTTTATTAAATCGGAGTGCAAAGAAACAGCATCTTTATAAAATACAAAAGTTAATTTGGGTGGACAATACAATAATATGGGCAAAATGGTGTTATTTTGGGTGAAATTAACTCAAACTACACCCGAATGATTCGCCAACAAAACTCCAATTGGGCAAAAAAAGGACTCTTTTTCAATCAGGAAACAGCCATTTTTCACTTTTTGGCACTCACCCTTTTCTTCGCCATCCTGCTCGTCGTATTCGGCCAACCTGTCTCCATCCTGAACCACACGTCGGGTCACTCGGCGATGGTTCCGATGCTACAAGTGGCCTTAACGGTATCTGCCGGATTACTGGTCGTCATCGTCAGTCGCTTCCTTTTGCTTTTGGTCTCTAAGAGGCTCACCTTCAGCCCCGCAGGTTATATCCTTTGGGTGATGGTCGAGCTGATTGTCACCATCGCAGCATCGGCATTCACACTATGGAGGGTCAGTGGCAAAGGAGAGATGATGCTCACCTCGCTGGCAGCCGACCTCCTGTTGGGGGTAATCACCGTCGAATCACTCCCTTACATCATCTCCTACCTACTCTTTCTTCTCCGTCAGGAGCACACCGAAGTGCTTCGGTTGCAAGATAAGCTCGACCAACTGCAACCCACCCAGCACGTCTCCTCCCCCACCAGCGGCGACCGCATCATCAACTTCCACAACAAAGGCAACCGCCTCGTCTTCAGCGTTGAATGCAAAGCCATCCTTTTCATCGAAGCCGCCGACAACTACACCAATATCCACTACCTGAACGAGGAGCACGAGGACACCTACATCCTGCACAATACGCTGAAAGAGCTAGAACAAACCCTCGCCGGCACTCCCCTCATCCGCTGCCACCGAGGCTATATGGTGAACATTGAAAATGTGCGCCGTCTGCAACGCAAAGGACACGCCCTGCAACTCGAACTCAACGGAAGCAGCAAGATCATCCCCGTCACCAAGACCTATGCCGACCTTGTGGCGGAACGTATCACCAACGAAAACCAACAATAACCTAATATCCCTATGGAAATCAGACTTACCTATCAGGAAATCAGCGACCTCATCGAGAAGAAAGCCGGACGTGCACTGCCCGTGATGTATGGCGGTCCGCACACCATACGCCTCTCCTACGACGTCAATGTGCTGTTCAAGAGTGCCAGCGTCGGGCTCGATCTGACGGTCGATGAGATTGTCGGCAGCGATATCTATCTCTCTTACAACGGCGGCGCGGGCATTGACTTCATGATTCGTCAGGCTATCAGTATGGCCAAAAACCGACCCGGCGGCGAACTCATCGAACCCCTCAGCGACAACCGCATCCTGCTCTGTCTGAGCAAGAACCAGCAAGCCGGAAGCCTCTTCGACCACATCGAACTGCGCGACATACGCTTCGATGAGCAATACGCCATCGTCGAATTCGTCCCCAAAAATCTGTAACTAAGCGTTGTGATATTTCTCGTGGCGGAGAATAGTGTGGGCACGATAGAGTTGCTCCACGAAGAACAAACGCACCATCTGGTGGTTGAACGTCATCCGCGAGAGGCTGATTTTGTGGTTGGCAGCAGCATAAACGGCCGGTGAGAAGCCATAGGCTCCACCCACCACGAAAGCCAACGTGCGGACACCTGCATTCATCTGTTTCTGAAGATATTCCGAGAACTCCACCGACGAGTATTCCGTTCCTTTCTCATCCAGCAGCACCACTTGGTCGGCCTTCGCCATCTGCTTCAAGATTAATTCACCCTCCCGTTCCTTCACCTCTTCCGTAGAAGCCTTTCCGACGTTCTTCAATGCCGGCATCACCACCAACTCGAAGTCGCAGTAATGCTTCAACCGCCCGACGTACTCGTCGATGCCCGCCTGTACATAGGGGATATCTGTCTTGGATACCACTATCAGCTTGATATTCATATTCCAAGGATGCGCTTACCGAAGGGGATACGGGAACGATAGACACAATGATAGGGTGTCTGTGTGGCTCCGAAAGAGCGGAAAAACTGTTCGATGCCCGGGTCCATGCTTCCTTCGAAGTCGAAGGCAGCAGTGCGGCCGTAGAGGTCGTCAATGAGGTGCCAAAAGAGGAGGGTGGTGCTATTGCGGGGTGCGTTGGGAGCCATACCCGACATCAACGAATGGGCACATCGGCTGTCGAAAACCACGAAATCGGCCACCTGCAGATTACCTTGGCTGTCGCGTAAGCCATAGAGGAGGGCGTTGCCGCGTTCGAGGGCGGTGGAGCATACCCGTTCCACCAAGTTGGGGGAGAGAAGGTTGTGGCCCGACTTACGAAGATAGTATTCGTTGTGGAACGCGGAGAACTCATTGGGTCCAACCTGACGGTCAAGAAGGCACTCCCGGCGGAGCAGATCCATCCGCTTGCGGCGTTGAGGCTGAGCCTGTTCCATCAATTCGACCACCGGCCGGAGGGGGTCAAAGCGGTAGGTATAATGTGTCGTCTGCCGATAGCCCTTCCAATAGAAAGGGAGCCAGTTGGTCTCTTCTGACGGGAAGCACTGCATGTAGAGTGCCAGATGCAACCCTTCGAGTTGCCCGACCAAGTCGGACATCACCTTCACGCGCTCGTCAAAATCCAGTTCGGGACTCAGCCAGGGGCCGTTGAACTGGGTCAGTTGCGGCTGAAGGATGTACTTCAAGCCCCATTTCTTACCATAAAGGAATGGCAACGCCCCTTTCACTTGGCCGTCCTCCTCGACGAGGAGCACGTCCCAATGTTTGTCGGCGCATACGGTCTCCATCCACCAATATTGCTGAAACAGAGGGACGTATTGTCCCTCCGTCTCACATATCTCCCTCCATGTGTCCTTAGAAGTCACTGAATCTTGATGCTCACGCGGTTGTTCTGGATGCGACCCTCGCGGGTGTCGTTGTCGCCGATGGGTTCCTCATCGCCGCGGGCCTCCACATCGATGCGGTTGGCGTCGATGCCGCGCATCGTGAGGGCTTTCTTCACCTCGACGGCACGCTGACGGGAGAGGCCGCGGTTGTAGGCCTCGGTGCCCGAGTTGTCGCTATGTCCGACGAGCAGCACGCTCTTGCGTTCATTGTCTTTCAGATAGGTGGCCAGCGTGTCGATGTGGCTCTCCCACGATTCGACGATGGTGGCGTCGTTGGGGAAAAAGCGAATGTCGGCGAAGGTGCGGGTAGCGGTGTCGGCGATGAAGATGGGGCGTTTCTTGCTGCCGAAATACATCAGCACGCCCACGTGGATTGTCTGCTCCGAACGCTTCTCGTTGAAGTAGTAGGGGCCTTTGAAGTAGCGATAATCCACCTCGGCCACCTGGAACTGCACCTTGTTTCTCATCTCCTGCGCCTTCATCCAAGCCTCGAAAACGTCGAGACAGGCTTTAGCCTCGTTGCGGGCCTCCAGCGCCAATGCCTCTCGCTCCTTCAGGTCCTCGATGTCGGGATTGACGGCATAGATGGCGCACATCGTCATTGTGCCGCGCGAGCTCTTCTGCAGGTAGTTCACCACAGGCTTCAGGTCACCCCAATCCGGACGACGCGCCTTGGTCTCCTTCAGGAAGTTGGCATAGTCGTAAGGGCTGTAATACACCTTGGCGTCCTTGGTGCTGAAGCTGGCAAACTGCCACACCGAGTCGTAGTCGCTCTGACGCACTTTCTGACGGCCCTCGATGAAGGGCGAGACAGACTTTTTGCCCTTTTTGGGATTCGCCTGTGCGGCCACATCGAAAGCGGTGCCTAGCAAGAGTGCCACAATAAGGAGGCTGAATATCTTTTTCATGGTTGTTCGTTTATATATGAGTGCTTGTAAAACGTGTTTTCTTGCATTTTATTGTTTCGGCGCCTCGGTATCGACCACCGTGCCGCCTTCGCAGAGCAAGACTCGTGCCGGGAAGCGGTCGATCATCATAAAGTCGTGGGTGGAGACCAGCATGGCGGCACCCGTACGCTTGCCCACATCGACCATAAGCTGCATGATTTCGGCCGAGGTGACGGGGTCGAGGTTGCCCGTAGGTTCATCAGCCAGAATGAGTTGCGGATTGTTGATCAGGGCGCGAGCGATACCCACGCGCTGCTGCTCGCCCTCACTCAGACGACGGGGGAAAGCGTCGGCCTTGTCGGCGATACCCACGGCGGCCAATGTCTTCTCTATCTGCTCGCGACGCTCGGCGGCCTTCTTCCAGCCGGTGGCGCGCAGCACAAAGTCGAGGTTGGCATAGACGCTGCGGTCGTCGAGCAGGCGGAAATTCTGAAAGACAATGCCCATCCGGCGACGGAGGGCGGGAATCTGACGCCGTTTGAGGTGCGCCACATCCATTCCGCACACCCGTGCCGACCCTTCAGCCACAGGATGGTCGGCATATAGACAGCGCAGCAGAGAGGTCTTGCCGGCACCGCTTTTGCCTATCAGATAGACAAATTCGCCCGGCATCAACCGCAGCGAGACATCCTTCAGCAAGGGTTCCTCACCGTGGCTAACCACCACATTTTCAAGTTCCACAACCGCCTCTACGGCAGGCGTAATATCCGTATTCTCCATATCAAACCAAGCATCAAAAAGCGATGCAAAGTTACGCATTTTTCCCGAAATAAAGCGCCATTCGACAAAAAACAATCGCGAAAGTCCACCAGGACCTCCATAACAGCCTGATACTAAGCCCTGAATCCGTTATGACCTAGTATTGACCTAGTATTGACCTAGTATTGACTATATAGAAAGTACTAGGTCATTACCCTGGAAAATGGGTAGTGTTTAGTGTTCAGTGGTTAGTGGATACAGGGTGTCGAAAATGTCATAAAAAATGTTAAATTTTACTTCCGCTGTAAGTTTTCCGAAAAAATAGCGTCTTTTATTTATAGCAAAGGCCGAAATATGGACCTGCCCGAACAGAAGAAAAAAGAACGCTACAACCGCTTGCTGCACCGCCACCTGCGTCGCATCAACACCATCTGTACCTTTGAAGCCCGCAGCTATGAGGACGGGCGCGACTTGGTGCAGGAGGTGATGGTGGCCCTGTGGGAAGGATTGGAAAATCTGCAATCCGACGCAAGTCTGTGGCAGGAGGCGGCATGGGTACGGCAGGTGGTAACGAGTACAACCATCGACCGTTTCCGGCAACGGCACCGTCAGCGGCGTGAAGGTAGCACGGTGCCGATCGAACAGGTGTCCGAACCGGGCCAGGAGGAGGACGACCGCACGGAACTGGTCAAAGAGATGCTGGCCTACCTCGCCCCCCGGGAACGGCGGCTGATGGAGGAGAGCCTGGAGGGGTACGATGCCGACGAGCTGGCGCAGGCCCACGGCGTGAGCGCCAACACTATCCATCAGCGTATGTACCGCATCAGAAAGAAAATGAAAACCATATATAACAAGCTTTATGGAACAGAGTAGAAAAACACCGAAAGCCGACGACTATGTGGATGGGCTAATCGACGAGCAGTTGCGTCGCGGTCTCGAGAGGCGGATGATGAAGGACTTCGACAGGAACTACAGGAGACGACGCTGCCTGATTCTCGTCATGGAGGCGGCGCTGGTGGTTCTCACCGGGGTGGTGGCACATCTGTCGGTTTCCACCGGTGCATGGGGCGCCATCGACGGGTGGGCGAGCCGCCAGGCCGCCGTGGAGGCTGTCGATCAAATATTCCTTGCCCTATGACACCCCGTCGGTTTTACCTGCTGGGGCTGTGCCTGCTGGCCGCCCTGCTGTCGGCCGCGGCCAAGATGGTGCCCCACGAGCTGCCGGCCGGCCGCTGCGGCGAGCTGTACCGGCGCTATGCGGGCCGGCCTGGCATCGAGGCCGCCTACCTGCGCGACTACCGCCTCAACGACAGCGTGAGCGTGGCCGTCACCCTCTTCCGCGCCACCGACTCCGCCGCCTGGCAGCGCCTTTGCTCCGACTTCGCCATCCAGCCATTGCCCGAGGATTTGAGGTGGGTCAAGACCTATTTCTTCAAGCCAGACGGACCTCGGGAATACGGTCAAGACATGCCGTTGGACATGATCAACCTGTTGAATGAGTATAGCATATCTTTTTCCTATTATACTCAGGAAGTCATGGTTTTACATACAAATACGGACGAGCAGAAAAAAGCCTATCTGAAGAAACTTCTCAAAGATGCAATACCGGAAACATACAAACATAAAGAGAATATAACATGAAGAAAAAGGTAATCACTATGGCAATGTTCGCATTGCTCGGAATCCTGGCCACAGGCTGCCAGAAAGAGAACATCAACCCCGAAACCGTCACGGCCACCGACACCGCCTGCCGTTATATGGTCAAATACTCGGTAGATGGCGTCCACAACCAAGCTCAATTTCAGACCGAGGAAGAGCAGCGTGCTTTCTTGCACAGCCTTATGGCGCTGGCACGGGAGGGACATGTGGTATGCTTGTTCGGCAACGACACATCCTCGGCATCCCTAACCAAAGAGACCGTCGTCTATAGAACCCCTGATGAGACAAACGCTCTTACTTGGGCAGATAAAATGAGGAACGATGGTTATACTGTAACCATCACTTTTGACGAAGATAAAGAAGAATTCGTCTGTATCGCCATCAAATAACAGAAAAATTTGTTTAATTCATTTTTTATTACGAAATTTGCAAAAAAAGGTTTTACCAAACCAGGTATGATAAACAACTTAAGATTAATAATTTTAAAAGTAATCAATGATGAAAAAACATAAAGCCTTTTTTTTCTTCTGTATAGCACTGCTCTGCTGCATCGGTCCCATTAATGGAGAAGAATATATACGTAACATTTCCTCCATCGCAGGAAGCAATACAATTATCCGCGATGTTGATGCCACTCGTTTTCTCGTCTGCGGAGGAAAGGCCTCCGGAGACTGTTCTTTTACGCTGGTCACCAATGGAGCTTCTTCTCATTCCGAAATGACCATCATGGCAGACTCCGTCCTTGACTTCGAAGTGTATAATGGTAGCGATGTCTATTTCTGTGGACGTATCAATAACGGCAACGGAACCTATGCTATGCTGGGTCACTTTTCCCTGAGTGGTTTCCCAAATTCAACGGTGGAGTATGTGAGCCTTCCGTGGCTTTATAGTTTAAAGAAAATGGATATCGGTTGGTTTGCCAACAAGATGCACGTGGTAGCAATTGGCGATGCCATCGCCGGGAATGGAGTACTGGTAGATGCCATTATAGAGACTACTTCCTGGGACATTAACTACGCATTCATCGACACAGTTAATGACTGTCGGTTCAGCGATGTGGCCATCACCGACAGTTTTGTGGTGGCTACCTCAACGTATCGGGGGAATATTTTCAGATCATCTCGCATATGGTATGTAAAGAAACCCACCTCCAGCGGAAGTCCGATACAGTTCAACACATGCAATTACATAAATATAAACGAAAATGCCACAGAACCACTGCTGATAGAAAAATGTGAAGGCAATGTCTTTGTTACAGCGACAAAAGATCCTATGGTTTTACATTTCCCATCCTACTCAACTCCACCGTCCCATTTCTTTTATGTCAAGGCCTATAGCATCGATCAGCTACTCCACTCCGTCGGATGGGATTTGGACAATTTCATTTATCCAAAACTCAAAGACATATGCTACGACCCCGTCAATCGTATTTTAGATTGTTTGATTTATACAGGGGATAATAGTTCACAACACAACGTGATTTATCACCTCGACCAAACACTTTCCCAGTCTCCGGGAACCTCACACGGGCATTCCTACGACAATATCATTATTAATTCATTAGACAGAAAAGCTTCTCAATCAAAACATTTCATTGCCGTGGGCAATTCCGCAACCGATACATGGGGGTCATATCTGCTCAAATACAAGTACGATGTTTGGGGCTCCTGTTTTGCTTCTGAAGACATATCTGTTTCCCATAGAACCAACTATATCTCACCAATCTCCAAAGTTCTATCTCGCTCCCACATTCTTCTTCTTCCTTTAATATTAGATATTGACAAAAAAGATCACCCAATAGAAACTCTTTGCCATTCAAATAAACAATAAAATTATGAAAAAGAGAATCCTTTACGCACTGGTCCTTGTGACCACGTTTAGCAGTGCCATCGCTCAAGACACAATAAACGATTACCTGCCTCCGAGCAATTACCTCACAGATGCTCCTTGGGTCAAAATGGATGTGGCGGGACCCATGAATTGGGCCGGAGTCGGTTGTGGCGACGAGATTGCTTATTTCCTGCAAACGACGAAAGATAGCCTGACTGTGTATGGCATCGCCGCCAGCCTTTCAACCCCGCCACTTTTATATCCCGACTACTTTTATAGCGACGACCACGCTGTGCAGGCATGGTGGGCTGACTATATAGACACTACCTACACAAACGTCTATGACTATTTACGCCTGTACGAAGCCGACCCCGATACCCCCCGCAGGGTGGGTGAGGACCTGAAGGTACACATCACAGTCACACCCGTCTCCTATTACATCAAACCGAATATCACACCTATTTCCTACCTGAATCCCCTGCCTGTTTTCCCCATGTATGAACGCTATTTCTCCACTCCTGTCACTGTGGCCGACTCGTTCTATGTGGGACGTACTGTCCGTACAGGGAAACCCGCTCCTGGCAACAGGAAAGAGAACTTTGAAATCATACTTTTTGGGTTGAATAATCTTGATCAGAAAGCAAGCAGTTACGTACTCCATCAGGACATGTCGATGGGAAGCGTTCATTGCCAAGACCCGGAGTATTATGAATGGTGCTATGTGAAAAATAACGCAATTGGTTATCTATTCATCTTCCCGATACTCACGCCGAATCCCGACACCACCGACACTGGCGGCGACACGACGCATGTGGATACGCTGGGCATCCAGTCGGTGGAGCTGCTGAAGCGCTACACTTCCGTGCAACCTAACCCTGCCACCGAGACGGCAAAGGTGATCTCCAGCTTCGGGCTGACCCGCATCGAGGCCTTCAACAGCGCGGGCGACCGCGTCTATGACGCCCCGCACACCGGCCTCACGGCCACACTCGACGTGAGCCGCTGGCCTGCCGGCACCTACATCCTCCGCCTCCACACCCCCGCCGGCACCATCGGCAAGAAGCTGATCGTGCGGCGGTAGCAGGCAGGAACCGTTTCCATGTTCTGTGCCGGAAATCGGTGAGCCCATGGCGGCATCTGCCGCCATGGGCTTGCTTTATACATCCTGCTTAGAGATGCAGGATGTGGCTGATATTGATAGGCTTGCGCAAAAACATCACTTGTAAGCACAAATAAACCAGTGGTTTGGCAGGTCATCCTCCATGGATCTTCCATGGATCTTCCATGGATCCTAGGTAGATCCTCCGTACCCCTACACGAGCCCTCCGGACGATGTGAAAGAGCGATTCGGGCCTTTGGTGGGGTAAGGTCTTATCCTGCACGACATCGAGCGGGAGAAGAATGTTAAAAAACAACTTTTTTATTGTCATGTCGGGAAAAGTATGTATTTTTGCAATTTAAAACGAAAAGAAAACATGGCAGAAATCACACGTATTTTCGACCTTCTCGACCACCTGGTGGAGAATTTCCCGAAAGAGGATATGCTGGCCGGCAAAGTGAACGGCGAATGGGTGAAATACTCGTCGCACGACTACTATAAATATGCTCATTATCTGGCTTATGGCTTGTGCGAGGTGGGCCTCAAAAAAGGCGACCGCGTGGTGACGATGAGCGCCAACTGCCCTGAGTGGAACTTCATCGATATGGCTCTGGCCATGAGCGGCCTTATCCATGTGCCGATATACCCCACATTGAGCGCGGAGAACTACGAGCACATCCTGCGTCACAGCGAGGCGACGGCGGTGTTTGTGAGCACAAAGATGTTGCTAGGCCGTCTGCGTCCGGCGCTGGACAAGATGGAAGAAAAGCCGACGGTCTATACCTTGGCCAACATCGAGGGCGAGCACCGCATGCTGGAAATCCTGAAGGCCGGCATCGCCAACCGCGACAAGTGGATGGAGGAGATAGAGACGCGGAAACGTGAGATCAGGCCCGACGACTGGGTGACGATGATCTACACGAGCGGTACGACAGGATTGCCCAAGGGCGTGATGCTGAGCCACAGGAACCTGTGCAGCAACTTCCTGGCCCACGCGCAGGTGAACCCCATGGACAGCAGTTGCCGGGCGCTGAGTTTCCTGCCGCTGAACCACATCTATGAACGGAGCCTGAACTACCACTGGCAGGTGAAGGGCGTGAGCATCTACTACGCCGAAAGCCTAGGCACCATCCAGCAGAACATGCTTGAAATCAAGGGCGACGGTTTCTGCGCCGTGCCGAGGGTGCTGGAGATGGTGTATGACAAGCTGTACGCTGCGGGGAAGGACTTCCACGGGTTGAAGAAATGGATATACGACTGGGCCTTCAGTCACGGCAAACGCTACGACTACACGCTGCTGACCAAAGCCAACATCTTCTACCAGATGGCGCAGTGGTTCCTGGAGCGTGCCGTCTATCGCCACTGGCGTGAGAAATTCGGCGGCAAGCGGCTGACGGTCATCACGGGCGGCAGTTCGATACAGCCGAAGATGGTGCGCCTGTTTGCAGCCGCCGGCATCAACATCTATGAAGGCTACGGGCTGAGTGAGACCAGTCCTGTGATTGCTGTGAACGACCCAGCACACCACATGGTGCGTATCGGCACCGTGGGCCCCGTGCTGAGCGGCGTGGAGATGCGCTTCGGCGACGACGGCGAGATCCTGACCCGCGGACCGCATGTGATGCTGGGCTACTACAAAGACCCCCAATATACAGCTCAGGTGATCGACCGCGAGGGTTGGTTCCACACGGGCGACATCGGAGAGCTGGTGGGCGGCCACTACCTGAAAATCACCGACCGCAAGAAAGACATCTTCAAACTATCGGCCGGCAAATATGTGGCACCGCAGCTGATAGAGAACCTGCTGAGAGGATCGGAATACATCGACCAAGTGATGGTGATCGGCGAAAACGAGAAGCAGGTGGCGGCACTGATCAGCCCCAACTTCAACACGCTGCACTATTGGGCGCTGAAACACAAGCTGCACTATCGCGACAATGTAGAACTGATCACGCTGCCCGAAGTGCACGAAAAAATGCGCAAGGTGCTGGACGAATACAACAGCAGCCTGGCCCCGCACGAACAAATCAAGCAGTTCCGCCTGGTGACCGACGAATGGACACCCAACAACGGTATGCTCTCGCCCACCCTGAAACTGCGCCGCGGGCCGCTGGCAGAGAAATACAAGACCCTCATCGCCGACATCTACGGCAAGGAGAAGTCGTCGTCGGCCAGCCTGTTCTCGGCCTTCAAGAGCGTAGAACTGCCCACCATGCCGTGGGTCAAGAAGAGTTAAGCGATATGAAAAAGATAGCCTTTATCCTGCCGATGCTGCTGTTGCTGCTGTCATGCGCCACAGAGCAGAAGACCGCCTACCTGAAGGACGCGCCCCGCAACGAGCAGATGCCCGTCGGCGAGACCTACGGAACGCGGATTTTCCCCGGCGACCAGTTGTATATATATGTATATAGTCAGACGCCGGAATCGGTGACCCCGTTCAACGAAGAGACCAACCACACGGATTACAACTCCTATACGGCCGACCGCTCGAAAGTAAAGGCATTCAAGCCCAAAGGGCATATCGTCTCGGCGAACGGAGAGTTGCTATTCCCGCTGATTGGGACGGTGCAGGTGGCCGGAATGACCATCGACCAACTGGGAAAGGAACTGGAAAAACGGCTCAAAGAAGGGCACTACGTGACCGACCCGATAGTGAGCATCAGCCTGATGAACTTCAGGGTGACGGTCATCGGCGAGGTAGCTCAACCGCAGCAACTGCATGCCGACGGCAACCGCATGACTATCTTGGAGGCCATTGCACAGTGCGGCGACATCACGATGGACGGACGGCCCGAGAAGGTGGTGGTAGTGCGTACCACCGACAACATAGAGACCATCGACACGGTGGATCTGACCTCGCGCAGAGTGCTGGGCTCGCCCTATTACTTCCTGCAACAGAACGACATCATCTATGTGACACCCACCAAGAAGAAACAGCGCACCGCCTACCGCAACGAGGAGTGGCCCATCTATCTCAGCACGGGCATCGAGGCGGTGAGATTTGCATACACAACTATCTATCGTTGGTTCTTCGACCCCAAAACGAAAGAATACTTTAAATAACGGAGGTTCGACGCTGTGCGCATCCTGCTGATCACCCCTCCGCTCACGCAGCTGAACACCCCTTATCCTGCGACGGCCTATCTCAAGGGGTATTTCACCGCACAAAACCGCTCTGATGAGGTGCGGCAGGTGGATCTCGGCATCGAGGTGGCGGACCGCGTACTCTCGAGTGAATTTCTTGAAAGCATCGGTCTGACGGAGCAGGCGCGGCTGATAGAACCCGTGAAACGCTTCCTGCGCGGACAGGACGACACCCTCGGCCCGCGTATCGCCAACCGGACGCTGCTGCCTGAGGGGAAACGCTTCGCCCAATTGGACGAGGACAATCTCGAGTGGTCGTTCGGCGTGAGCGGTACCACTGACAAAGCGATGCATCTGGCCACCCTCTTTATCGAAGACATCGCCGACTATATCAGGGAAAATATCGACGCCCACTTCGACCTGGTGCGCTATGCCGAATACCTGAGCAACGACGCCCCCACTTTCGATCCCCTCTACCAAGAATTGCAGCAGGAACCCTCCATTATCGACCGCCTGATGCTCGACATTCTGGAAGAGAAGATTTCAACTTTCAACTTTCAATTTTCAATTGACAAGGTCTGCATTACCGTGCCATTCCCGGGGTGCCTATACGGGGCACTGCGATGCGGCCAATGGCTGAAAACCCACACGAAGGCCGTCATCGAGATAGGAGGAGGATTCCCCAACACCGAATGGCGGCAACTGAACGATCCGCGTATCTATGAATTCTGCCACGAAGTGCTCATCGACGGCCACGAAGAGGCCCTCGACTGCTGTCCCGACTTCAGCGACCTGCCGTTAAGCAAATACCTCTCCCTCACCGAGATGACCAATCCGATGCATCGCCTGTGGAGTCAAGGGCGGTGGAACAAGATGGTGATGGCACGCGGATGCTACTGGCACCGATGCGCTTTCTGCGACACCTCACTGCCCTATATCGGCAGCTATCACGCCCCCAAGGCAACGACAGTGGTGGATTACATGAAACGCGTCGTGGAGCAGACGGGCCGCACAGGGTTCCATTTCGTGGATGAGGCGTTGCCTCCTAAACTGCTGGAAGAGGTGTCCAAAGAAATACTCCGTCGCCGGATGGCAGTAAGTTTCTGGGGCAACATACGCTTCGAGAAAACCTATACCGCCGAACTCTGCGACCTGCTGGCAGAAGCCGGCATGGTGGCCGTCAGCGGCGGCTTGGAAGTAGCCAGCGACCGCCTGCTGAAACTGATAGACAAGGGGGTGACCGTCAGTCAGACGGTCGATGCCTGCCGCCATCTGCATGCTGCCGGCATCATGGTTCACACCTACCTCATGTATGGCTTCCCGACAGAAACCCTGCAGGAGACCGTCGATGCGTTGGAGATGGTGCGACGCATGTTTGACGAGGGCATCGTGCAGAGCGCCTTCTGGCACCGCTATGCGATGACCTGCCACTCGCCCTCCGGCCTCCACCCCGAACAATATGGCGTCCGCCGCACCGCGATGGAGCCGAACCCCTTCTGCAACAACGAAGTGGATTGGGAACCCGGCTTCGACTACGACATCGAGGCTGTCGGCGCCGCCCTGCGACTGGCCACCTACAACTACATGAACGGCTTAGGGCTCGACCAACCCGTCCGTTCGTGGTTTCCTATCAGAGTACCTAAACCCAGCATACGATGAAGACGATATTTCTGGCTGCCGGCTGCTTCTGGGGCGCACAGCATTATCTGAAACAAATCCGCGGAGTGGTGGAGACCGAGACAGGCTTTGCGAATGGCAATACCGAAAATCCCACCTACCAAGAGGTTTATACCGACAAGACAGGCTATGCCGAAGCCGTCCGCGTGGTGTTCGACCCCGAGGTGCTGCCCTTACGCAAACTAATTGACCTCTACTTTGACTGCATCGAACCCACCAGCGTCAACCAACAGGGAGAGGACTGCGGCACCCGCTACCGTACCGGCATTTACTATATCGAGCCCGAAGACTACCTCACGATCAAGGAAGTCTATGACGAGGTGCAACGCAACTATATCAACGATTTGGCTGTGGAACTGGAGCCCATCAAGAACTTCTTCCCGGCCGACGAGAGCCATCAGGATTATCTGGACAAGCACCCCGACGGCTACTGTCACCTGCCGCAGGCGCTCTTCGACTTTGCCCGAAAGGCCAACTCAGAACGATAGGCTCACCCCCAACGACGCCAAGAAGGGCAACTGATTCACACGCTCGAACGTGGTTCGGTTGAAGTAGAAGATATTCTGCCGGCTATAGACATTCGTGGCACTCAGGCTGACATCGAGAATGGAGCGTGCACCGAGAGAGAAGCGTTTCTTGACACCCAAGTCCAACCGGTGGTAATCCGGCAGGCGTCCTTTGTACAACTCCGCATAGTGCAGGCTATAGACACCGTTCTCCTGTGTATAGTCGTTCGCTATCATATTCCCGAACAGCAGCTGCTGATAGACACCCTGTGTCTGGGTGAAGGGGAACCCCGAGCCGTAAGTCCAACGCCCACTGATTTCCCAATCATACTGAGCACCGAACTTGTACGTGGCCAGCAGATTGACGGTATGACGGCGGTCGTAGTGGGGATTGTATCGCACGAGATCAGTGCTGTGGACGGTAGTGGTGCTCTGGGTGCCACGTTCGACGTAGCCCAAAGAATAGGTAGCCCACAGGTAGAGGTGGTCCAAATCCACGGTGGCACTCAGGTCGAATCCCGTAGCATAGCCGTTCTCGATGATGTAGTCGGTGAGCAGGTACTCTGACTTCTCATATATGCCACCCTCCTGATAGACAGGGTCGTCGATGTCGTACATCTTGTTGCGGTTGGCGTTCAGCAGTTGGTCGAAATACTTCAGATACACCTCGGCGTTGAAGGTGATGAGGTCGGTGAGGTCGTATTCGGCTCCGATAATGATGTGCTTAGCCTGCTGCACACAGGTTTTCACGTCCTTGCCCAGGAAGGTCTGCGGTACCCGCAGGGCAGCGCTGCCGGTGAGGAATCCAGAGAAGAGGTTCACGATGTCGTTGTCCGAACGGGCGTCGAGGAACACCTGGCTGTAGAAGCCGCCAGCCATCTTGAACCGCAATTTGCTGGAGGCGTTGTATTTCACCGCCAGTCGGGGTTCAGGCAGGAAGGTACCCAAGGTGGCGTAGTAGGCCAAGCGGATGCCCGGGTCGAGCAACCACGAACCCGTATTCATCTTGTAAGTCGCATACACCGACAATGTCGCACTCGGCTCATGCTGCGAGATACGTTTGCTATACTGGTTCACAAACTGATAGTCAGTGTTGTAGCCCTCAATACTCAAACCGTATTTCAGCCTATTGTCACCGTTGAAATTCGTACCCTGAAGGGTAATATTGAAACCGTTAATCGAGCTGTACTTATCGTCACCCGCCGTCACATTGGTCCCCGCAGCAACACGGTCGTCGAGCGTGATGCGGTAGTCGGAATAGGCCAGCGTCCCCTCAAGGATGGCCGAAGTGCCCGTCACCACCGTAAAGTTGGCACCTGCGCCGTAGTTGCGCCAGTGGTAGTCGGCGATGGCCTGATAGTTCGTCACCGAATCGTCGAAATAGAATCCGAACACACTCGCCTTGCTGCCCGTGCCGGAGTTGATGGAGAACTTGCCATAGAGGTCCAGGAAGTCGAAGGGCAATCCCCCGTCGATGGCTATCTTGTCCAATCCCAGTTTCTTGGGCAGCTGGTCATAGAGATAGGGCGAGGTCTTGGAAAGGTAGGAGTTCTTGGCCGTCAGCAGGTAGGTGATGGTCGTCTTCGACTGTTGCGTTTCTTTCTTCAGCGGGCCTTCAAGAATCAGGCTGGCGCCGAAGGTATTGAGGCCTATCTTGCCGGTGTGGTGACGCTTGTTACCGTCGCGGGTCTTGATGTCCATCACCGACGACAGGCGTCCGCCGTATTCCGCGCCGAAGCCACCCGTATAGATGTCGGCGTTCAGTATCACATCGGTCTCAAAGATGGAATACAAGCCGATGGAATGGAAGGGGTTATAGACCACCATGCCGTCCAGCAGACAGAGGTTCTGAATCATTGAGCCGCCACGGATATAGAGCTGGCCGCCTTGGTCGCCCGTCGAGTTCACACCCGGCAGCACCTGCATATACTGTGCGATATCGGCTGTGCCGCCGATGGAGGGCATCTGCTGTATCTGGCTCGCCGTCAGCTTCTCCACGCTCACCTGCGTCTGCACTCTCCGTTCCTCCGCCCGACTGTCGCTGATTTCCACTGCCTTGAGTATCTGTGCCGCAGGCTTCAGGTGGATGGTCACCGTCGCCGTGCGTCGATTTTCGACCGTCACCTCCTGACTGTACTCCTCATATCCCACATAGCGCACCTTCAGCGTGTATTTCCCGGCGGGTACCTTGCTGATGAGAAAAAAACCGTTCAGGTCGGTGGCACATCCATGGGTGGTGCCATCGAGAATCACGTTGGCAAACGGCACCGCCTCACCGTTGCTCTCGTCAAACAGCACACCCTTCACCGTCCCTTGGCCAAAAGTGATGAGTGAAAAATGAAAAGTGAAAAGCAAGAATATGTAAAAGGCTTTCTTCATCTGTCTTGTCTCCCTGTCTCCCTTTTAGTGGATTACTTTGAAGATGAGTTCTTTCAGCAACTCGCCGTCGGTCACGTTGCCGCTGTTGCGGACGCCTTTGCTCCGCAGGTCGGTCTCATAGAGATAGCCGATGCATGTGGCCAGTTTGCCGAGCGAATAGTTGCGTGCCGCCGTCTCGTAGTCGCGCACAAACGCAGGCGCACATCCCAGCACCTTCGGAGCGTCGCTCTTGTTCTCCAGCTGATGGTACATCATGATCTTCAGGAAGTAGCCGTACAACAGCGGCAGCAGCATCTGGATGGGGTTCTTCTTCGGGTTTTCGCCGAAATAGTTCACGATGCGGTTGCACATCACCGGGTCGCGCCGTCCGATGGCCTTCTGCAGTTCGAACACATTGTAGTCCTTGCTGATGCCCGTCTGGTCCTCCACCAGTTGCTCGGTGATGGTGCCGTGTTCCGGCAGCAGCGGGTAGAGTTTCCCCAACTCATTGGCCACCTTGCCCAGGTCGGCGCCGAGGTAGTCGGCCAGCATCGCCGCCGCCTTGTCGTTGATCTGGTAGCCCTTCGACTGCACCTCACGCACAATCCACGTCGGCACCTGGTTGTCATACACCCTCGCACTCTCAAACACCACGCCGGCAGCCGCAATGGCTTTGTATGCCGCCGTCCGCTTGTCCAGCTTCTTGTGGCGGTAGCACAGCACCAGCACCCCCACCGGCGACGGCTGCTTCAGGTAGGCCGCCAGCGTTTCCCACTGGCTCACAGGTATATCCTGCGCCTCCTTCACTATCACCAGGTGAATTGGCGACATCATCGGATAGCGCTTCACCAGGCTCACCACCGTCCCCATATCCACATCGCGTCCATAGACCACCGTCTGGTCAAAATCGCGCACACTCTCCTCTATCACCTCCTTCTCGAAATAATCCGACACCACGTCGATATAGTAGTTCTCCTCGCCGGTGAGCAGATATACGGGCTTGAAGTTTCCCTTCTTCAACTCCTCAATCAGCTGTTTATCAGTCATTGCCATTGCCTTCGTAGCTTAATTGCGAACTACAAATTTACAAATTTTTCCCGAATCGCACACCTTCCGCCGAAAAAAAAACATCACGAATCCTTATCTCTGCCCCCACATCTCCTCCGCATCATCTCCGTCTCTCCTCCGTCTTTCAACGGAGGAGAGACGGAGGGGCAACGGAGTTGATACGGAGGGGCTCTGTAGGCATGATGGAAAGACCATGGTAAAAAAAAATTTTGCCATGTGGAATATTATATGTACTTTTGCAAAATTAATTTAAATTAACAAAGTCTATGCAAGAGCCTACCAGATTGTTTGACCTGCTCGCATGGAGAAAGGAACTCCACCCCGAGCGACCGGTATTCAAATTCAAAGAAAACGGCGAATGGAAAGAGCATTATATTGATGAATATATCGAAAAATCCGACCTCATCAGCTACGCGCTGATGCATCTGGGAGTGAAAAAAGGCGAGAACATCGGCCTCATCTCCGCCGGTAGGCCGGAGTGGAACTATGTCGATTTCGGCGTGCAGCAGACGGGAGCCGTCCTGCTGCCCATCTATCCCACCATCAGCGAGGAGGACTACCAATACATCCTCAACGACGCCGAGGTGCGGCTGCTGGTGGTCGAGACCCCTGCCCTCTACAAGAAAATCAGCAACATCCGCGAGCACCTGCCGCACCTGGAGAACCTCTGCACCATCGTCCCGATGGAAGGTGTGAAGTCAATGGACGACATCTACGAGATTGGCCGCCGCTATGTGGCCGAGCACCCCGATGCTCCCGCCAAACTGCAGGAGATGAAGGACGCGCTGACCACCGACGACATCTGCACCATGATCTACACCAGCGGCACCACGGGCGTGCCCAAAGGTGCCATGCTGACCCACCGCGGCCTCATCATGAACGTCCAGGAAATCAAGGAAAGCCCGGGAAAGACCTGGACCAAGGCCCTCAGCTGGCTCCCCATGTGCCACATCTACGAGCGCATGATGGGATACCTCTACCAGTGGCTCTGCTTCACCATCGCCTACGCCGAAAGCATCGCCAAGGTGGGCGACAACTGCAAGGAAATCAGCCCCAACATGATGGCCTGCGTGCCCAGGTTCATCGAGAAGGTCTATGACAAAATCTTCCGCAAGGGCGAGAAGATGAAAGGCATCGGCAAGAAGATCTTCGACTGGGCCATCGACCTCGCCTTCAAATACGACCTCGACGAGAGCAAGCTCAACTGCTGGTACAAATTCCAGAAGAAGATTGCCGACAAGCTGGTCTATAAGAGCATCCGCGAAAGCATGGGCGGCGAGCTCTACATGCTCGTCAGCGGCGGCGCCACCATCCAGCCCCGTCTCACCCGCTTCTTCTCCTGTGTGGGACTCGACCTCTATGAAGGCTACGGCCTCACCGAGTGCTCGCCCCTCATCGCTGTGACCAACAGCAACAAGAAGGGCCGCAAGATTGGTTCCGTGGGCTTCGCCATGAGGGCCATCGAGGTGCGCATCGACGAGAACACCAACGAGATACAATGCCGCGGAGGCAACGTGATGAAGGGCTACTACAACCAGCCCGAACTGACCGCCGAGGCCATTGACAGCGAGGGTTGGTTCCACACCGGCGACACCGGCTACTTCGACCCCGACGGATACCTCTTCATCACCGGACGCACGAAGAGCATGTTCAAGACCTCGATGGGCAAATACATCAATCCCGAGGTAATTGAAGAGAAGATGAAACAGTCGCCCTTCATCCTCGACATGATGGTGGTGGGCGCCGACCAGAAGTTTGCCGGAGCCCTCATCGCCCCCGACTTCGACATGCTGAAGGACTGGTGCGGCCGCCACGGCGTCACCGCAGCCACCAAAGAGGATATGATCGCCGACAAGACCGTCATCGCCCGTTATCAGAAGGTGGTCGATAAGTACAACGCCGAGTTGGGCGTCACCGAACAGGTGAAGAAGTTCGCCCTCGTGTCCGAGGCGTGGACCGAAGCCAACAAGATGCTCACCCCCACGCAGAAGCTCATCCGCCGCAATGTCGCCGCCGCCTACCAGCAGCAAATCGACAACCTGTTCAAGTAAGACACTATCATTAAATAGAATCGGGGGATATTGCAGCATTGCAGTATCCCCCGATTTAGTTTAAACCTTCTATATCCTCAGAACGTGAATCCGATTCTGAAATGAAGAGTCGATGCCATTCCTTTGATTTCTTCCGTCGAAGTTCCATCGTAATAGCTCATAGTGTAATAGGTATGGTGTGCATTTTGATAATTCAGTCCGACAGTGATGAACATAGATGTATTATCATCTAAACTGATATTAACGCCAACAGCAGGTTCATAGAATAATCCTTCCGTGTTTTTATACTTCTGGTTCTTCCCCACATCAAAAGTCGCTCCAACATCAAAGGACAACATCGGTTTGACCGACGCACGGCCAAATCTATAACTTGCCCGGATATATACGGGGACAAGGTATTTGCCATCATAGCTTTTATATGTTTCTGTCTGTAGCGAACCAAACTGGTAATATGAGCGATATGAGCTGTAGTACAGTGCACTTGTGTAGCGGAATCCCACACCGGCACCAATGAAGAAATTATTGGATAATATACCGTGGGTTGTATTCGCCCCTACGGAATACTGTGTGTGAGAATTGAGGGCAGGGCCACCGGCCAATTCAATGGACTTTTCATAAGCGGCCTGACCCGAAGCAACCTGAACCAACATCATCAGTGCAACAGCGATGGCTATCTTTTTCATTTTTTGCAGTATTTGTTTTCAATCCCGCACCCGGATTGAGAATACCAAAAAGAAGCGTGGTGCCGTGTACACTTCTTCTGATGAGGGTCCTGAGAAAAACCTTTTGGCGGAGAAATAGACAACAGCCCACGCTAATACGCGCGAAGCCGTCATACTCCCTTGCGCCATATGAAAGTTTCTCAGGTTTTCATCAGCAAGACGAAAATACAACGCTTCGTTGATTTCCTTGTGAAATCGACTGCAAAGATACACACATTTTTGGACATACGAAAAAATTATTTCTCCACGTCGCAAAAAAAGCGTACCTTTGCATCGCAGTTTATGCGTAAAACAATAAATAATTTAACAATAAACCAATGAAAAAAGCATTCCTATTCCTTGGCGCCATCGCCATCTGCGCCAGTGCTGTGTTCGCACAGGATGAGAAGAAAGAGGATGAGGGCTACAAATTCGACACCATCAAGATGCTGCCCATCACCTCAGTGAAGAACCAGAACAACGCCGGCACCTGCTGGAGCTACAGCGCCATCGGCTTCCTCGAGAGCGAACTGCTCCGCATGGGCAAGGGCGAGTATGACCTGAGCGAGATGTATGTGGTCGAGAAGACCTACAACGACCGCGCCTATGCCGCCGTCCGTACCCACGGTGACGTGAGCTTCGCCCAAGGCGGTGCCTTCAACGACGTGATTTACTGCCTGAAGAACTACGGCATGGTGCCCGACGAAGTGATGCCCGCCGGCAAGATGTACGGCGACACCCTGAGCAACCACACCGAGCTCAGCGCCCTGACCGACGTGATGGTCGAGGCCATCGCCAAGGGCAAGCTGAAGAAACTTCAGATGAGCCCCGACGGCCAGCCCCTGTGGCAGAAAGCCATCGCCGCCGTTCATGCCGTCTATCTGGGCGAGATTCCCGAGAGCTTCACCTACAAAGGCGTGAAATACACCCCCAAGAGCTTCGCCGAGAGCCTCGGTCTGAATCCCGACGACTACGTGAGCATCACCAGCTTCACCCATCACCCCTTCTATGAGCAGTTCGTCATCGAAATCCAGGACAACTGGCGCTGGGGCCTGAGCTGGAACCTGCCGCTGGACGAGATGATGGAGGTCTTTGACTACGCCATTGAGAACGGCTACACTGTGGCTTGGGGCGCCGACGTCAGCGAGCTCGGCTTCCGCTACAGCCGCAAGGGCTTCGCCGTCCTGCCCGCCACCGAGGCTCCGAAAGCCGGTGTGGGTAGCGACCAGGCCAAGTGGAGCGGCATGAAAGCCGGCGAGATTGCCGACGAGGCCGCCAAGCACCCCACCCCGCAGCGCTGGGTGACCCAGGAGGAGCGCCAGCAGGCCTACGACAACTGGGAGACCACCGACGACCACGGCATGCT
>JAGCYV010000021.1 GCA_017960605.1 Bacteroidales bacterium | reverse complement strand
TTGTCCGCATTTGGCGTTTTGAGGGTTTTATATATGCAGAAGAAGTTTTTTTCTTGACAAACGGGAGTTATTTCGTATCTTTGCAAAATGAAACTGGATTGAAAACATAAAATCTTGACCATATGAAAAAGACAGCATTATTCTTGGTTTCGCTGCTGATGATGCTGGGCAGCGCGGAGGCGCAGAACGGGACTTCGGGCGGCCGGTTCGAGTGGGTGCGGGGGTATGCGCCCGGAAATCTGGCTGGCATCGTTGGGGCGGTGACGGACAGCGTGGGGAACCTATACATATTGGGGTCTTTCAACTTCGAAAGCCAGTGGGAGAACGGGGAACTGATCATGCCCATCACGCCGCACAACGGGGCACAGAACGGATACAATACGCTGATAGCCAAGATTTCACCCGAGGGCGAGATGGTGTGGAAGAAGGTGATTCACGGGAACGCCTGTCCGAGCCAGCCGCATGACATCAAGCCTTTGGGCGACACGGCCTTTGCCTGCCTGGTTACCATGCCACTGGCCGCCAAAGGCTATGGTTATCTCTATTATCTTGATACGTTGGTTGAAGCTACCCCGACTTCGTGGCCCGACTACCCGATGAGTGCAGAAGGATTTTACAACCAATGTTTAGCCTTGATTACCTTCGACTTTGAAGGAAATGTTCTGGAGCATCATTTCCTTCAATTGAGTTATATGGACCACAACGGGGAGGATATTTACTATGTTAATCCCCCACAATCATGGGGTAATGTCTTTCTTAGCACCCAGGTCCCCTTATTCCCTTCGTTTGCGATTGACAGTGAGTCTCATGTTTATCTTATTCGAACTATACTTGATAACACCACAGACGGTTCCTATAGTGGAGGAGACTACTATTTATATGACGGCGATATCACTGCTGTTAAATTTTGGTGTGACCGCCGTATGGTGGGAGTTGTTCCTGCCGACAGTACTTTATATGGAAGCCCACAGATTCTTAAATTCGCTCCTCATTTCGACACACTGCTTGAAAACAGGAATGTATTTTTGAAGCAATCGTCTCCATCTGTAAATAGAACCCATATTAGAATGGACAGAACTGGTAACTTGTATGTAATAGGGCTGTTGGAAGGAAATGATAGCAGTTGTTTGGTGGTGGATTCCATTCGCAACATGTATATAGAAAGATCTTGTGCAAACGACCAAAAAGGTTATCTCATAAAATTCGACTCTTTATTGACGGCAAAAAGCATTGTTACTTTGAATGACAGCATTATACCCTCTGATAAAATCCATTCAAGGACAATGTTCAAAGATATTACATTTGATTACGATAGTAATTTGATGTTTCTTTGTGCGTCAACAGGAAGAGGCGCATTCCATGACACATTGTCCTTCTATTCAATTTTGACATATCAGGGATCTCCTTTGGTTCGACTAAAGAATGATGCATTCATGATGTCATTCCAAATGAATGATTCTGCACAATTACATTCTTATGGACGGGTTCCGTCTATGATGCATTCATCTATACGCCTCTCAAGTGTTTATGAACACGATAATATAGTATGCCAAAATAATCGAACTATCATCCAGGCTATCGGCATCGGTGGATTCCGATTTCCAAATCAGGTAGTAAATTTCCCCCGATGGAGTGATCGGGGGTTGGGATTTGTCGTTTTTGATTATCAGGGAAATGTGATTGAGGGACACTCTTATTCTGCAATTTCCCCAGATAATGAGCCTGGCCCGATGGTAATAAAAGACAGTATTTTGTATCTAATAAACCAATTGTCTTCTGATGCCACCTTCGGAGATATCCATGTACCCTCCAGAGGAGACTATTTCGCCTGCATCGCCAAATATGTGGATACGGCTTTCATGACGCCGTATGTGCGGAGGGTGACGGAGGACACGACGATCAGGGTCGAGGTGGTGCAGGAGGAATGGACGAGGGTGCTCTACCCCAACCCCACGTCGGGCCGCGTCACGGTGGTGATGAACGGACGCCCGCTGCGTGAGCTCTATGTGGCGGGGATGGACGGCATAGCGAAGCCGCTGCCCTTCAGCGCCATCGGCGACGGCCGCTACGCCGCCGACCTCACCGACCGCCCCGACGGCGCCTATGTCTTGGTGATGATCTCCGACGACAAGCACGCCTACCGCTCCAACGTCATTCTGCAACGGTGACACGAAAGGGGAACGAATGTAAGCCTATGGCGACAAATGCCGCCATAGGCTTACTTGTGCTACCATAAGGGAACGATTTGGGCCTTTCGGCGAAAAAGGCCTTATATTGCATGGTGTTGGACGGCAGGAAGAGCGCTACCGCGTGAGCCGCTTGATTTTGTCGAAGACGGCTTCGGGGGTGATGGCGAGGAGGCAGCGGTAGTCGCCGTAGCGGCAGTGGAGGTTGCCGTAGGAGGAGCAGGGCTGGCAGGGGAGGTTGGCGCAGAGGGCGTTGGCGGGGTCCTGGCGGTAGCCGTAGAATCCGAAGTCGGGATGGGTGGCGCCCCAGATGCTGACGACGGGGACTCCCATAAGGGAGGCGAAGTGCATGTTGGAAGAGTCCATGGAGACCATCACCGTAAGGGTCTGCATGATTTTCAGTTCTTCGGCGAAGGTTTGCTTTCCTGCGAGGGATTGTATGAGTGGGTGTCGGTCGGCGATGGTTTCGAGTTGAGGGGCTTCGTCGGGGCTTCCGAAGAGAAGGACTCGGTAGCCTTCTTCGGCCAGCATGAGCGCCAGACGGGCGGTGTTCTCGATGGGCCATATCTTGCCGCGGTGCTGGGCGAAGGGCGCGATACCGACGGACGGGTCCTCCCGCAGAGGATTCTGTAGCCAGTGGGCGGATTCTCCCGCAGAGGTTTTTGGGGAGAGGCCGAGACGGCGGAAGACGTCGGCGTAGCGTTGGATCTGGGAGCGGCGTGGCCGGCGGCGGAGGTGTGCGAGGAAGAGCCAGCGGGAGAGGCGTCCTTTGTGGATGCGTCGCACCTTGAGGGGATGCAGGTGCAGGAGTGCGTCGAGCCGCAGGAGGAGGAGTGCCCACCCGACGCGGTTGATCTGATGTAGGTCGGCCACGCTGTCGGCCCCGACGGAACGAAGCTGACGGTAGATGTCGCTGGAGGATTGTTTCTTCTTCACCCCGAGGAACCGGACGTTGGGCAGCCCTTCGAAGAGGGGTTGCAGCATGGGCGGGGCGGCGACGGTGAACTGCACGTCGGCGTTGGCAGCCGCAACGGATTGGACGACGGGCGCCATGAGGGCGACATCGCCGAAAGCCGAGAGCCGTATGACGAGAACGTGCTTCATTTCTGTAGGAGGAGATAAGGAGTTAAGACAATAGCTTATTTTTTGTAGAGAGAGGGGTTGAGGGAGGGGTCGTTGTACATCTTCATCTGGCGGTAGAGTTTCATGATGCGGCGTCCGGCGGCGAGGTCATCGAGCAGCTGGTCGATGGCCAGGGTGAGGTCGGCGCGCTGCTGGAGGAGTGTGTCGAGTTTGGCCTGGCATTTGGCTTGATGGTCGGCATCGCCGCGCCGGGCTTCTATCTGGAAGTGGTAGATCTTGAGTGCGAGGATGGAGAGTCGGTCGATGGCCCAGGCAGGGGTTTCGGTGTTGATACGGGCATCGGGCATCGGGGCGACGTGGCTGTAGAGGGCCATGTAGTGGTCGTCGATTTGCTCGACGAGGTTGGTGCGGTGCTGGTTGGAGCGGTCGATGCGCCGTTTGAGCTGAAGTGCATAGACGGGATCGACGTCGTCGGGGCGGACGAGGTCTTCGAGGTGCCACTGGACGGTATCGACCCAGGATTTCTCCCAGAGGAGGGCTTCGAAGGTGTTTTCCTTGTAGGGATTGCCGCAGGGGGCGTCGATGTTGTCTGTCTTGTGGTATTCTGCCACTTGGTGCTCGAAGAGCTGATATAATTCTGTTGCTTTCATGGTTCGGATGTATGAATTCGGATTTATGATTTCTGATTTATGAATTATGAGTTAAAACAGGTGTCCGATGTTGAGGAGGAAGTAGGGGTGGAGGGTGCGGTTGGAGTAGCCGATGCGGAGGTCGATGGGGCCGAAGAGGGTGTTGTAGCTGTAGCCGAGCTGCATGCCGAGGATGGCGGGGTGGGAGAAGAGTTGGGTGAGGGTGTCGTCCTGGATGGCTGCGGCGAACCGCATCAGAATATAGTGACGGGAGAGGACCCGGAGTTGCAGTTGCATCTGGGCGGCGAAGAGGTTGTTGCCGAGGTATTCGAGGTGGCCGATGCCGGCGAAGGGTGCCTGCTGTTCGACGGTATGGGCGAACCATTCGCCGCCGACGGCGTTGCGGTAGGCGACGGGGACTTGGTTTGCGAGGAGGAGGCGGGAGTAGAGCATGGGCTGGAGTGTGAGCCTCGGGATGGGTGTGATGTTGATGCGCCAGTGGGCGTTGATGTCGCTGATGCCGATGCCGCCGTGGTAGGTGACGAAGTCGGTGGTGCGGTAGTGGTAGATGGCGCTGAAGCGGGTGCCACGCGTGGGGAAGTACCATTGGTCTTCGTTGTTGAGGTCGGCGGTGGCGTAGTAGGAGAGGTAGTGGTCGTCGGAGAGGGCGGATATGGTGCCGTCGGAGGCGAGGAGCTGGCCGTAGTAGTCGAAGTAGTCCCAGCGGAGACCTGCGTGGATCTCGAAGTGGCGGAACCGCAGGTCGAGCGGGGAGAAGTCGGCGGTGTGCTGATAGTAGCGTATGTTGTGGGTGCGGGTGCCTGAGGTGTAGATGTCGATGTCGTTGTTGCGGAAGGTGTAGGAGAGTGTGGGGTGGAAGGTGGTGTGCCTGGTGAGGAGGGAGTAGGAGGCGCGGGCCATGATGCGGCGGCCGAGCCGGAGGGTGCCGCTGAGCCCCATGGGGAGGCTGGTGCCGAAGGGGTATTTGAGGTTGAGCTGGATGGCGCCCATCTCTTCGGTGTCGAAGCGGAAGCCGGCGCTGACGATAGGTATGGTGGGCATGGTGGGGCGTTGGAGTGTGTAGAGGCTGTCCTGTCGGGCCTGTTGAGGGGCTTTGATGGGGACGGGAATGCTGTCGATGCCATTGCTGCGACGCAGTTCGAGGAGCTCATCCCAGTGGCTGAGGGCTTCCGTGCGTCCGCGCCGGAGGAGGGTGTCGATGGCCGAGGAGGTGAAGCTGGCGGCAGAATAGCCGCTGACATCGACGGTCATCACGAGGTCGCTCATCTCGATATTGTCCTGGTATTTGTGCTTGGTGTTGATGTCGATGATCTGCATCATGACGGTGGCTGCGTCGCCGATGTCGGCAGCTTTGAGCGGGGAACCTTGGACGGTGACGCCGATGATGATGTCGGCGCCCATCCGGCGGGCGAGGTCGGCGGGGTAGTTGTTGCGCAGCCCGCCATCGACGAGGACGCTTTCGCCGATGCGCACGGGTGTGAAGACTCCCGGGATGGCCATGGAGGCCCGCATGGCCCGGACGAGGCTGCCGCTACGGAAATCGACTTCGGTATTGGTGACGAGGTCGGTGGCTACGCAGGCGAAGGGGATGGGGAGGCTGTCGAAGCTGATGCTGTCGAGGTAGCCGCTGCAGAGCCGTTGGAAGAGTCGCATAAGGTTGCGTCCGCGGATGAGTCCGCCTTGCTGCGGGCGGTCGCTGTCGATGCCGCGGATGAGGGCGTAGGTGTTTTGCTCTTCGCGTTGATGGAGTGTGAGTCCGGAGGGGTCGGCGCGGTCGCTGAGGAGGGTGGTCCAGTCTTGGGCGCGGACGAGGGAGTCGAGGTAGGAGGTGGAGTAGCCGATGGAGTAGAGTGCGCCGATGAGGGAGCCCATGGAGGTGCCGCAGATGATGTCGATGGGGATACCGGCTTCTTCGATGGTGCGGAGTGCAGAGATGTGTGCGACTCCTTTGGCGCCGCCGCCGGAGAGGACGACGCCCACCTTGGGACGGTTTTTCTGCGATTGGGCTGTCATGCGCCGCAGGCTGACGAAGGCGGGTGCGAAGCTGAAGGTGTCGGTGCAGTAGCCGGGATGGGAGAGGAAGACTCGGAGGTCGCTCTCGGTGTGGTAGTAGCGGATGGTGAAGCGGCCGTCGGCGTCGGATTGCCCGCCGATGGCATGGGTTATCTTTACGTTGGGCAGGGGCTTGCCGGTTTCGGCATCGACGACGCGTCCCTTATGGTCGGAGTAGCCGACATTCTGCGCCTGAAGGGAGGAGGAAGAAAGTTGAAATGCGAGACTTATGGTTGCAAAAGCAATCACAAGGCCATATTGGTATGTTTTTGCTATTCTCATTTCAACTTCCAACTTTTCCATAGATGTCTTTCCGGACGCGTATGCCTTGCAGTAGTCCGCGCAGGATGAGGAATACCATGAAGGCCTGCCAGAGGATGTTGTTCCAGAGGTGAGTGGTGAGTGGCTCGTGGAGGGAGAAGAGGTACTTGCATCCGTAATATACCAAGAAGAAGGCTGCTGTGGCGACGAACATGGCGTTGCGCATGGTGCGTGTGGCGGTGGCGCCGATGAAGATGCCGTCGAAGAGGAATGCGGCAAAGCCGCAGATGGGAATGACAATCACCCAGAGCATGTATTCATGGGCAGTGGCGATGACCTCCTGCTGGTCGGTGAAGATGTGCAGGAACTGGTTCCCGAAGGCGGCGTAGAGGCCTGTGAAGACCACGGTCAGCGCCAATCCCCAGAGGAGCAGAAGACGGACGGCGAGTTTGAGATGGCGTTGCTGGCGTGCACCGATATGACGTCCCACCAAGCTCTCGCCGGCATAGGCGAAGCCGTCCATGATGTAGCTGAAGAGGGTGAAGAACATCATCAGGATGCCGTCGGTGGCACGTATGTTCTCGCTTATGCGGCCGCTGGCGGCGGTAATGAAGGTGAAGACAGTGGAAAGACAGACGGTGCGTAGAAAGACATCGCCGTTGACCTTAAAGAAACGGCGCATTTCTTGCCAATGCAGGGCTTCTTTCAGGGTTGAAAGGTTGAAGGATTGAAGGGTCGAAAGGTTTTTGTCGCGGTGGATGCGTCGGCGGAGAAAGAGAATGCCGAGTGCAAGACCGGAATAGTTGGCAAGGACGGTGCCGAGAGCCACGCCGAAGATGTCCCAGTGGAGCACCATCACGAAGATGAGAGAGGCTGCGATATTGATGCAGTTCAGCGCGATGGCAATCCACATGGGGGTCTTGGAATCCTGCATGCCGATGAACCATCCTTTGATGGAGTAGAGCCCGAGGGTGGCGGGTGCCGCCCATACACGCACGAAGAAGTAGGTGAGGGCGAGGTCCATCACCTCAGGACCGTTCGAGGGGTCGCTGCGGAAAACCACTTTGGCGGCTTCGGATAGAGGCCATTGGAGGGCGATGATGAGGAGTGCGATGAGGAGTGCGATGGAGCAGGCTTGGATGAGTATTTTCAGGCTCTCGTTCCATCGTTCGGCTCCGAATGCCTGTGCGGTGAGGCCGCTGGTGCCCATGCGGAGGAATCCGAAGTTCCAGTAGATGAGATTGAAGATGGAGCTGCCGACCACTATGGCGCTGACGTGCGCCCCCGACAGGTGCCCCACAATGGCCATATCGACCATGCCGAGGAGCGGCACGGTGATATTGGTGATGATGTTGGGCAGCGCTAAGCCGAGGATACGCTTGTTCATGCCTACTGGTTAATGACAACGGGAGCTTGGTTGCAGTTGAGTACGGAACGGTCGTTTTTGTAGGAGATGAAGCCTACCACGTGGCAGTTCTGTAGTTTGATGTCGGGATTGGTGACGGTATAGGTGAAGTTCTTGACTTTGCTCTCGCCGGCGACACCGTCGGTGGGGATATCGTCGCCCCAGGTGTCGGTGATGACGTCACGTAGCATGTGGTTGTGGATGTAATCGTTCACGATGCCGCGGGAGGGGTGGAGCTGGCGGTAGGAAAGGGAGTCTTCGGTGAGTGCCAGTGTGAGTGTGATGTCGCCTTCGAGGCGGTCGTAGATGTGGTAGCTGACCGTGATGTCAATCTGTCGGGTGGCGGTGTCGCCGTCGGCATTGATGGTGAGTTCGATGGAGGGATCCTGGTTGATGAGTGCTCCGATGTCGCTGCCGAGGTTGTCCATCGATCCGCTGTATTGTTTGGCTTTGTTGCGGTTGAGGTAGGCGGCGGGGATGGCTCCGATGCCGAAGTATTGATCCCAGGCGGTACCGGCTTCGGTACGCATGTCGGGCTGGTTGGGGAAGGGTTCGCCTTGTCCGGTGGGGTGGTTGATGGAGATAACGACCAGTTGCTCTCCGTACTGCACATGGAGCGAGTCGAGGGTGACGTCGGCATTGGGGCAGTTGACGCAACGGGGCCCGGTGTATTTCTCGACGAGGGCGCATTGGGTGCCGCCATTGCTCCAACGGCCACCGTTTCCGCTTCCGCCGCTTGTGGCGACGGTGTATTGGTCGGGTTCAATCTTGTCGCAGGCGGCAAAACAGAACAGCCCGATGAACCCTAATAATATTGTTTTTTTCATGATTGGTTATCTCTTAGAAGCTTGTGGTTAAACTGATGGTGAGGCCATTGGAGGCGGGAACCTGGCGGCATACTCCGCCGATGCAGAGCATTCCCTCGCGCTGTTTTCCATAGCCGAGTTGCAGGCGGGTGGCTCCCCGGGTGTAGCCGACGCTGAGGTTGTAGTAGTTGCCGGTGCCGTCGTTGTAGGCGTATTGGTCGCTGGCGGAGAGGAACCAATGGCTTCCGATGCTCCATTCCACGAGTCCCATCACCCAGTCGCCGGCGCGGCGGTCGGTTTCTCCGGCTTCGGGGTCGTAACGGCTGTCGCTTCCGAGCCATTCGGCTTCAAATCTGAGGGCGTGTTTTTTGCTCACTTTCCACGACACATCGGCCACCACCGCGTTGTTGTGGTGCAGGCTGCCGTGTTCGTTTTCGACAATGGGGTTGAAGACCTGGTAGAGGTAGGTGGCGCTGACTTTGATACTTTTGCTGAGTTTGCGTGCCACCTCGAAGGAGAGGTCGCCGTAGAGCAGGTCGCCTGTGCCGTTGCCGACGGTGTAGCCTTCAGTTCCGCGGCCGCCGATGACAGTGGTGTCAAGGGTGGTCATCACAGAGCTGTTGAGATGCAGGTCGGTTCCGTATTTGCCACCCAGCCAGGTTTCTTTCTTGATTTTATACATCACGTCGGCTTGGAGCCCTTGCTCTCCATTCACTTGTGTGGCATAGGGGTACATGGAGGGGAAAGCGTAGGTGTGCTGGCGCGGGGTGGCTGGCAGGTAGTTGATATAGAGCATCTCGCCTGTCTGGCTGCGTACGGATTTGAAGCCCATGTTGTCGATGCGTTTGGCTTGCAGGGCGGCGCTGAACCCACGCTGCGAGTAGCTGAGGTTAAGGTTGAGGGCTTCACCGGGGCGGTAGATGTAGCCGTTGAGTGCGGAGGGGTCTTGTCCTTTGCGTGCGTATTCGGCTTGAAGATTCCATCCGCCGAAACCCACGTCGGCACGGAATGCACCGGCCCCTACGTTGAGTGGCAGGTTGAGGATGTGTCCGGCTGCTTCGGCGGCGATGGTTTCGTCTTCTTCGTATTTGCTGACGAATCCGGCGCCGAGGTTGACACGCAGCTTGCTTTCGGCCATGAAGGGGAGGAGGCTGTTGAGTGCCATTTCGCCATCGACACCGCGTACCAGCCCTTCGCCGAGGGACCAGAAATAGCGCTGTTTGCCGGCCACCGCTTTGAGGGTGATGCCGTCGATGGGACGGTATTTGGCACTGAATCCGAGGAGAGCGTTGTCGATGCCGAGGTAGCGATCCTCGTAAGTGCGGAGTATCAGACCGCTGCCGAACTGTTCATAGAAATGGCCTGCTGTGAGGCTCAGGCGTTCTCCGTTGTAGGCCACGAAGTAATGGGCCAGTCCTTGCCCTTTCCATTGCGGGTCGAAACCAAGCAGAGGATCTTGGTAGGCTTCGAATCGAAGGCCGGCGCTGAAGTCGCCGTTGGTATAGAGCACGTCGGCACGGGCGTTCATCAGGATTCCCTGCGGCACATCGGGGGCCCCGATGGTGCTGTCGGCGCGGCTCATCTGCGACTCAAGCTGTATATTGCCGGTCACATGTCCGCCGAGAATGCCTTGAGCCATTAAAGGTGAAAGGTGAAGGGTGAAAAATGAAAGGAGGACTAATGCCCTAAGAATCTTTTTCATAGGTTGCATTATTTGAGGATTTCGCGGACTTTCTCTATCAGCTCCTCTTCACCGCCGTCTTGGTAGCCTTTGTGCTGCCAAACGATCTCACCTTCACCGTTGAGGATGAAGGTATGAGGCACATCGGCACCGACATTCATGGCGTGGGCGAGGTCTTTGTTCTGGTCGAGAAAGACTTCGTAGGGCCAGTCTTTCCCGTTGACCCAAGGACGGACTCGTGCGGCGGAACGTGCATCGTCGATGGAGACGGCCACCAGTTTCACTCCAGTTTCTTCCTGCCACTCGTCATAGACTTCCTTGATGGCGTCGAGTTCACGGTTGCAGGGTTTGCACCAGGTGGCCCAGAAACTGATGATGACGGGTTTGCCGTTGTTTTGGATGACCGACGAAGGGACGCTTTGCCCGTCGAGGTCTTTCAGCATGATGTTCTCAGGCAGTTTGGCGTTCTGTGCGTTCACGGTGAAATGTGAAAGGTGAAAGGCGAAAACCAAAATCACCGCCAAAAGTATTTTTTTCATTGTTTTCATATTGATAATTTGTATTTCATATTGTTGATTTCTTGCGTTTCTTGGTGGATGAGTTCTTCGACGAACTCCGGTGCTTCGTTGTCGGCGATATCGTCGCGCATTTGGAAGAGTCGGCCGTAATGGAGGCCGAAGTTCTTGTACTGTGGATTGCCGAGAGAGGCGGCAAGAGCAAAGAGGTTGGCTGTTTTGCCGTCGATGATCGACAGGTATTGCTTGATGGTTTGATTGCTTGATTGATTGAGTGTTTCCTGAGCCAGGAGTTCGGCTTCAACCATGGAGAGGACAGTTTGGTTCACTTGGCGTGTGGCATCATTGTCGCCGACTTCGTCAAGGAGCTGCATGGTTTGTGCGAGGAGGTAGTCGCCTACGAGTACGGCGACGGAATTCCCCCAGTGTGCATTGACCGAAGGACGGCCGCGGCGAGAATCGGCATGGTCGATGACATCGTCGTGGAGGAGTGAGGCGTTGTGGAGCATCTCGACGCAGACGGCGAGAAGGAGGGTGCGGCTGGAGAGGAAATGTTCTTCTCCGAGGGTGGCGGCGGACAGCAACAGCATACGGGGACGAAGCATCTTGCCGTTGCAACTGGAGGCGTAGGTCTCCACCTCATGCAACAGGTGCCCATCGCCCCTGGTCATGCGCCGCAGGTATTCGGCACGCACCTCTTCAAGCCTGGCCTCGATATTCATTGTAGAGAGTTGAAAGTTTGTTGGTGAGGGTTTTTGAGGCTTTGACGAGAGGGAGTCGCAGCACATTGGAAATCATACCTTCGGTTTCGAGAAGTGACTTGATGCCAGTAGGATTACCTTCTTCAAAGATGGCGTTCATCAAGGGTAGCATGCGGTAGTGCATGGGGAGTGCCTTTTTGAGTTCTCCTTTCATGGCCAGATGTACCATGGTGGCCATATCTTTGGGCAATGCGTTGGCGATGACGGAGATGACGCCGTCGGCTCCAAGGGTGAGCATGGGATAGGTGAGTGCATCGTCACCGCTGATAACGCGAAATCCATTGGGACGGTTGCGAAGGAGTTCCATCACCTGAGCCATGTTTCCGCTGGCTTCTTTGATGCCGATGATGTTGGGACATTCGGCAGCGATGGCGAGAGCGGTCTCGGCGGTGAGATTAACCCCGGTGCGTCCGGGAACGTTATACATGACAACCGGCACAGGAGAGGCTTCGGCAACAGTGCGGTAGTGAGCCATGAGGCCGCGCTGGTTGGGTTTGTTGTAGTAGGGCGTTACACTGAGCAAGCCGCTGATACCGTCGAAGTTGGTTCGGGCAAGGGTGTCGCTAAGACTGAGCGTGTTGTTGCCTCCCAAACCGAGCATGATCGGGAGACGGCCACTGACGGTCTCGACGATGAATTCCTGAACGGCAGAACGTTCGTTTTCTGTCATGGTGGCGGCTTCTGAGGTGGTGCCGAGGGCAACGATATAATCGACGCCGGAGGTGATGATGTGCTCTATGAGTGCCTCGAGTTTGGTGAAATCGACGGTTTCCTGCTGACGACGGAAGGGAGTTATGAGGGCTACTCCCGTGCCCGAGAATAGTGGCTGTTTCATTTTTTTATCATGCTTAAGTATTCAATGACATTGTTGAAGAAGCCTTTGAGCTCCACCTGACCGTCACCACGGATGATGAGGTCGAATACCTCGGAGGGATCTTCGGCCGGTGTGGCATAGACCACTTTGAGGCTGGCGGTGGTGCGTAAGGCTATGTATTGCGAGAAGAAGTTTTCCTCGCCCAGTGTGTCGATGAGCAAATCGTAGGACTGTTCGACAAAGGGACGTATGGCTTCATAGTTGGGCAATCCCCAGAAATTGAAGTCGGTCTTGGTGCGGACGATTTGGGTGGCCTGGTGGGTGATGACAAAGTCGAGTTCCTGGTCTTTGCGCAAGAGGGCAATGATATGTACATGCTTGCCTTGATTCTCCATTACTTTGGCGAAGTGGTGGAGGATGTTCCAGTTCTGTTCATCAGTGAGACGGCAAATGACGCCGATGGTCTTCACTTCCTCGATGTTGTCGATTTTCTTTTCGCGCGGAGTGGCCTTGAGGTCACGGATGATACGCTTGAGATGTAGCTGTTTAACAAAATCCATCATGGCTAATCGAATAAGGAATGCTGTTTATATAATGTGAAACTGTGACGATGAAAGGGTGTAGGGCCATGTTCCTCGATGGCTCTGTAGTGTTCGGCGGTGGGGTAGCCTTTGTTGCGGTCCCAGCCGTAGAGCGGGTATTGCTCGTGGAGCTGCAGCATGAGTTCGTCGCGGTGGGTTTTGGCGAGGATGCTTGCAGCGGCAATAGGCATGTATTTGGCATCGCCTTTGACGATGCATTGGTAGGGGATATCGGTCTCGTTGTAGAACCGGTTTCCGTCAATGAGAAGGAACTCGGGTTTTAGGGAGAGTTGCTTTACGGCGAGGCACATGGCGTGGGTAGAGGCATGGAGGATGTTGAGGCGGTCTATTTCTTCGGCCTCCACAACAGCGACAGCCCATGCCATCGCTTCGCGTTCTATCTCGATGCGGAGCTGGTTGCGTTGGCGTTCGCTGAGCTGTTTGGAATCGTTGAGGAGAGGGTTCCCATAGTCGGGAGGAAGTATGACGGCCGCCGCCACTACCGGACCCGCGAGGGGGCCGCGTCCGGCTTCATCGCATCCCGCCTCTCGGCGGCCAGTTATGAGACAAGGGGCTAACATACAAAGGCGGCGATCAAAGTAAGTATAAATAGAGTTTCGTAAATCCACGTGTGTTTCTTGCGTCCGTGGAACCCGAAGGAAGATTGGGTGGGGAGCAAGAGATGGGTGAAGCAGAATGCAAAGGGAATGGCAAAAGGAACCAGGGTTTTGGCCGATAGGGGAGAATAGATGGCCATTCCGAGTGCACCGACGGAAAGGAGCAGTACCGTTGATGCGTTCTGTCGCCACACGACGGGATGTTCGTTCATACGGACCGACATGTTCAGTAGGCTCCAAATGAACATCAATGCCAGAAATCCGACGCCGATGGCCTGCAGTTGGGAGAGATGGTCGAATCGCAGCATGACATCTCCCAAGGCCGCCGTGACGCCATTCCACCAAGAATCCAAGTCGCCGGTAAGGAATAGTACGGAAATCAGTAGCATGTAAGGTGCAAGAAAACCGAGGAACATCACAATCCAGTCTTTCCAGCCATAAAGACGGAAGTTGGCGGCGATGAGCATATAACTGAGCATGAGGGCAACAGCGGGCATGTGGAAGAGGGTGGCGATGCCTATGAGAGCGGTGGCTCCACAGGCTTTGGAGGGAGGTATGGTGAGCAGGCTGCTCCGAAGCATGAGGGGGGCAAGACAGGCAATAGAGACGCTGCATACGATAATCTCCGGTGTCAAAGTGTTGGCTCCTGCACTGACAAGGGTGATGTAGAGTAGGGCAGGAAGCAGCGTGTTTTGTGAGACAAGTCCGACATCGGCAAGGAGTATGTTGATGCATATGCCTCCGACAAGGGTGAGCACGAGGGCTAAAACGACAGCCAACCTCGGAACCGATGCCAGCCAGGAGCACAAGAGGCTGTAAAGGATGGCGGGGTGCTCTCCGACGGAGAGCATGGGCGGAGACACCAACGGCTTCATCCACAGCAGCGCGACGGCTGCGAGGATGAGCACTATCTGGAGTGCCATGTTCCGTTGGAAGAGTTTGAGCATTACTGTACAATCAATTTTTCAGTTCTGGAACCCACGCGGAGGATATAGATGCCCCGATTCCAGGAACGGGTATCAATGGTGGTGGTCGTTGTGACTGGTATCGACATCAGACAATGCCCGTTGGTCGTATAAACACGCAGCGTCTGTTGTTCTCCGCAACCGGTATTGACGGTTATTTGTCCGTTTGAGGGATTGGGGTAAATGCGGATGGGTGGACGGAATTCCTCTACCTCCTGTATGCTGACATAACTGAGGGCTTTATTGACGGCGTTGAGGGCGTCAATCTTGCCGGCACCGTATTGGTTGTTGGGCAGAGGCCCAGAGGGAGACGCCGCTGTGGCTTGGTCGCTGCGGGCGGTGGTGGCAATGATGTCTTTGATGCGGTTGATGCCCAGATAGGGGTTGGCCTGTAACATAAGTGCCACAATGCCGGTCACGGCGGGACAGGACATCGAGGTACCCTGCATCGAGGCCCATCGGTATATCCGTCCGTTGTAGGTCATGCTGTCTTTGGCGGTGTACGACTCGGTGGTCCAATGGCTCAGGGAGGAGATGACGTCTTTTCCCGGCGCTGATATTTCGGGCTTCAGGGTGCCGTCAATCAGCGGGCCGTAGCTGGAAAAACTGGTAATATATCCTGGATAGAGCTGCGTGTGGTCGTAGGACCAGAAGTCGGCTTTGTGGGCGGCCACACTGATGACGCTCCTGGCGCAGGCCGGTTCGCCGATGCCGTAGAAGTGGTTACCGGACACGAATCCCTGCTGACGGTCGGCGGCGGTGCCGTAAGTGAAGGCGGCTCCCATGTTGCCGGCGTCGTTGGTCAGTTTGGCTAAGTTCCAGGCATGGACGTTTCCGCTGTCGCCCACGATGAACAACTGAAGTTGCAGGGCCGTGTTCTTGGTGATGTCCATCTGGATGTGCGGACGGTGGTCAAAGGGATTGCGATGCTCTACCATCACGCGGTAGTCGATGTCGATGCCGTTGCAATGGAGGGTGTCGTATATCACGTTGGTGTCGGCGTCGTTCACCATTCTGGTTGTGAATATGGGGCTGACCCAGATACTGTCGTTCGACTTCATGCGGAAGTAGGCGTCGAAATCACATCCTTCTTCTCCCCAGATAATCAGCGTCTGTCCGATGGCGGTTTCGGAATAGTTGTAGTAGTTGGCGACCGTTTTCAAGGTGTCGGGCGTCTCGCTGAAATTGCGGCTGATATGGAAATTGACGTCGCCGTTGTTGCCGGCGCTGGTGACAAACACCACACCTTCTTCACTCATGTTGTCGATGGCTTGGTCGAGCAGAGACATGCCGTCCAGACAGCTGAAACTGTACATGCCCCAACTGCTGTTCACCACCAGCCGACGGCTATTATTCCTTGCCACCTGTGTCATCCATGCAACTCCGTTCATCCAGTTGGATTCGTTGAGGCCGAAGGTGCACATCAGCAGACGGGCTCCGGGAGCCTGACCATGGTATTTCCTGTTGTTCATACCGCTTCCGGCGGCAATGCCGGCCACATGTGAGCCGTGGGTGGCGAAATCATAGATGTTGGCGGTGTCGCATCTGTACCGAAGCAAATCGTTCTTTCCGACGATTTCTGTGCCGTAGTTGTATCCGGCCGGTGCCGGTCCGCTTTTGCGAAAGTGGTCCCATGCACGGTCGATGCGGATGCCGTCTCCGTCCAATTCCCTGAAGTTGGGATTTGTGTAGTCGAATCCCCAGTCGGTGATGCCTATATAGACACCTGTGCCGTCGTAGGCCATGCTGTCGCTGGTGCCCTCTCCGGCCTGCACCTCGTTGGTACGGGTGTCGATACGGGTGTTCTCCATGTGGGGTGCCGCTATCGGGTGACAAACGCTGTATTGCACCACTTCGCGATTCTCCTCCAACACACGGAGGCTCTTTACCGGCACCTGCAACGAGACAATGTTTCCAGCTTGTCCGCCAATCATGATGTCGGCTTTCAGAAGCCTGTCGCGGTCGAACTCCGGACCGCTCATCTTTGCCAAGAAGTCCATATGGGTGACACCGGCGGCAATCTGTTCCTTCACCAGCACCCTCGTGTCGATGCCGCATTTGACCTCTTGCGCGATTGCGGTACTTAAGGCACACAATGCCAATAGACTGAGCAGAATCTTCTTCATAAATGGGTACATATATACAAAATGCAAAGATACAAAAAAAAGTGAAAAGAGAAAAAAAAAGA
>JAGCYV010000020.1 GCA_017960605.1 Bacteroidales bacterium | reverse complement strand
AGCCAGGATCAAACTCTTCATTGTAAGAATTGTTCTTTTTACCTTTTGACTCGTCTTCGTGTCCTCACTATACCTATTTATATAATGATTGACACACGCTATCTCTATCTTCTCATCCGTTTCAAACCTCTCTCGTTTTCAACATCCCTTTCCCAAGGCGGAAAACGGCTGCAAAATTACAACCTTTTTCTATTCCGACAAAATATTTTTTCAAAAATTTTCGTTCTAAAATCACAACTGACTGTAAATCTTCACTAAACATACGAAAATATTTTTCTCATCCCCTCGTTTTAGCCCCATAAACCTCATCTCACGCCTCCAAATACACAAAAAATAACCCTCTTCTTGACAAAAACAGCCAAAAAGAGGGTAAAATCGCTGTATATTACAATATATCTGCTACTTATGCATCAAATATCAATCCAAAATCAATGTATTACAATCTCGTCGGCGAAGAGCCAAGAAGGATAACCGGGCGCGGTATGCCATTCGGGAAGCGGACCTGGATTGGGAACCACAACCCTTATAAATTGAAAATTGAAAATTGAAAATCGAAAATCAAGGGGAACCGTGTACTGCTTCAGGCGCATGCCGGTCTCTCGCGGGTCTATATCAAACTGCTTGTCGGCCACCAGCGTCCACTCCTTGCCGTCCTTCGACGCATACACCTTTATCTCCTTCGGCGCCAATATCCAGTCGAAGGTGTTTTGCATAAAGCGCATACTGATTTCCTGAATGCCTGATTGCTTGATTGCTTGAGTGGGGAGTTCGATGACAGCGTCGATGCTGTCGCCCCAGTACCCCTGCCAGTGACCATCGGCATAGGTGGTGTTGCTGCCCAGCTGTCCGTCGATAAGGGCATCTTCTCCCCCACCCGAATAAATGGACTTATAGGTGGAGAATTGTGTGTTCAGCTTAATCTTTGCACCCATACCCATGTGCGACAACAGATACTGCTCCGTAATCACCCCCTCGCCGTATTTATTAAAAGCGATAGCCTTGATGGTGGCCGACCGCTCCAGCGGGAACGGCCCCTCATACTTGGTCGAAGAAGCTGTCGGCTCTGAGCCGTCGAGCGTGTAGTAGATATCCTTATCGCCATACAGCGTCCGCAACGTCACCATCGGTTCCATATATTGCGACGATGTCGCAACCTCAAAGAACACCCTCCTGTCCAATTCCAGCACCTCGCGGGCCAAATCATCGTAGCGGTTGCACACGATATACCTCTCGTACTCGCCATTCTCCTGATCCCACAGCCGCAGGTACTCGCGTTTGAGGTCGGTGAGGAACATCCAGTACTGCCCCTTCATCATCTTCAGCCTTTCCTTCATGGTCTCATCCTTGCCATCTAATTGGTGGTACATCATCTTTCGCAGAATCGATTTAAACACCGTCTGCCTTATGCGCATCAGGGCGTAGTGGGCATGTGGGTTGGCGGCAGAGTCAATCTCCTTGTCCAACGCCATCACCTTCTTAATCACCCTGTCGCAGCGGTCGCTCATGGCGTCCGAGATATTGTCGGGGTTGAAGTTCAACAGCGGCTCCATCAGTGCGGCGGAGGTGTACCAGTCGGCAATGTCGGGGTCGCTCTCCAAAGCCCCCGCCTCGTAAAGTTGCTGTGTCTTGGGAGCAGTGGGTTGAATGGGGCTAATGGGCAGATTATCGGCAGCGCCATAAAACAACCGCTCGAAGTTCTCGTTGAACTGCTTCTCCCTTCTCGCAAACTCCTCGGGGTCATCGGTCTTGATGGGGTTCCACGCCATCTCGGCGCTCCAGAAGAGACCGTGCCAGCAGTTGTCGAACAGAGCCTCACCGTTGTCATCCCAGCAGGTGTTCATCAATCCTTCAGCACCGCTACGCCAGCCGTCGCGAGCCAGGTTGGCGATATTCTTCATGTAGCGGTAGGGATTGGGAATCATATTGCTGCTGTGCGACAGCGACGGCGCCACCCAGAAGGGGGTTCCATTCTCTTTGAAGGGTTTTATCAGGTGGTCGTAGCTGTCCAGCGGCTCGTAGGCCCACATGATGTAGGTCATATCCTTCGGCAACTGCTTCATCATCGCCGGATTCTTCGCCACAATATCGCCCCACATCACCACGCGAGGATTGCCAACTTCCCTTATGAGGTTATAACAACGGTTGATATAATCCACATACACTTGGTCGGCACCTTTGCGATCGACGAGTGCTTTCGCCCGTCCCGTGCCCAGCTGCTCGGTCTCGTCGCAGTTGATGATAAAAAATGGAGACGTAGGGATACGCTCAAAGGCACCCTTAATGCGCTTCCGCAGGAATTCGTAGGTAGCTTCATTGTCTGGATTGAAGTTGGCCTTGCTGTCCATCATATATTGATAGAACGGCACTCGCAGCGTCTTCTCGGCGTGGGCGAAGAGTTGCAGGTTGATCACCTCGTCGGGGAGCGGCTTGCAGTCGGCGGCGTACGCCGGTGCGAGGTCAGGGAACTCCTTCTGGTAAAGCGTATGCTCGGTATAGTAGTTGCTGAAGTTGTACTTCAGCGCATGCAGCACTTCGTACTGCTTCTTGTGGTAGGTCGCATGAGGTACAGGTCCTCGGCTGATATCGTCCATCCAGCCGCGATACTTGTAAGCTGGCCAGTCGGTGATGGTGCAACAGGGAACGCTGCCGCCGTAAAGCCTCAACAACTGATTGAGCGTCAGGTGGGCGTTGTGCAAACCCTCCTCGCCTACATACCGTATCGTCACCCGCTTCGGCTCTATCACCAACTGGTACGCCTGCTCTTCGTTAGCCTCCACTGGCAGTTTCTCTACCATCACCTCCTTCACCTTCAACCTCTCACCACTCACCTTTAAACTTTCACCTTTCACCTCCACCCTCTGCGGCGTGGGAATAAGGCCGAGATTGATTTGTTCCTGCGCTACGGCGGACAATGTAACGGCCAGCAGCAAAGCGATGACAATCCTTTTCATACACTCAAGCAGTTAAACAGTCATGCATTCAAGCAATCCAAATAACGGTGGATAGTCTCCTCGATGCCGAGATAGAGGGCGTCGCTGATGAGGGCGTGGCCGATACTCACCTCGTCGCACCAAGGTATCTGCTGGTGGAAATAGGCAAGATTTTCTAAAGACAGGTCGTGGCCGGCGTTGAGACCGAGGCCACAGTCGCGGGCCACTTTGGCGGCCTCCACAAAGGGTTTGATGGCTTCCTCTCGTCCGGCGGCATAACGGCTTGCATAACTCTCGGTGTAGAGCTCCACACGGTCGGTGCCCGTCTTGGCGGCCATCACGATCATCTGCGGGTTGGCGTCGATGAAGATGCTCACGCGGATGCCGCAAGCTTTGAACTCCCTGACCACGTCGCAGAGGTACTGCTGATTATTGACGGTATCCCAGCCAGCGTTGCTGGTCAGCACCCCTTCGGCATCGGGCACCAGGGTTACCTGCGTGGGCCTAATTTCCTTCACAAGGTCGATAAAACCATAGGGCTTACTCTTGGAGACACCCTTCGGATTTCCTTCGATATTGAACTCCGTGGTGATGATAGGCTTGATGTCATAGACATCGGCGTAGCGGATATGCCGCTCGTCGGGACGGGGATGCACAGTGATACCCTGCGCACCGAAGCGTTCACAGTCGATAGCAAATTGCCTTACATCAGGAATGTGGCCGCCACGCGCATTGCGTATGGTGGCCACCTTGTTGATATTCACACTCAGTTTCGTCATAAACTATTTATTTTTTCTTTTGGGATTTTCCGGGAACCAACCTTTCTTGACACGTTCACGCTGCTTGACGAGTTCCAAGATGGACCACAGGCTAGAGAAGGCCGCAATACCAAGCATAGTAGATAATACTGTACTCTCAACAAATAATGACCCGCCAATGCAAACCAGCCCCAATAACAGAAACGCCCACCAACAACCTACACCGAAATGATACTCTGCTTTAATCACTATGGGATGGAAAAGGCCAATACAAAGGAATGTTGCGACACCGATAATCAAGCCCGTGAAATTCATATTTTAAATTCTTGCCTGATTCTTTCCACCATATCGAGTTTCTCCCAGCCGAAGAACTGCACTTTCTTCTTACGGCGACGGCCGGCAGCGTCAGAGACGGTGACATAGTCTTCATAGGGGTCGCGTCCCATGTGGCCATAGGCGGCGGTAGGACGGAAGATAGGGTTCTTGAGGCCGAAGCGTTCAACAATAGCGTAGGGTCGCAGGTCAAATAGTTTCTTCACCTTGGCGGCGATCTCGCCATCGCTCATCTTCACTTTGGCGGTGCCGTAAGTATTGACATAGAGGCCCACAGGCTCAGCCACACCGATGGCATAGGCCACCTGCACAAGGGCTTCATCACAGAGACCCGCAGCCACAAGATTCTTGGCAATATGACGGGTGGCATAAGCGGCCGAACGATCGACCTTCGAGGCATCCTTGCCGCTGAAAGCACCGCCACCGTGAGCTCCGCGTCCGCCGTAGGTATCAACGATAATCTTGCGACCCGTGAGGCCTGTATCGCCATGAGGACCGCCAATAACAAACTTACCCGTCGGATTCACATGCAGTTTGTAGTCCTTCTTGGCAAAGAGTTTCTGCGTGGCTTTCGGCAGACGCTTGACTACACGCGGAAGGAGAACATTCTCCACGTCAGCACGAATCTGTTCCTGCGTGGCGTCGGGGTCATGCTGCGTGCTGACCACGATGGCGTCGATACGCTCGGGCTTGCCTCCATCACTATACTGCACCGTCACCTGACTCTTGGCGTCTGGGCGCAAATACTTCATTTGTTTGCCTTCGCGGCGTATCTTTCCAAGTTCAATCAAGATAACATGTGCCAGACAGATAGGCAACGGCATCAACTCGTCGGTCTCACGGCAGGCATAGCCGAACATCATGCCTTGGTCTCCGGCTCCCTGGTTCTTCTTTTCCTTGCGGCTGACACCTTGATTGATATCCTGACTCTGCTCGTGGATAGCGGAGAGGACACCGCAGCTCTCGGACTCGAACTTGTACTCGCCCTTGGTGTAGCCAATGCCCTTGATGACATCGCGCACCGTACCTTGCACATCGACATAACCGTTGCAACTCACCTCGCCGCTCACTACAGCCAATCCGGTAGTCACCAACGTCTCGCAAGCCACATGGCTCTCGGGGTCATGACGAAGAAATTCATCCAGCAGCGCATCGCTGATCTGGTCGGCCACCTTGTCGGGATGGCCCTCGCTCACTGATTCAGAAGTGAAGAAATAGCTCATTGTTGTTACATTTTTGTTTGTTAAACATGACTTTTAAATGTAACAGATTTTGGAATGAAGTCGCAGTTGAACAACGCTTTAGCATTTTTTCTCGTGGTTGCAATCATTACAAATCTATCCACATTTGCGGATGCAAAGATACTATTTTTTCTCCATTTGACAAAATATTTGTACTTTTGCATCGCAAAACGATTCAAAAACAAACTATGAAACGTACATTTCTTCTACTGGCCATCTGTGCTCTCTTCATCGGATGTTCCTCCGATTATGGCAACCCCGTCACCAAAAACTACTCCGTCAGCGGCTCCTATTCCGGTCTGAATGTGAGTGATGCTTTCAACGTCACCATGAGCGATCAAGTGTCCAGCATTGTCATCACCGTGGGAGAACGCGCCCACGACCGGCTGGATTTAAGGGTAAAGAATGGATACCTGCTTATTGGCTTCAAGCCGGGCACCGCCTATGTCGGCGAGGCCAAAGCCATCATCCCCGTCAGCACACTTCGCAGTCTTAACCTCAGTGGTGCTTCCTATTTTGATGGCGACCTCTCCGGCGGCAACGTGGATATCGACCTCAGCGGCGCCTCAACCTACAGGGGCAATGTGCAGGCCAACAACATCGACCTTGACCTCAGCGGCTCCTCCACAGCCTCCATCACCGGCTACTGCACCAGCACCCAAGACATCGATCTCAGCGGCGCCAGCACCCTGAATGCTATCGCCCTTGATGCAACCGACGTGAGAGGCGACTTGAGTGGTGCTTCGACGGCCGACGTTACCTGCTGCGACATCCTGCGGGTGAATCTCAGCGGTGCCAGCAAACTCACCTATGGCACTGTCTCCAGCAGCTGCAACCCCTCCGTAAGATGCGAGACATCGGGTTCCTCTACCGTCAGAGAACGATAATTCTCAACTCTTTCTTATTGATACAAACGATTGTAATGGCAGGTCAACAACCTGCCATTGTCATCATATAGGTGTAATCCGCTGCCCTCGCAGTAGCGCCACACCTTACAGTCCTTGCACTGGTCCTTCTTGGCCCACCGGCGGTCGCGCATCACCTGAAAGCGGTTCTGCCAAACCTCCCAGAAATCATCCCGATAGATGTTTCCTTGGTCCATGTGACTGCGGACACTGGTACAACCGCTGATGGCACCGTCGCAACGAACCGAAGCCACCTCGACGCCGCTACGACAGTAGAAGAAATGGTCACGAACTTTCTGTTCATATCCACCTAAAAAACCTTCGCAGGCATAGCTGACATCGATGCGCGAATCTTTCTCACGGCTTTCCTTGATAAAGTCGAGAATACCCTTGAATTGTTCATCGGCAAGTTGCAATTCAGGGTCGTTAGCGGCACGTCCCATGGGGAAGATGCTGAACAAGCGCCAAGCGGGAACACCCAGCGAGACAAGATATTCTTTGAATTCCTTCAGTTGAGGATAGTTCTGCGGATTGATGCAGGTGACGATGTCCCATAAAAGATTCTTCTGCTTAACCAATAGCTTAATGGCCTCTGTGGCTTTCTCAAACGACTGCGGGTGGCGCCGTATCCAGTTGTGCTGCTGCTCGAATCCGTCAAGACTGACGGTAATCGAGTGCATGCCGCTGGCCATCAGGCTCTGCAACCGCTTCTCATCGAGCAGGAAGCCATTGGTAACAACACCCCATGGGAACTCACGGCGATAGAGTTCTTTTCCCACCTCCTCCAAGTCAGAGCGCAGCAACGCCTCGCCGCCGGTGAAGATAATGAATACCTTGTGGGGGTCGACATGCGGGGTGATGGAGTCGATAACCTTCAGGAAGTCAGCTGCCGGCATATCCTTCACCTCGGGCTGCACCTTGCAGTCCGAGCCGCAGTGGCGACACGACATATTACAACGCAACGTACACTCCCAGAAGAGTGTACGCAGCGGATGCAACTGTTCGTTGGTCTTTCTCAGCGAGCGTTGCAGCTCCAGGCCGACACGCTGTTTAAGAGAGAGACCCATCACTGATTCAATATAGAATCGTTATACTCAGATGGTGGGCATCCATACATGTCAGGCTTGGTACATGATGCGGCGACACCTACCAATGTCATCACAACCACCAGCAGCCAGTGTTTTGCTTTTAAAAAACAGAGTTTCATATTATTTGTCTTCCAACTTGATTTCGATATCTTTGTTGAAGGTGCCTTGGTTCCAGCCTCCGGCGTGGGTACGATCCACATCGTCGGCCGTGACCTCCATCTCCACCATGCGGTTCTTGTACTCGCCGTTCTTCTTGCCATCCACGTCACGCACCAGCAGACGCACCTGCTCCTGTGGCAGTCCGCTGTTCTTCAACTCAAAGCGACCCTGCCTGTCGGTAACCACCGAACTATTCTCCAGCCACCGCTCAATAGCCTCAGCGTCGCCTTGCAGGTCTGTTCCCTGCACCTCCATATTGCGCTCCAACATATTGATGCGGATGTCCTTCACCGGCTTTCCTTGTGCGTCTTTCACTTGCCCGCGAATCTGGAAATCCATCGTCGGCACACCGTACATAAGACGCGCTTCTCCACGGTCGCGCACAGCAGGTTCGGGCTCCGGTTCAGGTTCTGCCAACTGTTTGTGGCAGTGGCAGGAAGAGAGACCCAAGGCACTCATCGCAGTGATGAGCAGCCAACTTTTCAGTTTGAGGAACTTTATTTTCATACCAAATTAACGTCGGTAATTGGAAAATATTGTGTATCTTTGCAAAACATTTTAACGACCAACCCATGGGCAAAACAATCATCGCCGGACCTTGTAGTGTAGAAAGTCGCGAACAGCTGCGTGAAGCAACAGAGGCTCTCTGCAAGATACCGCAAGTGAGTCTGATACGCTGTGGCGTATGGAAACCACGCACCCGTCCAGGAGGCTTCGAAGGACTGGGCGAACCCGCCCTGCGATGGATGCAGGAACTCGCCGACACCTACCATGTGCAATACTGCTGCGAGGTGGCCCGTCCCGAGCATGTGGGGCTCTGCCTCCAACACGGAGTCAGAACCATATGGCTCGGTGCCCGCACCACCACCAATCCCTTCATGGTCGGCGAAATCTGCGAAGTTCTGAAGGGTAGCGGCATGGATGTGCTGGTGAAAAATCCCGTATGTCCCGACGTAAGCCTTTGGCTCGGTGCCGTGGAACGTCTGCGACAGGCGGGCATCAGCCACATCACCGCCGTGCACCGCGGATTCAGCATGTACCACAACAACGGCTATCGCAACGCTCCTGTATGGGAGGTAGCCATGGAGTTCCGCCGTGAGATGCCCGACATTCCCATCCTCTGCGACCCCAGCCACATCGGCGGCCGCGCCGACCTGCTGGCACCCCTCTCCTCAACCGCCATGCAGATGGACTACAACGGGTTGATGATTGAGGTACATCCCCACCCTGCCGATGCTTGGACCGACGCCGTACAGCAAATCACACCCGACGAGTTTAAGCTTCTGCTGGAAGAAACCCTGCACACCCCCGTCGCTCCCGACAGCGAGGCGATACCTCAATTGACCGCCCTGCGCGAAAACATCGACACCATCGACCACAGCCTGTTAGGCATGCTCAGCCAGCGTATGGAGTTGTCGCGCCAAATAGCCTCCATCAAACACGAGCGGCACATGCCCGTCTATCAGTCGGGCCGCTGGGCCGACGTGGTGCGCGACCGCTTGCAACTGGCTGAAAGCATGGGACTCGACCCCACCTTTACCAAGGAAATGCTGGAGAAAATCCACGCCGAAAGCGTACGGATACAGCTGGAATCCTGACCGCCACCCTCTTACAGGACACAAATAAAAAACCCTCCCTGCCGAAACGGCAGGAGAGGGACATCCAATGTTATGAAAAAGTTTCGTTGCGATTACTCGGCGGGAACAACACTCACATACGAGCGGTCCTCACGGCCTTTGTGGAACTTCACCACGCCATCGACCAATGCGAAGAGCGTGTGGTCCTTGCCCATACCCACGTTCTCACCGGGGTTGTGGACGGTGCCGCGCTGACGGACAATGATGTTGCCGGCGACACATTTCTGACCGCCAAAAATCTTAACACCTAAGCGTTTGCTTTCGGATTCACGACCGTTGCTGGAACTACCAACACCTTTTTTGTGTGCCATATTGTTTCTTGTTTTTAACGGTTAGACAATTAATTGATGCTGTCAATCTTGATCTGGGTCAGATAGTCACGGTGGCCGTTCATTTTCTGATAGCCTTTGCGACGGATTTTCTTAAACACCAGAACCTTATCGCCCTTGAGGTGGCGGAGGACGGTGGCCTTGACATTGGCTCCTGCAATGTAAGGTTTGCCCACTTCAACCTTGCCATCATTGTCTTTAAGCATCACGGTGTCAAAAGACACTTCGCTACCCTCGTCGTTGTGGAGACGATTGACGAAAATCTTCTGATCTTGGGCGACCTTGAATTGCTTGCCTGCGATTTCTACGATTGCGTACATTTTGTT